>NZ_JBDPLT010000050.1:0-61010 GCF_039871775.1 Plantactinospora sp. B5E13
CAGCGTGGATGACCTCGTCACCGCGATCGAGGAGTACCTGCGCGTGCACAACGACGACCCGAAGCCGTTCGTGTGGACCGCCACCGCCGAATCGATCCTGGCCAAGGTCCGACGTGGACGAGTAGCCTTCCAACAAGCGACTACTCAAAACTGAGACAGAACACTAGCCCGGAGCTCGGCGCTGCCGTCCGGCCCGGCACAGGACGATCACCCGTCCACCGTCACCCGGCTAACCACGCCGGGGGCGGAGCTGCCGGGTCGGCGCGGCGTCGGCCGGGTCGACGGGCCACGGATGCCGGGGATAGCGGCCCCGCAGCTCCGCCCGTACCTGCGGATAGCCGGTCCGCCAGAACGAGCCGAGATCCCCGGTCACCGCCACCGGCCGACCGGCCGGGGAGAGCAGGTGGAGCAGGACCGGTACCCGCCCGTCGGCGATCCGCGGCGCCTCCCGCCAGCCGAAGGTCTCCTGGAGCTTGACCGCCAGCACCGGCGAGGTCGGATCCGTGTAGTCCACCCGGTACCGCGAACCGCTCGGCACCGGCAGCCGCTCCGGGGCCACCTCGTCGAGCCGGGCGGCCTGCGCCCACGGCACCAGGCGCCGGAGTGCCGTCGCGACGTCGATCCGGGCCAGGTCGGCGCGGCGCCGCGCGGTGACCAGGTCCGGCCCGAGCCACTCGTCGGCCCGGTCCAGCAGCGCCGCGTCGGTCACCTCCGGCCAGGGCGGGCCGAGGGCGTACCGGCAGAAGGCCAACCGGTCCCGCAGCCCGCGCGCCGCCGGGGTCCAGGTCAGCAGCGACAGTCCCACCCGCCGCAGCCCGTCGAGCAGCGCCGCCGTCACGGCGGCCGGATCGGGCCGGGTCAGCGGGCGGTCCACCAGGACGATGGCGCCGAGCCGGGTCAGGTCCCGGGCCAGCACCGCGCCGTCCTCGTCCGACCAGGCGATCTCCCGATCCTCCCGGAGCAGCGCGGCGCCGGCCTCCCGGGCCGTCGCCTCGTCGATCACCGCGGCCTGCCGGACCAGTGCGCCCCGCCGGCCGGGTGCCCGGTCCGCGACGGCGATCGCCAGCCACTCCGTACCCGCCAGCCCCGACCCGGGCGCCAGATCCGCGGCGGTGCCACCGGCCATCAGGTACGTCGTCGCGCCCGGCTGCCGGACCCGGGCCAACCGTTCCGGGTACGCCAGCCCGACCAGCAGCCCGGCGGCCAGGTCGTCGGGGAGTGCCGGTCCGCTGACCGGGCCGCTGCCGAGGTCCCGCCCCGGGCTGTCGTCCCGTCCGGCATCCGTCGTCCGTTCCGGTCCCGGCGGCTCGTCGAGCGCGGCCCGCAACCGGCGCACCTCGGCCCGCCACCGTCGGCTGGCGTCGTCCGTGCCGGTGCGCAGCCGTCGCCAGGCGGTCACCACGTCGTCGGTACCGGTCGGGGCCTCGGAGAGCACCGCGACCACCTCGGCCGCGCGGCGGGTACCCAGCGGCCGGGTCCCGTCCAGCAGCGCCCGCGCCAGCCGTGGGTGCGTACCGACGGCGGCGATCGCCCGGCCCCGCGCGGTGGCCCGACCGTCCGGACCCACGGCACCGAGCGCGTCGAGGGTGGCCCGGGCGACCTGCATGGCGGCGGCCGGCGGCTGCTCCGGCAGCGCCAGCCCGGCCCCGTCCGGGTGCCCCCAGCAGGCGAGCTGGAGGGCGAAACCGGTGAGGTCGGCGACCGCGATCTCCGGCTCCGGGTACGCTGGCAGCCGCTCGTGGTCCGCCTCCGACCAGCACCGGTAGACCCGGCCCGGTCCCTGGCGTCCGGCCCGTCCCGCCCGCTGGGTCGCCGCCGCCCGGGACACCGGCACCGTCACCAGCGCGCCCAGTCCCCGCGCCAGGTCGGTCCGGGCGACCCGGCTCAGACCGGCGTCCACCACCACCCGTACCCCGGGGACGGTCAGGCTGGTTTCGGCGACGGCGGTGGCGAGCACGACCCGCCGCCGGGCTGTCGACGGTCGGCGCAGCGCGGTGTCCTGATCGGCGCTGGACTGTCGGCCGTGCAGGGTGACCAGGTCGACACCGTCCGGCCGGTCGGCGAGCCGCGCGGCGACGCCGCCGATCTCGCCCGCCCCGGGCAGGAAGACCAGCAGATCGCCGTCCTGCTCGGCCAACGCCCGTCGGACGGTGGCCGCCACGTGGTCGAGCAGCCGGGGGTCGACCCGCAGGCCGTGCGGCGGATCGACCGGCCGGCTCGGCGGCGCCCAGACCACCTCCACCGGATGGGTACGACCCTCGGCCCGTACCACCGGCGCCGGTCCGGTCGGTCCGCCGAGCAGCGCGGCGAGCCGCTCGTCGTGTGCGGTCGCGGACATCGCCAACAGCCGCAGCTCGGGGCGGAGGGCGGTCCGGGCCTCGATCGCGAAGGCCAGCGCCAGATCAGAGTCGAGCTGCCGCTCGTGGCACTCGTCGAGCAGCACCGCGTCGGTGCCGGCCAACTCCGGATCGTGCTGGAGGCGCTGCACGAGCAGGCCGGTGGTGACCACCTCGATCCGGGTCCGCCGGCTGGTCCGGCGCTCGCCCCGGACGACGTACCCGACGGTGTCACCGACCCGCTCACCGAGCAGGTCGGCCATCCGGGCGGCGGCGGCCCGGGCGGCGACCCGGCGCGGCTGGGCGATCACCACCCGACCCTCGACCTGGTCGGCCAGGGCCAGCGGAACCAGCGTCGTCTTGCCGGTGCCGGGCGGCGCGACGACGACCGCGACGCCGACATCGTGCACCGCGCGGGTCAGGGTGGGAAGGACGCCCCGGACCGGCAGGTCGGGAAGGGGGTCGGGCAGCGGCACCGGTTCAGTGTCGCACCGGTGCCTCCGGTCTCGCCCCGCCCACCCGGGTGGGGCCGGTTGACAGGTGAAGGCCCGGGTGGGGTGCCGACGCCCTTGGCACCCCACCCGGGCCTTCTATTCCCCCGGGAAACGAACGGTTCCGGTCAGTACGCGTCGGCGAGTTGGTTGCGGAGTTTGCTGAGGGCGCGGGCGAGGAGGCGGCTGATGTGCATCTGGGAGACGCCGATCTGTTCGGCGATCTGGGACTGGGTGAGGTTGCCGTAGAAGCGGAGGGTGAGGATTTTCTGTTCGCGTTCGTCGAGGGTGGCGAGGGCGGGGCCGAGGGCGACGCGGAGTTCGGCGAGTTCGTATTCGTTGTCGTCGGCGCCGAGTAGGTCGCCGAGTTCGGTGGTGCGGTCGCCGTCGCCGGTGGGGGTGGAGAGGGAGACGGCGTTGTAGGCGCGGGCGCCTTCGAGGCCTTCGAGGACTTCTTCCTCGGTGAGGTTGAGGTGGTGGGCGATGTCGGTGACGGTCGGGGAGCGGCCGAGGGTCTGCAGGAGGTTGCTGTTGGCTTCGCTGATGGCGAGGCGGAGTTCCTGGAGGCGGCGGGGGACGCGGATGTCCCAGGTGCGGTCGCGGAAGTGTCGTTTGAGTTCGCCGATGATGGTGGGGATGGCGTAGCCGGCGAAGTCGACGCCGCGGCTGGGGTCGTACTTGTCGATGGCTTTGATGAGGCCGATGGCGGCGGTCTGGGTGAGGTCGTCGGTGGGTTCGCCGCGTCCGCTGTAGCGGTGGGCGAGGTGGTTGGCCAGGGGGAGCCAGGCTTCGATGGTCTTGTCGCGCAGGGTGGCCCGGTCGGGGTGGTTGGTGGGCAGCGCGGCGAGGGTGTGCAGGAGGTTGGTGGCGCTGTCGGTGAGGGTGGCCGGGTCGGGGGTTGCGGTGGTGTGGGGTGTGACTACTTGCCGGTTGCTGGTCGCGGTCATGGTGGTCCTCCCTGCACCGAGCGTGTGGGCGTCTGTGGGTCGTGGGCGTCTGTGGATGGGCGCGTCTGGTGGCCCGTTCAGGTCATCACTCTAGACCGTTAGTCTCCACGAAATCTAGCCGAACGGCTGATGGATAATCTTCGCCTCCTTCACCAAAAGGAATAAATTCCCCCAATTTTCCGGCTTGACTAGGCTCCGTACGTGGACTCCGTCGTGCCAACCCCGCCGCCGCGTCAAGCGGTGCGGGTCGCCGGACTGGTGCTGGCCGCCGGAGCCGGTCGCCGGTACGGCGGACCGAAGGCACTGGTCCGGCTCGACGGGCGACTCCTGATCGAGCGGGCCCTCCGGGTCGCCCGGGACGGTGGCTGCGACCCCGTCGTGCCGGTCTTGGGCGCGGCCGCCGCGACGGTCCGTCGGCAGGCCGAACTCGGCGACGCCGTACCGGTGGAGAACCCGGACTGGTCGACCGGGATGGCCTCGTCGTTACGTGTCGGCCTGACCGCCCTGTCCGGGACGGACGCGGTCGCCGCGATCGTGCTCCTGGTCGACATGCCGGGGGTCACCCCCGAGGCGGTCCGTCGGTTGGCCGACCTCGCCGGCCCGACGGTGCTGGCGACCGCCGGCTACGGCGACCGGCGCGGCCACCCCGTGCTCCTCGGCCGCGACCACTGGCCCGGCGTCGTCTCGTCCGCCGTCGGAGACGTCGGCGCCCGGCTCTACCTGCGCGAGCGGGGCGCACAGCTGCGGGTCGTACCCTGTGCCGACGTCGCGGACGACACCGACCTGGACGTTCCGCCGCTACGCTGAGACGGTCGCGGCCCGCCGTCAGAGCGGCCCGGAAGGCGCCGGCGGGCGGGCCCGACTCAGTACGGCAGGCGGAGCGCGAGGTACAGGTCGACCCGGTCCGGGAACCGGGAGAGGTCCCGGCCGGTGAGCTGCTCGATGCGGCCGATCCGGTACCGCAGCGTGTTGACGTGCAGATGCAGCCGGGCGGCGGTACGGGTCCACGAACCGGCACAGGCCAGGAACTCGTCGAGGGTGGCGACCAGGTCACTGTCGTGTGCCCTGTCGTACGCCAGGACCGGACCGAGAACCCGGTCCCGGAACGCCCGTCGGGCCTCCGGCGGTACACCGGAAAGCAGCAACAGGTGTGAGGCGAGGTCACCGGCCGAGACGACCACCGTGGCACCGGGGTCGGCGAGCGCGGTGTTCAGGGCGTGCCGGGCCTGCTCGACCGCGCCCGGCAGGGCACCCGCGTCGCCGGCCGGACCACTGATCCCGACCGCGAGTCGACCCGTACCGAGCCCCGGCGCCAGGCCGCCGACCGCCGCCCGGATCGTGTCACCGACCTCGGCCACCCGGTTCGGCGCGACGCTGAGGACGCCGAGGACGACGTCGGGCAGAGCGGTCCCGGTGACCAGCGCCGGGGTCGCGACCGACCGGACGATCTCCTCGGTGACCGCGACCGTCAGCTCGGGCGGCGTACCGAGTCCGGTCAGCCGGACCGCCACCACCAGCAGGGTCGACTGTGGAGCCAGTCCACCGGAGGACAGACCGGCCCGCAGCTCCGCCGGACCCGCGGCCGACGCCAGGGCCAGGCCGAACTGGTCGGCCAGCCGCCGTTCCACCCGGGCCGTCTCGTCGGCGTGTGCCCGTTCCAGACTGACCAGACTGACAAGTTCGGCCGCCGCCTCCGGCAGGGCCGTGCCGTCGCCCGCCGGCGCGGTGCGCTGCGGCCCGACACTGTCGGGCGTCAGGGCGGTACAGGCCAGCAGCCAGGAGGCGAGCCGGTGTTCCGGCCGCCCGGGCACCGCCGTCAGCCAGATCCGCCGACCGTCCAGGTCGATTCCGGCCGGCAGCCGCCCGGTGCCGAGGAAGGTACCGGCCAGCCTCCCGCGGGTCTCCGGCGCGAGCGGCCCGGTGCCGGCGACGATCCGTCCGGTCGGGGTCAACACCCAGCACCGGACGCCGAGGTCGGCGGCGACCGGCCGGAGCAGGTCGGTCAGCCGGGCGCCGCCGGCCATCGCGGCCGCCAGACCGCGGTACCGACCGACCACGTTCGCCAGCCCGGTCGCCCGACGAGCCCACAGCGTCGGGGTGACCTCGTCGATGATGTCCCGGAAGGACACCTCGACCGGCACCTCGAACAGCGGCACCCGGTGCCGACGGCAGGCGGCGACCAGGTCGACCGGCACCGACCCGTACGCCGCGTCACCCGCGCCGATCGCGGCGACCCCGGCGGCGGCACAGGCGGTGACGAACCGCTCCGAGTCGGCGGCCCGCCGCCGCCACATCAGCCCGGTCAACACGATCTCGCCTCCGGTCAGGTACCGGCGCGGATCGGGCAGGTCGGTGACGTACACCCGGCTGACCTGGCGATCCAGGTCGTCCGCGCCGGTGAGCACGGTCAGCCGTAACCGGGGTCTGTCCAGCGCCTCGTGCAGTCGCATCGCCGAACCCTTCCGCCCCCGGGCGAGGTCGGTTGGAGGAATCTACGAAAACGATACGGCCGACCGGGCCGGTTTCGGTGCTCCCACCGATTCACCCGACGCCGGACCGGCTGCTGTACTTCTCGCATCCACACACCAGCGGTGTCGGGCGGGGGCCTTCCCGGACGTGACAGGAACGGCTCCACTTTCCGGGGAGGCATGGTGGACGGCTTCAACCGCGACCGCGCCGAGCGGGTCGAGCGGGAACTGATGGGCTGCTGCGCCGTACCGGAATGGGCGCGGACGGTGGTGGCCGGTCGGCCGTACCCGGACCTGGCGGCGGTGCTCACCGTCGCCGACCACGCGCTGCAGGGGCTCGGCTGGGACGACGTCCTACGGGCGCTGGCCGCGCATCCGCGGATCGGCGAGCGACCGACCGGCGCCGGCCGGGAGGCGGCATGGTCGCGACGGGAACAGGCCGGAGTGGACGGTGCCGACGACCGCACCAGGGCCGCGCTGGTCGAGGTGAACCGCGCGTACGAGGAACGGTTCGGCCATCTGTTCCTGGTCTTCGCGAACGGGCGTGGTGAGACCGAACTGCTCGCCGCCGCCCGGGAGCGGCTCGGTAACGATCCGGGGACCGAGCGGGCCGTGGTGCGTGAGGAACTGCGGCGGATCGTGCTCCTGCGGCTGCGCAGGCTGCTCGACCCGGTCGGGGAGGGTGAGCGGCGGTGACCACGACCCCGGGGCAGGTGCGGATCTCCACCCACGTGCTGGACACCACGAGCGGGCAGCCGGCCGCCGGTCTCCAGGTACGGCTGGACCGGCGGGACAGCGGCGGCTGGACGACCGTCGGGTACGGCCGGACCGACGCCGACGGGCGGCTACGCGACTGGACCCCCGCGCTCGACCACGCACCACTGCGAGGCCGGCAGGGCGGCGGCTACCGGCTGGTGTTCCAGATCGCGCCGCACTACGCGCCGGGGGCGGCGTTCTTCCCGGAGATCGTCGTCGCGTTCCAGGTCGGCGACCCCGACCAGCACCACCACGTGCCACTGCTGATCAGCCCGTACGGCTACACCACCTACCGCGGCAGCTGACCCGACGAGGGGAGGGCACGGTGCGGATCGTGCTCGGCGCCAACCAGTACGGCAAGGCCGAGGTGCGGCTGGTCCGGGTGGACCGGGCCGGCCCCCGGCACGACCTGCGGGACCTGACGGTCGGGGTGACCCTCGCCGGCGACCTCGCGGACACCCACCTGACCGGCGACAACAGTCGGCTGCTGCCCACCGACTCGCAGAAGAACACCGTGTACGCCTTCGCCCGCCGCCACGGCGTCGACCAGGTCGAGGACTTCGGGCTGCGGCTCGCCCGGCACTTCGTCGACAGCCAACCGGCGATCACCCGGGCCCGGGTGACCCTGGCCGAACACGGCTGGCGACGCCTCGGCCCGCACTCCTTCGCCCGGGACGGTGCCCAGACCCGTACCGCGACGGTGACGGTGACCGGGGAGGAGACCGTGGTCGAGTCGGGGCTGACCGGGCTGGTGCTGCTGAACAGCGCCGGTTCGGAGTTCTCCGGTTACGTCCGGGATCCGTACACGACCCTGCCGGAGACCGACGACCGGATCCTGGCCACCGAGGTCGAGGCGACCTGGCGGCACGACGACCCGGGCGGTGGGCGGGACTGGGCGGGGCGGGACTGGGCCGGGTCCTACGAAGCTGTCCGGGCGGCACTGGTCGGAGCGTTTGTCGAGACGTACAGCCGGTCGTTGCAGCAGACCCTGTACGCGATGGGGCACCGGGTGCTCGACACCCGTCCCGAGGTCGCCGAGGTGCGGCTGACCCTGCCGAACCGCCACCACCTGCTGGTCGACCTGACGCCGTTCGGGCTGGACAACCCGGGCGAGGTTTTTGTCGCCACCGACCGGCCGTACGGGCTGATCGAGGCGACGGTGACCCGGAGCACCGAGGCGGGGGCCGACCGCCCGGGGGTGGCCGGGCCGGCGCGGAGGAGCGCGGACTGATGGACTTCCTGCAACCGACGGACTGGGCGGAGGCGCTCGCTGTGCGGGCCGACCGCCCGGAGGCGGTGCCGGTGACCGGCGGCACCGACGTGATGGTGGAGCTGAACCTCGCCCGCCGCCGACCGACCGCCCTGCTCGACCTGGGCCGGGTCGGCGGACTGGCCGACTGGGGCACCGACGGCGACCTGCTGCGGATCGGCGCGGCCGTGCCGTACCGGCGGATCGTCACCGAGGTGGCCGGGCGGGCGCCCGGGTTGGCGATGGCGGCCCGGACCGTCGGTTCGGCGCAGATCCGCAACCGGGGCACGGTCGGCGGCAACCTCGGCTCGGCGTCGCCGGCCGGGGACACGTTCCCGCCGCTGCTCGCCGCCGACGCGGTGGTCGAACTCGGCTCGGTCCGGGGGGTCCGCCGGGTGCCGGTGGCCGAGTTCTGCACCGGGCCGAAACGCAGCGTGCTCGCCCCGGACGAGCTGATCGCGGCGGTGCTGGTGCCGCCGGCCGCCGGACCCGAACGGTTCGCCAAGGTCGGCACCCGGAACGCGATGGTGATCGCTGTCTGCGCGTTCGCCCTGGCCCTGCGCCCGGGGACCCGGCGGGTCGGCACCGGGATCGGCTCGGCCGCCCCGACCCCGGTCCGGGCACCGGCCGCCGAGGAACTGCTCGCCGCCGAACTCCCCTGGGCGACCCGGGCACCGCTGCCCGAGTCGCTGACCCGGCGGTTCGGCGAACTGGTCGCCGCCGCGGCCAGCCCGATCGACGACGTACGCGGCACCGCGGCCTACCGCCGGCACGCGCTCGGCGTACTGGCCCGCCGGATGGTGGACCGGGCCTGGACGGCGTACCGCAACGGTGGTGCGGAATGAGGATCAGCTGCGTCGTCAACGGTGAACCGCGGCGGGCCGACGACGTGTGGGCCGGGGAGAGCCTGCTGTACGTGCTCCGCGAACGGCTCGGCCTGCCCGGCGCGAAGAACGCCTGTGAGCAGGGTGAGTGTGGCTCCTGCACGGTCTATCTGGACGGGCGGCCGGTCTGCGCCTGCCTGGTCCCGGCCGGCCAGGCGCAGGGCCGCGAGGTGGTGACCGTCGAAGGGCTGCCGGTCGGGGCGGACGGGTTGCACCCGGTGCAGCGGGCGTTTGTCGCCGCCGGTGCGGTGCAGTGCGGTTTCTGTACGCCGGGCCTGGTGGTGGCGGTGCACGACCTGCTGGAACGGCACCCGGATCCGACCGACCCGGAGATCCGGGAGGCGCTGGCGGGCAACCTCTGCCGGTGCACCGGATACGAGGCGATCCTGGCCGCGGTCCGGCTCGCCGCGCTGCGGGACGGTGGGGACGACGGTCCGGAGGGCCGGCTGCGGGACGGTGGGGACGACGGGCGGCCGGACCAGGGACGGCGGGAGGGACCGTGATCGTCATCGAGAACTGCGCGGTGGCCACGGTCGACGCGGCCGGCACCGAGTACCCGGACGGGCACCTGGTGGTCGACGCGGGCCGGATCGTCGCGGTCGGCCCCGGCCATGCCGGCCGCCGGCACCGCGCGGTACGCCGCGTCGACGGCACCGGTTGCCTCGTCACCCCGGGCCTGGTCAACACCCACCACCACCTCTACCAGTGGGCGACCCGGGGACTGGCCCAGGACGACGGGCTGTTCGACTGGCTGCGCACCCTCTATCCGGTCTGGGCCCGGCTCGACGCCGACGTGGTCGCGGCGACCACCGCCGCCGGACTCGGCTGGCTCGCCCTGCACGGCTGCACCACCAGCACCGACCACCACTACATCCATCCCCGCGACGCCGGCGACCTGATGGCCGCGCAGGTCGCGGCGGCGGCCGAGGTGGGCCTGCGGTTCCACCCCTGCCGGGGCTCGATGGACCTCGGCGCCGCCGAGGGCGGGCTGCCCCCGGACGGAATCGTGGAGGAGACCGAGGCCGCGTTGGTCGCCACCGAGGAGGCGATCGACCGGTTCCACGATCCGGCCGACGACGCCATGGTCCGGGTCGCGGTGGCGCCCTGCTCCCCGTTCAGTGTCAGCGGGAAGCTGATGGTCGAGGCCGCCGCGCTGGCCCGGCGTCGGGGAGTACGGCTGCACACCCATCTCGCCGAGACCGTGGACGAGGAGGAGTACTGCCGGCGCACGCACGGCTGCACCCCGGTCGAGTACGCCGAACAGCTCGGCTGGCTCGGCCCGGACGTCTGGCTCGCGCACGCCGTACATCTCGACGACAGCGCGCTGGACCGACTCGCCAGCACCGGCACCGCCGTCGCGCACTGTCCCAGTTCGAACGCCCGGCTCGGTGCCGGCACCGCCCGGGTCCGGGAGCTGCTGGACCGGGGCGTACCGGTCGGGCTCGGGGTCGACGGCCCGGCCTCGCAGGAGGCGAACCAGCTCGGTCCGGAGTTGCGGCAGGCGCTCTACGCGGCCCGGCTGCGTGGCGGTCCGGGCGCGCTCACCGCCCGGGAGGCGCTGGCGCTGGGCACCATCGGCGGCGCCCGGTGCCTCGGCCGGGCCGACCAGCTCGGGTCGCTGGAGGTCGGCAAGTTGGCCGACGTGGCGCTGTGGCGGCTGGACGGGCTCGGCCACGCCGGGATCAGCGACCCGGTCGCCGCGCTGGTCCTCGGTCCGCCCGCCCCGCTCGAACTGCTGCTGGTCGGCGGCGAGCCGGTGGTGGTCGGCGGTGAACTGCGCACAGTGGACGAACACGAGCTGGTCCGCCGTACCCGACGGGCACACCGGACCCTGACCCGGGGAGCGCGCCGATGACCGGACCGCCGGTGGTGGCGCCCACGGTCGGGGCGACCGGGGGTGGGATCGGGAGCAGTCCGGTACGCCCCGACGGGACGCTGAAGGTCCGGGGCGAGTTTGCCTTCTCCTCCGATCTCTGGGCCGAGCACATGCTGTGCGGCGTCACGCTGCGCAGCCCGTACCCGGCGGCCCGGATCGACGGCATCGACGTCACGGCCGCGCTGGCCGTACCCGGGGTGTACGCGGTGCTGACCGCGGCCGACGTACCCGGCGACCGGTACTACGGGCTGGAGGTCGCCGACCAGCCCGTCCTCGCGATCGACGAGGTTCGCTACCAGGGTGAACCGGTGGCGGTGCTGGCCGCCGACCACCCGGAGACCGCCCGCCGGGCCGCGACGCTGATCCGGGTCGACTACGCGGTGCGTACACCGGTCACCGACCCGGAGGCGGCACTGGCCGCCGGCCGACTGGTCCGGCACGTACCGATCCGGCGCGGTGACCCGGACGCGACCGCCGAGGTGGTGGTCACCGGGGAGTACCAGGTCGGTATGCAGGACCAGGCGTTCCTCGGTCCGGAGTCCGGGCTCGCCGTACCGGCCCCGGACGGCGGGGTCGAGCTGTACGTCGCCACCCAGTGGCTGCACGCCGACCAGCGGCAGGTCGCCGCCGCGCTCGGCCTGCCGGTCGAACTGGTACGGCTCAGCCTGGCCGGGGTCGGCGGCGCGTTCGGCGCCCGCGAGGACCTGTCGATGCAGGTCCACGCGAGTCTGCTGGCGCTGCGCACCGGCCGGCCGGTGCGGATGGTCTACGGCCGGGAGGAGTCGTTCGTCGGCCACGTGCACCGGCACCCGGCGACCCTGCGGTACGAGCACGGGGCGACCCGGGACGGCCGGCTCGTCTACGTCCGGGCCCGGATCCTGCTCGACGGCGGGGCGTACACCTCGACCACCCCGGCGGTGGTGGCGAACGCGGCCAGTCTCGGCGTCGGGCCGTACCAGGTGCCGAACGTGACGGTGGACGCGTACGGGGTGCACACCAACAATCCGCCGTGCGGGGCGATGCGCGGCTTCGGCGCGGTGCAGGCGTGCTTCGGCTACGAGTCGCAACTGGACAGGCTCGCCGAGGCGCTCGGACTGGACCCGGTCGAGCTGCGGGTCCGCAACGCGATGACCGAGGGTTCGGTGCTGCCGACCGGGCAGCGGGTGGACGGGCCGGCCCCGGTGGCCCGGCTGCTGGGACTGGTCCGGGACCGGCCACCCCCGCCGCCGGCCGGCCCGGACCCCCGGGAACTGCCCGGCGGGACCGGCGGCACCACCACCGTCGACCAGGTCCGGCGCGGTGTCGGCTACGCGGTCGGGATCAAGAACGTCTGCTTCTCCGAGGGCTTCGACGACTCCGCCGCCGCCCGGGTCCGGCTGGAACTGCTCGGCGGCGAGCCGACCGTCCTGGTGCACACCGCCGCCGCCGAGGTCGGGCAGGGACTCGTCACCGTGCAGGCGCAGATCGCCCGGACCGAACTGGGGGTGGAGCGGGTGGTGGTGGCGACCGCGGACACCACGGTCGGCAGCGCGGGGTCGTCGTCGGCGTCCCGGCAGACGTACATGACCGGCGGTGCCGTCCGACAGGCGTGTCGGGCGGTCCGGGCCCGGCTGCTGGCCCGGCTGCCCGGGCCGGCGCCGGATCGGACCGACCTGGTCGGCGGACAGGTGCGGGACCACGCCGGCCAGGTGCTGGCCAGCCTGGTCGACCTGCTCGCCGCCGGTCCGGTCGAGGAGACGGTGACCTGGCGGCACCGGCCGACCCGTCCACTCGACCCGGTGACCGGGCAGGGCGACGCGCACGTGCAGTACGCCTTCGCCGCGCACCGGGCCACCGTCGACGTGGACCTCGAACTCGGGCTGGTCCGGGTGGTGGAGATCGCCACCGCGCAGGACGTCGGCCGGGCGGTCAACCCCCGGGCGGTGCGCGGCCAGATCCACGGCGGTACCACCCAGGGCCTCGGCCTGGCGCTGATGGAGGAACTGCGGGTGGTCGACGGGGTGATCCGCAACGGATCCTTCACCGACTATCTGATCCCGACCATTCTCGACGTCCCGCCGATGGTGGTCGACGTGCTGGAACTCGCCGACCCGCACGCGCCGTACGGGCTGCGTGGGGTGGGCGAGCCGCCGACCATCTCCGCCACCCCGGCGATCGTCGCGGCGATCCGGGACGCCACCGGACTGCCGCTGACCCAGGTGCCGGTCCGTCCCGAACACCTCACCGGGACCTGTTGATGGGCCGGCTCACCAGGGACGTCTACGCCGAACTGGACCACCGGCTCGGTCCGGTCGACGCCGAACTGCGGCGCCGGTATCCGGGTGAGCGGCGGGACCGCCAGCCGGTGCACACCGTCTACGTACCCGCCGACCGGTGCGGCCCCGACCTGGTGGCCGAGTGGGGCGCCGCCGCGTTGACCGCGCTGGACCGTCATCCACCGCTGCCGTACCCGGCGGAGCTGCACGAGCGGGTCGTCGACAAGTTGCGCCGGGAGCCGATCGAGGACCTGCGGATCGACTTCGAGGACGGCTACGGGACCCGGGACGACCCGACCGAGGACGCCGCGGCCCGGGCCGCCGGTCGGCTGCTCGCCACCGCCCCGGTTCCGTTTGCCGGGGTACGGGTCAAGAGCCTGACCGGGGCGGGACGGCACCGGGCGGTGCGTACCCTCGACCTCCTGCTCGACACGCTGCTCGACGCCGGCGGCTCGCCGCCCGGGAATTTCCTGCTCACCCTGCCGAAGGTCTCCGTGCCGGCACAGGCGGCGGCGATGGCGCTGCTCTGCGGCCGGCTGGAGACCGCGTACGGCCTGCCGACCGGGTGGCTGCGGTTCGAGATCCAGATCGAGGTCCCGGCCGCGGTGCTGGGCCCGGACGGCCTGGCCACCCCGGCCCGGCTGATCGACGCCGCCGACGGTCGGTGCGTCGGGCTGCACTACGGCACCTACGACTACAGCACCGCGTGCGGGGTGGCGGCCGCCCAGCAGAGTCTGGCGCACCCGGTCGCCGACTTCGCCAAGGCCGTGATGCAGGTCGCCGCCGCCGAGACCGGGGTACGCCTGTGCGACGGCTCGACAAACGTGCTGCCGGTCGGCGACAGCAGCGCCGTGCACGCCGGCTGGGCACTGCACGCCGGCCTGGTCCGCCGTTCCCTGGAGAGTGGCTTCTACCAGGGCTGGGACCTGCATCCGGCCCAACTGCCGACCCGGTACGCCGCCACGTACGGGTTCTTCCGGGACGGTCGGGCGGCGGCGGTGCGGCGGTTGCGGGCGTACCTCGGGCGGCGGTCCACCGGGGTGCTGGACGAGCCGGCGACCGCCCGCGCGCTCGCCGCGTTCCTGCTGCGAGGGCTGGACTGTGGCGCGCTGGCCCCGACCGAGATCGGGTTCGACCGTGTCGACCTGCTGGCGCTGTGAGGGTGCTGGCGCGTGGACGGCGCCAACCCTGCCGACGACGTGAGGGGAGCGGACCGGGTGGACGACGAACTGGTGCTGCGGTCCCGCCGGGTGTTGCTGCCCGACGGTGAACGCCCGGCGGCGGTCCGGATCCGCGACGGTCGGATCGCCGCGATCGCCGGATACCACGACCTGCCCGGTGTGGACCTGGGCACCCTGGCGCTGCTGCCCGGCCTGGTCGACACGCACGTGCACGTGAACGAGCCGGGCCGGACCGAGTGGGAGGGGTACCGGACGGCGACCCGGGCCGCGCTGGCCGGCGGCATCACCACCATCGTCGACATGCCGCTGAACTCGGTCCCGCCGACGGTCACCGTGCCGGCGCTGCGTGACAAGCGGGCGGCGGCCCGGGACCGCTGCCATGTCGACGTCGGCTTCTGGGGCGGGGCGGTGCCCGACCATCTCGCCGACCTGCCGGCCCTCGCCGCCGCGGGGGTCCTCGGCTTCAAGGCGTTCCTGGTCGACTCGGGGGTGCCGGAGTTCCCGCCGCTGGACCCGGCCGGGCTGGGCCGGGCGCTGGCCGCCGTGGACGCGCTCTTCCTGGTGCACGCCGAGGATCCGGCCGAGCTACGGCCGGCCCCGGCGTCCGCCCGCTACCGGGACTTCCTCGACTCCCGGCCGCCGTCGGCGGAGCGGCGGGCGGTGGAGGCGGTGCTGGCGGTCGCCCGTCGTACCGGCGGCCGGGTGCACATCCTGCACCTGTCCGCCGCGGACGCGCTGGCCCCGCTGCGCGCCGCCCGCCGGGACGGGGTACGGGTCACCGCCGAGACCTGCCCGCACTACCTGGTCCTCGACGCCGCCGAAATACCTGATGGCGCCACCGAGTTCAAGTGCTGCCCGCCGATCCGGGACGCGGCGAACCGGGACGCGCTCTGGGCGGCGTTGGCGGACGGGACGGTCGACTGCGTGGTCTCCGACCACTCGCCGTGTCCGCCGGCGCTGAAACAGTTCGGCGGCGGGGACTTCGCGACCGCCTGGGGCGGTGTCGCGTCCCTGCAACTCGGCCTGCCGCTGGTCTGGACCGAGGCCCGCCGACGCGGGCACGGGCTGGCTGACCTGGTGCGCTGGATGGCCCGCCGACCGGCCGAGATCGCCGGCCTGCCCGCCAAGGGGCGCCTCGAGGTCGGCGCCGTCGCCGACCTGGTCGCGCTGGATCCCGATGCCGGCTTCACCGTCGACCCGGCGCGGTTGTTCCACCGGCACCCGGTCACCCCGTACGCCGGTCGCCGGTTGACCGGGGTGGTCCGGGCGACCTGGCTGGGCGGACGACCGGTCGGCCCGACGGATCCGCCGCGTGGCCGGCTGCTCGCGGCCGGGGTGCCGAGGTGACCGCGGAGCGGTTCGGCGGCCCGTCGGCCGGGGCGGGCGGCGGGCTGACGGAGGCCGATGACCTGCCCGACCTGGCCTCCCGGCTGCTCGGTGGCGGGGTGGTGGCGGCCAACGACGAGTTCTTCGCCGCCCGGGACAACCTGGTCGACCCGGAGCCGCCGACCTTCGCCGCCGGCACCTTCGGGGCCAAGGGACAGGTGTACGACGGCTGGGAGACCCGACGCCGCCGGGAACCCGGGCACGACCACGCGATCGTCCGGCTCGGCGCCCCCGGGGTCGTCCGGACGGTGGTGGTCGACACCTCCTTCTTCACCGGCAACTTTCCGCCGTATGCCTCCGTCGAGGGTTGCGGGATGGCCGGCTATCCGAGTCCGGACGAACTCGCCGGGGCGGATTGGCTGCCGCTGGTGGCCCGGTCACCGCTGCGCGGGGACGCCCGCAACGTCTTCCCGGTGAGCGTGTCGCACCGCTGCACCCACGTACGGCTGCGGATCTACCCCGACGGCGGGGTGGCCCGGCTGAGGGTGCACGGTGTGGTCGTACCAGATCCGGCGCTGTTCCCCGACGGCCTGCTCGACCTCGCGGCGCTGGAGCACGGCGGACTGGTGGTCGACTGCAGCGACCGGTTCTACGGCGCGCCGCAGCAGCTGATCGCCCCCGGCCTGGCCCAGAACATGGGTGAGGGCTGGGAGACCGCCCGCCGCCGTGACGACGGCAACGACTGGGTACGGCTCCGGCTGGCCGCCGCCGGGCAGATCCGCCTGATCGAACTGGACACCAGCCACTTCAAGGGCAACGCCCCGGCCGCCGCCTCGCTGCGTGGCCTGGACGCCCGGCGGACCGATCCGGCGGACCCGTCGGCCTGGTTCGAGATCCTGCCCCGGACCCGACTGCAGCCGGACACCCGGCACCGGTTCCCGGTCGACGGGGCGGCGACCGCCACCGACGTCCGGCTGGACATCTTCCCGGACGGCGGCGTGGCCCGGCTCCGACTGCCGGGGCGACTCGCCCCCGAGGAGCGGACCCGGTTGCGGCGGCGCTGGTCGGAGTCGCTGCCGCCGGGACACGCCAGGCAGTTGGCCGGACCGCCGCCCCGCCCGTCCGGCGCATGGTGGCCGTGACCCCGGCGTTCGGTTGACCGTCGACCGGGGTCGGGACGGCCGACCCCACCGGGCCACTCGGCTGGTGCCGCAGCCGGTAGGCCGATTCGGACGGCGGGCTGGTATCGGCGCGCAGGGCGCGGAACGGCGCGGAACGGTGCAGACAGGTCGAACCCGACGATCCGGTGGTCAGGTCGCGGGCCGAGCCGCGGTCGCGTCCCGTCGGTCGGCGGCGCGGGCATGCTACCCGGCAGATAGGCAGCTCTCCGGGGTTTCCGGCGGCCCAGAGCGGTAACTCCGATACCGAGAACGGTGCCGAGTGCAAGGGGAGGAACAGCATGTCCGGCGAGATCACTGAGGCCGAGCGGAACCTGCCGGAGCCGGCGGCGGTGGAGAGTGAACGGGGGGCCCTGGTCGCGGTCCTGGTGATGGTCGTGCTCGGCGTCGCCGGCATCTTCGCGGTTTCGGCCTGACACCGCCTCGCCGTCACGGACGGACCGCGGTCTCGTGGCCTGATCGGACCGGGGTCCCGCAGTCCGGTCCGAGCGCGGCTGCGTCGCCTGGGCGCAGCGTCCCGGCCTCGTCATACCGTCGGCGGTCGAGCCGGACCGCGGCGAACCCGGCCGCGACGCAGACCCCGGCCGCGAGGGCCAAGGGCACCCGGTGATCGAGCAGGATCAGCCCCGCACCGATCGGGTTGGCGATCGCGACGGGGGCGAACAGCAGGGTGTTCGCGGTTGCGGCCACCCGGCCGAGCAGCCGTTCGGGCGTACCGGTCTGGACCGCGGTGACGGCGGCGACCAGGGTCCAGGGCAGCCCGATCCCGATGACCAGGGAACTGGCGACGGTCGCCGGCCACCACGGTAGGCACCGCAGGGCGGCGCCGGCCGCGAAGACCAGCGCGCCAACCACGCCGGTGGCCAGGGTGCCCCGGGCCCGCAGCAGTCGGCCGACGACCAGGCCGCCGAGGATGGAGCCGGCGCCCTGCGCCGAGGTGAGGACGCCGAGGAAGGTGGCGGTCTCCTTCGCCAGGGCGGCCGGCCGCAGGGCCGCCTCGGCCGCGTCGACCACTACGTAGCTGACGCGGTAGCCGAGCATCATGGTGAAGATGAGCCAGGTCTGGGCCTCGGTGCGGACCGAGGGGAGGGACAGGACGGGGTACACGGTCTGCCAGGGCGGTAGGTCGTGCGGCAGCAGTCTCCATGCGCAGCGGGCCCGCAGCCAGTAAGCAGTGCGCAACCACCCTGCTACCAGCCCACATGCCCGCTGACCGGCTTTTCAGACACCCTCTAGCCCGCCACAGCCATGCTCTGCTGTGCCCAGACGGTGCGTTCTTCGAGCTGAACAATCGTGGTGTGCCGTTGCTGTCGTGGGTTGTTCGGTTGTTCCGTTGATCAGGCCCGGGTGACCGCATCCGGCTGCGGGTCAGGGCTGTCGGTCGCTCGGCCCGGCGGGTGGGCGGCGTGTCGAGCGGGCGCGAGGGCCGCGGCGAGTGCGGCGCCGACGAGGAACAGGGTCAGCACCGAGAAGCCGTGGGTGTAGCCGGAGACGTAGGGCAGCCCGGTATGCGCGAGGTGGCTGGTGACGAGCAGGCTCATGATGGCGGTTCCGATGGCACCGCCGATGGAGCGGAGGTTGGCGTTCATGCCGGTCGCGGCGCCGGCCTGCTCGGCAGGCACGCTGCTGACGATGAGGTTGGCCATGGACGCGAAAGCCAGGCCGACGCCGAGGCCGAAGACTCCCGCTGCGACGGCGATCTGCCACTGCTCGTCATGCAACAGGGCGAGGATGGCGCATGCGAGTGCGGCGAGGCCCGAACCGGCGATCAGCAGGTGCTTGGCGCCGAGCCGTGGTCCCAGGCGGCCGCTGAGGACACCGGCGACGAACATGGCGATCAGCATGGGCAGCATGAGCAGCCCGGATGCGGTGACGCTCGCACCGAAGCCGTATCCGGCCGAACTCGGCGTCTGTACGAAGCCCGGCAGGAAGGCCCAGACCGAGGAGAGGCCGGCGCCGAACAGCAGAGCGGCCGTGTTCGTGGTCCACACCGGCCGCCTGCGCAGAACGCGCAGATCGATCATCGGGCTCGGACTGCGTGACTCGGTGCGCAGCCACAGGCCGAAGAGGACGACGGCCGCGGCGAACAGCGAGATCACGGAGGCGGAGTTCCAGCCCCACCGGCTGCCCCGGCTGACCGGCAGGAGTAGTGCCACCAGCCAGCCGGACAGCAGCAGCGCACTGAGCCAGTTGACGTGTCCCTGCGCACGGTGAGGCGATTCGGGGATGCGGCGCGCGGCTATGAAGGCGGTGACGGCGACGATGGCGACGGGGATCCAGAACAGCCAGCGGTAGTCGAGCGCGGCGACGATGGGCCCGGCGGCGACGATGCCGACGCCGCCGCCCGCGGCGATGACTGCGGAGAGGCTGCTGATGCGGCCGCTGACCTGGCCGGCCGCGAACTGGTCGCGGATGATGCCGAACGAGAGCGGGAACACCGCCCCGCCGATGCCCTGCACGACACGGGCGACGATCAGGACGCCGACGGTGGGTGCCAGCGCCGCGAGCAGGCACCCTACGAGCACTGCCACCAGGACGGCGACGAGCGTGCGCTTCTTGCCGAGCAGATCGCCGACGCGGCCGAGAATCGGGGTGAACACCGAGGCGGACAGCAGATAGGCCGTCATCACCCACGTGGTGGTGGACTGAGAGGTGTGCAGGGCGTGCTGGATCGTCGGCAACGCCGGCGCGATCAGCGACTGCAGCATCGAGAACACGCCCGCACCACTGGCGAGGACCGCGAAGGTGAGGCGGAGCGACTTGCTGGGCATGGAATGGCTCTCCGAGGAACGGAAGGATGGCGAAGGGCGCCGGGAGCAGTCGCACACCGTGATTCGGCGGCCACGGCTCGAGGGGCCTGGCAGGATTCGTGCGGGCGGCATCCCGTGGGCGAGACCGAAGGTCCCGCCGGTGTGCTGCGCAGTCCCCCGGCCGGCCCGTGCCGCGAGTGGGCCGTTTCGCGGGCGGGAGCGGTGCGGGACGGACCTTTCGTTCTCCGGCAGTCCGTCCCGCTGGGGTGTACCTACCGGGTGCGGGTGATCGACTTGTGCTCGACGTAACCGGTCAGGCCGACCTTGCCGTACTCACGGCCGAGGCCGCTGGCCTTGTAGCCGCCGAAGGGGCCGTCGAAGCTGATCGGCGAGCCGTTCAGGGTCACGGTGCCGGTGCGCAGTCGGCGGGCGGTGGCCAGGGCGCGGTCGGGATCAGCGGTCCAGATACCGCCGGACAGGCCGTACTGGGAGTCGTTGGCGATGCGGACGGCGTCGTCATCGTCGTCGTAGGCGATGACGACCAGAACCGGGCCGAAGATCTCCTCCTGCGCGATGCGCATGCTGTTGTCGACGTCGGCGAACACGGTGGGCGTGACGTAGTTGCCCTTCTCCAGGCCTTCGGGGACGTGCGGGCCGCCGGTCACCAGGCGTGCGCCGTCCTCGATACCGATGTTGATGTAGTCGATGACGCGCTGCTGCTGGTCGCGGCGGATCATCGGGCCGATGAAGGTGTCCGGGGCGGAGGGGTCGCCGACCTTCAGTGACTCGACCATCTCCTTCACCGCGGCCACGACCTCCTCGTAACGGCTGCGGGGGGCCAGGATGCGGGTCTGCAGGATGCACGCCTCGCCGTTGTTGCCCAGGGAGCCGAACCGCAGACCCTGCATCGCGGCCGTAAGGTCCGCGTCGTCCAGGATGAGCGCGGCGGACTTGCCGCCGAGCTCCAGGCCCACCCGCTTCAGCTGCTCGCCGGCGATGGAGGCGATACGGCGCCCGGCCCGCGTCGAACCGGTGAAGGAGATCTTGTCCACCCCGGCGTGCGAGACGAGGTACTCGCTGGTCTGACGGTCGGCCGGAAGGACGCTGAGCACGCCCTCGGGCAGGCCTGCCTCGTTCCAGAGGTCGGCCAGCAGGGCCATGCTCAGCGAGTTCTCCGGGGAGACCTTCAGGACGACGGTGTTTCCGGCCAGCAGGGCCGGGACCAGCTTGGCGGTGGCTGCGGAGAACGGCGAGTTCCACGGGATGACGGCGGCGACCACGCCGATCGCCTCGCGGCGCACGATGGTGTCGAAGGACACCGACGGGTCGGACGGCTCGATGATCTCCTCCCAGCCGAACTCCTCGGCCGCTTTGAGGTAGGCGTTGACCTGGCGGCTCAGGAAGGGCTGGCCGACCTTGGTGAACCAGCCGGCGGATCCGTTCTCCGCGGAGATCGCCTCGGCGATCTCATCGGCGCGGGCGGTACGCAGCGCGTCGTAACGGCGTACGACCTCCTGGCGTTCCGCCGGCGTGGTGTGCGGCCACGGACCGTGGTCGAAGGCGGCGCGGGCCGCGGCGACGGCCTTGTCCACGTCCGCCGGCGCGGCCTGCGCCACGCGGCCGATCACCGACTGGTCGTGGGGGGAAAGAATGTCGAGCGTCAACTCCGGGGCGCTGGGGGCAACCCAGGAACCACCGATGTACAGATTGTCGCGAACGGTCATGTCTTCACTGTTCCTTTGTGCAAAGGGGCGAGAGGATGGTGGGAAGGAGGGAGTGGGGGACGCGTCGGCAAGCCGGCAGGTGCGGGCGGAGCCACCTCGCGTGCGGGGATCTGCGCGAAGCCGCTCCGCGCGGTGATGTCGAAAGGACAGGTGGGCGCTCCGACCGGGCTGGCTGAGCCGGCCTTCGGCGGTGGGGCAGCCGCGCCCCGGTGGTTGTGCCGACCACCGGAGCGCGGGCAGCTCCCGATGACGCCCGAGCGTGCGGGCGCATCACCGAAACGAAGCGGTCAGGCGGTGGGGTAGTCCGTGGAGCGGCTGACCTCGGCCCATTCTCGGGCCTCGGCGAGACGCGCCTCCTCGGCGCTGATGGCGATCTCCAGGGCATCGCTACCGAGGAGCAGCCGGCGCGGGGGCTTCGCCGCCTCCACCGCGCCGACGACCGCGCGGGCCATGCGGTCGGGGTCACCCGGCTCGTTGCCGGCGTACTGGGCGAACATCGCGAGCCACGCGCCGACCGTCTCCTCGTAGTCGGCGGTGACGGGACCGGACGGCTCCGCCGCGCCTGCGGCCCAGCCCGTGCGGATGCCGCCGGGCTCGACGATGGTGACCTTGACCCCGAACGGGGCCACCTCATTCGCCAGCACCTCGGAGAACCCTTCGACGGCGAATTTCGCGGTCTGATAGGCACTGAGGCCGGGCGTGCCGCCCACGCGTCCGCCGATGGAGGATATCTGCACGATGTGCCCGGACCGCCGACCCCGCATCACTGGCAGTACCGCCCGGGTCAGGTTGACCACACCGAACAGATTCGCCTCGACCTGCGCGCGGAACTCGTCCTCTGGAAAGTCCTCGATCGAGCCGCTGGTGGCATAACCGGCATTGTTCACGAGCACATCGATCGAACCGAACCGCTCCACCGCCGTCGCCACCACGTCCCGGGCGTCGGACGGCGAGGTGACGTCCAGCGCCACCGCCATCAGCCGCTCAGGATGCTCGGCCCGCAAGGAGGCCAGCGTCTCCGGCCTTCGAGAAGTCACCACGACCCTGTCACCGGCGCCCAGCGCCGCAAGAACCAGAGCCTTGCCCAGCCCCTGCGAGCCACCGGTGATCAGCCAAGTCCGTGACATAGCACATCCCTCTTCTCGTGCGTCATCTCGTCGTTCCCCCCAGCGCTCCAGCGCGGGATCGCCACCCCACAGTAGAGAAATTTCCCGGTACTGTCACACTCAAGTTGCGTTTCCAATGGGTGTTGTGACTCACAAGTTGAATGTTGCGCCGAAAGTGACCACTGGACGTAGAATCTGCAGATCATGAGAGCTGACGCCGCACGCAACCTCACCGCCGTGCTCCAGGCCGGGGCCCAGTTGCTGGCCGAGGACCCGGGCACCTCGATGGCGGCCATCGCCGCCGCCGCAGGAGTAGACCGCACCACCGTCCACCGCCGCTTCGCCAGCCGCGAGGCCCTGCTCAGCGCCGTCTTCCAAGCCAAACTCGACTCCGCCGAACAGGTCCTGGACGAGGCACGCCTCACCGAGGCCCCTGTTCCAGTCGCCCTCCACCGCTACCTGGAAGGCATCATCACCGTCAGCCGTCAATGGCCTGTCGACACGCGCCGCATGATGCAGAAGGACCCCGAGGCCGGCATCCGCCGCCAAGAGCAGAGCGCCCGACTCGACGCCTTCGTCCGCCGCACCATCGACGAGGGCTACCTGCACGCCGGCACCGACGCGGCCTGGGCACGGGCGGTCCTCGACGGACTCGTCGACACGGCCGCCCACCAGTTCCCCGCCATGGATCCCCCGCAAGCCGCCGACCTGGTCGCCAGCACTTTCCTCAGCGGCCTCGGCGCCACCTGACGACCGACCGGATGCCGACCACCGGCGCTTCGTCAACGAATGGTTGACGCTGCCGGGCGAGCCCGGGAAGGTCCGGTGGCCGTGCCGCGCTCCGCAGGGCGGCCGCCGGCGGGACGGCGCTGATCGGTCGGGGGACGACGGTCCTAACCGGCGGCGTCTGCGGGCTGCCCCGGCCAGTTCATCCGGTTGATGAGCTGGCGTGCCTGGTCCGCGAGGGTCGCGTCCACGGTCACCGCGTACTGGTTGGCGCGCAGGCTGCTGGCCGAGGTGAAGTCCCGTCGACCGCCGGTCATCGCGTGCGCGATGGCGCCGAAGATGGCACCCCAGATCGCGCCGATCACCAGACCGACCAGGATCACCGCCCACCAGTTCCCGACCGTGAAGATCCCGAAGAGCAGGCCGATGAAGAGACCGAACCAGGCCCCGGTCGCCGCACCGGCCAGCGCCGCCCGCCCGGTGGTCATGCGGCCCAGCACCGTCTCGACCAGCGTCAGGTCGGTGCCGACGATGGCGGCGCGCTCCACCGGGAACTGGTTGTCGGAGAGAAAGTCGACGGTGTACTGCGCCGACGGGTAGTCGGGGAACGAGGCGACGGTGACGGTGGTCCGCCCCGGCTCGGTACCGTCGCTGCCCGGGGCCCTGGACTGGTCCCCGGACGGCCCGGCCGGGAGGTTGTTGCCGCCGGCCAGACCGGGCACGCCGGGCACTCCGGACTGCCAGGACATTGTCGGGTTCCTGGACATGAAACATCGCCTCCTCTGTCGTCCCGTGAGTCCCCGTCCCCGCAGCGGGGTAAACAACCCGGGCGGGCCCTGGTCAGCCGGCGAGGAGAGTCCTGTCCGCCGGGCCGTGGGGCGGGCGGAGCGCCCTCGCGGTGGCCTCGTCGAGCGGAAAGAACGACTCGACGGAGAGTTCCGCCACGGTGACGTCGAGCGGGGTTTCGAAGGCGAGCACCGTGCTGAAGAAGGAGAGCTGGCGGTCGCCGTCGCGGATCCGTAGCGGCATCAGCACGTCAGCAGGGCCCGGGATCGACAGTTCCGGCTCGGGCTGGTCGCACGGATAACCGCGCAGCTCGTCGTGGAGTTCGGACAACTCGTGGTCACCGGTGAGGTCGACCTGCCGACGGAGCCGGCCGAGCAGCTGAGCCCGCCACTGGCCCAGGTTGAGGATTCGCGGGGCGAGGCCGGCCGGGTGCAGGGTCAACCGGAGCACGTTGACCGGCGGGGCGAGCAGTGACTCGGCGGCACCCGTGGTGAGCAGGGCGGCGCCGCGGTTGGCGTCGGTCAGGTGCCAGCTCCGGTCCACTGCCAGCGCGGGGTACGGCTCATGCGCGAGCAGCACCCGGCGGACCGCCGCGCGGACCGGTTCCAGCGTCGGGGAGTCCAGCGGCGTCCGTGGGTAGACCGGTGCGTACCCCGCGGCCAGCAGCAACTGGTTGCGCTCCCGCAGCGGTACGTCGAGCTGGTCGGCGAGCCGGAGCACCATGTCCCGGCTCGGCATCGCCCGACCGGTCTCCACGAAACTCAGGTGCCGGGTCGAGATCTCCGCCGCGATGGCGAGTTCGAGTTGACTCAGCCGGCGTCGCGCCCGCCAGACACGCAGCAGCCGGCCGACCGGTCGGTGCCGGGCCTCGGCGACCGTCATCTCGTCACCACCGTTCCGATCGTCCGGATGTCTGTCGGGCGCCGCCTGGTCGGGCCGGCCCGCCGCTGGGAGGGTGGGCCGGGTCGTCGCGCCGGAGGGAGTACGACGACCCGGCCCGGCGGATCCGCCGGATCAGCTGGTGCAGGCGGACCCGTTCAGGGTGAAGTTGCTGGGCGCCGGCAGGGTGCCGGTGTAGCTGCCCTGGTATCCGACGCTGACGGTGCCGCCCGAGGCGAGCGACCCGTTCCACGCCGCGTTACCGACGGTGATCTGGGTGCCGGACTGGCTCCACACGCCGCTCCAACCGTTGGCGAGCCGTACACCGGAGCCGACGGTGAAGGTCAGGGTCCAGCCGTTGAGCGCCGCCCCGTTGTTGGTGATCCGGATCTCGGCGGTGAAGCCGCCGGACCACTGGTTGGTGCTGTAGCTGACCCGGCAGGCACCGGTGGCCGGCGGGGTCGTCGCGGGCGGGGTCGTCGCCGGTGGGGTGGTGGGAGGCGCGGTGGTCGGCGGTGCCGTGGTCGGTGGCGTGGTCGGCGGGTTGGGAGCCGCTATCGCCAGGTCGTACGCGCGCTGTGGGACGAACTGGCCCGCGGTGGCGATGCAGCCGTCGGCCTCGCCCGGCAGCTTGATCCAGAGGAAGGCGTCGATCGCCGAGTCGCCGGTGTTGCTGGTGCTGGCGGTGCCGATCGCCCGGCCCGGCGGGTCGCACCATTCGGAGTCGGGGGCGGGACCGTTGCCGTTGCGGCTGGTGTCCACCACGATCTTCAGGTTCGGGGCGCCGGTCGCCGCGACGACCGCCTTGGCGTAGTTGACCGACTCGTTGGTGCTCCGGTAGTTGGAGACGTTGACCGAGATGCCGTCGGCGCTGTTCGCGATGTCGGCGCCGACGAGCCGCGAGGCCATCACCGACGGCGCGTGCCAGGCGGAGTTGCCCGCGTCGAAGTAGACCCTGGCCTGGCTGGACGCCCTCTTGAACGCCTTGCCTGCGTACGCCATCGAGGCGCGGGTCTCGGCCTGCTGGGACTCGGACATGCAGGTGCTCATCAGGGCCAGCACGTCCGGTTCGAGGATGACGGTGGCGGGTCGTCCGGACAGCCCGGCCGCCACCTGGTCGACCCACTGGCGGTAGGCGGTGTGGCTGGGCAGGCCGCCGCTGCTGGCGCCGCTGCAGTCCCGGTTGGGGATGTTGTAGACGACCAGGATCGGAATCTTGCCGGCCGCGGCGGCCGCGCCGACGAAGGAGTCGACCTGTCCGCGTACGGTGCCGGGGTTGTTCTGGGTGTACCACCGGCCCTGGGGGACGCTGGCGATGCGGTCCCGGATGATCGCGGTGCGGGAGTCGTTCGGGTTGGCGGCCACCCAGCGGGCCGCGCTGGTGTCCGGGTCGACGTAGAAGGCCGAGTCGGCGGCCTGGGCCGGGCTGGGGCGCAACAGGCCGACACCGACGGTGGCCGTCACGGCGAGTGCCGTGACGGCTATCGCGCCGGCTGCGGTGAGCGCGGGTCTGAGCTGCATGCGGTACTCCCTCGGGGACGGTGGGAGATTGAGTACTGCCAATGGAAGCGCTCCCATAGACATCGACAACGGTAAGGCCATGTTGCGTCCATGTGAAGCCCTGGTTTCGACGGTCCGGTGTTGTGGCAGGTCACGGGGGTGCCGACTTCTGGTCGACCACGGTGTTCCGTTGGGCGCTCGGCGTCGTCCCCGGTTGCCGTCGACGCGTACGCTGCTGCTCGGAGGTGCGGGTGAACGCGTCACGGGTGGCGGGCGGGCGATGACGTTCAGGTCGGAGGCCCGACGGGAGGCCGGTGCACTCCGGCACGATGCCCTCTTCTACCGGGGCGACGACGACTACGTCGCCGGGATCCGGCTGTTCGTGGAGGCCGGGCTGACCAGCGGTGAGCCGGTCCTGGTCGCCGTCCCCGGGACCCGTCTCGACCTGCTGCGGGCGGCCCTGGGTGCCCCGACCGAACTGCGCTACGTGGACATGGCCCGGGACGGTCGCAACCCCGCGTGGATCATCCCCGGAGTGCTGCACGCCTTCGTCACCGAGCAGGCCGGCCGCCGGGTCCGGATCGTCGGCGAACCCGTCTGGCAGGGGCGTTCGGCGCTCGCCTACCCCCGCTGCGTACAGCACGAGGCACTGATCAACGTCGCCCTCGCCGATGCGCCGGTCAGCATCCTCTGCCCGTACGACGCGCTGCGGCTGGACGCGGACGTCATCGCCGACGCGGCCAGCACCCACCCGTTCCTGATCCGCGACGGCGACCGCCAGCCGAGCGCCGGCTACGGCCGCCCGGAGGACGTTGTCGACGCCTACAACGTGCCCTTTCCCACGCCGTCACCGTCCGCGTCCACCCTCTTCTTCGACGTCTCGGGACTCTCCGGGATGCGCGCCATGGTGGCCGCGCTGGCCCGGGAGGCGGGCCTGACCGCCGACCGGATCGAGGACCTGCGGGTGGCGGCCAACGAGATCGCCACCAACGCCGTGACGCACTCGGGTCGACCGGCGGTGGCCCGGGTCTGGACCGACGAGGAGGGCCTGATCTGCGAGATCACCGGCACGAGTGTGCTCACCGACCGGCTCGCCGGCCGGATAGCGCCGTCGCCACTGCAGGACCGGGGTCGTGGCCTGCTGCTGGTCAACTATCTCTGCGATCTGGTGCAGGTGCACACCGACGACTCCTCGACCACCGTTCGGCTGCACATGTACCGGTGACCTCGGGGCCGCCGGGGCTGGTTCACCGGGCCGTCCGGTCGTCGGCACCCGGGCGCCGCGGTGCCGGGAGAGCCGGTCGTCCGGAGACCGGCTCCGTCACACCGTCGGGCCGGTCGTCCGGTTCCGCCGCCGACCCGGACCGGGTACGCCAGGTACCCCGGTCCAGGCGCTGCATCACCGGTGTCGCGGCCACCCCGTGGACGACGACGGAGATGACCACCACCAGACCGGCGGTCGCCCAGAGCAGGTCGAGTTGGGGGAAATCCGCGTGGCTGGCGGCGTACGCCAGGTAGTAGAGGGTGCCGACGCCCCGGATGCCGAAGGTGGCGATGACCCAGCGTTCGGCCGGGCGTCCGGGCGTACCGAGCAGCGACAGCCAGCCGGTCAACGGCCGGACGACCACGATCAGGACGATCGCCAGCGCCACCGCGGACCAGGTCAACGGGGCCAGCAGACCGGTGACCACGGCCCCGCCGAACAGCAGCAGCAACAGGACGGTGAGCAGTCGCTCCACCTGCTCGGCGAAGTGGTGCAGCACCTGGTGGTACTCGTGCGACCGCTCGGCGGCCCGGATCGCCCGGGCGGTGACGAAGACCGCGATGAACCCGTACCCGCCGACCAGTTCGACCAGGCCGAACGAGAGGAAGGTGGCCGCCAGCGCGAGGAAGCCCTCCGAGTGCCGGGCCAGCCGCAGCCGCTCCGAGCGGACCCGGAAGAACAACCGGCCGAGCAGCCACCCCACCAGCAGACCGCCGGCCAGGCCGACCAGCGTCCGGTACGCCACGTCGACGGTCAACCACCGGCCCAGCCACTGCCCGGGGGCCAGGCCGGCGGTGGCGATCGCGACGGCGGCGTAGACGAACGGGAAGGCGAGACCGTCGTTGAGCCCGGCTTCCGAGGTCAGGGCGAACCGCACCTCGTCCTCCGAGTCCTCCACGTCGGTCGGCTCACCGACCTGCACGTCGGAGGCGAGCACCGGGTCGGTCGGGGCCAACGCGGCGGCCAGCAGCAGCGCCGCCGCCGGCGCCAGCCCCAGCCACCACCAGCCGAGCAGCGCCACCGCACCGATGCAGAGCGGCATCGCCACGGCCAGCAGCCGGAACGTCGACGACCAGCGACGTCGCCCGAACGGTCGGTCGATCTTGAGACCGGCCCCCATCAGAGCCACGATCACGCCGATCTCGGTCAACTGCGTGGTGATGTCGGAGTGGGTCAACGGATCCGGGTCCGGCAGCCCGAGCGGCAGTAGGAACACCACCATGCCGAGCCCGAGGAAGGCGATCGGCATGGAGAGCGGTCGACGTTCCAGCAGCCGCGGCAGGATCCCGGCGAGCAGCGCGCCCAGCCCCAGCATCGCGTACGCCAACGCGGAGAGTTCCATCCGACCACCTCCCGCCGGCTCCACGGCGGCCGGTCGGGGAAGATCCTTCCCCGGATGCCGGACCGCTAAGCGCCGGCGGCGGCCCCGCCCGCCGCGTCCGCAGTGGAGGTGGACGCAGCCGACCGCAGCCGCCGGTGTCAACCGGCCTCGTGCGGTGGGTCGGGCTGTGGGCGGGGGATCAGCATCTCGAACCAGACGGTCGATCCGCGTACCGTCGGGTCGGTCCCCCAGGCGTCGCTGAGCTGCTCGATCAGCCCGAGTCCGCGACCTCGGCTGCTGAGCTTCTCGGTACGCGCCCGGGTCACCTCGCCCCGGGTGCCGCTGTCCGCGACGGACACCAGCAGCCGCTCCGGACTCAGGTCGATCTCCACCCGGGCGGCCGTGCCGGCGTGCAGCAACGCGTTCGTGGTCAACTCGCTGGTGCAGAGGACCGCCGCGCCGACCACCTGCTCGGGCACCGCCCACCGGGTCAGCAGCCCCGTCATCCAGTGCCGCACCCGGCCCGGCGCGGTCGGCTCCGCCGGCACCTCCATGCTCGCCGACCGGCTCGGTGTGGTGGCGTGTTCGACGGCAAGTACCGCGACGTCGTCCTCGGTGTTGCCGAGCACCGCTGCCGTGGCGAGCGCGCAGAGCGTACGCGGGTCGCCGGTGGCGGAGCCGGCGATCGTGGCGGAGAGCGCGGCGAAGCCCTCGGTGAGGCTCTGCTGCCGCCGTTCCACCACCCCGTCGCTGAACAGCAGCAGGGTGTCCCCGGGTGGAAAGTCCACGGTCGCCGTGGCCCGGCGCCCGTGGAGCCCGAGCGGGACCCCCGGCGGCACCTCGAGGTACCGGACGCTGACCGGCCGCCCGGGCGCGGCCCGCCGGATCAGCGGCGGGGGATGACCGGCGCTGGCGATGGTCAACCGGTGCCCGGCCGGATCGATCAGCCCGTAGACGACGGTGACGAAGAGTTCGTCGCTGCGCGCCTCCGCGCCGAGGCTCGCCACGAGCCGGTCCAGTCCGGCCAGCACCGGGGTCGGGTCGGGGTCGCTCAGCGCCAACGCCCGCAGCGCCGCCCGGACCTGCCCCATCAGCGCGGCGGCCTGGACGTCGTGGCCGGCCACGTCGCCGAGCACCACGGCGAGCCGCCCGTCCGGCAATCCGAACGCGTCGTAGAAGTCGCCGCCGGCCGCGTTGCCGTCGACCCCGGCCTCGTACCGGGCGGCGATCCGCAACAGCGGCAGGTCCGGCAGGTGCTCCGGCAGCATGCTCCGCTGCAGCAGTTGTGCGGTGCCGTGCTGGGTCTCGAACCGGCGGGCCCGCTCGGCGGCCTGGGCGACCAGTTCCGTCGAGGCGGTGAGCAGCGCGCGCTCCGCCGGCGGCCAGAAGTGCGGTTGCCGGTAGCCGACCGAGAGCCCGCCCCGCAACGAGGGGGTACGCAGCGGCAGCGCGGCCAGCGCCCGGATCCGCTCGTCGTGCCGGTCGATCGCGCTGTGCCGCAGCGGCTGGCCGTCGCTGGTGAACATCGCCGTACCGCTGTCGGCGGTCAGCAGCACCGGGGAGGGGGAGTCGGCGGGAAGTTGCCGCCACAGTGGCGGAAGCCGCTCGTCGGCCTCGTCCAGCACCTCGCCCCGGATCCGCCGGACGACCCGCCAGCCGGTGCCGTCGTCCACGCCGAACTCGGCCTGGTCCGCCCCGAACGCCGCGATGGCGTTACGGAGCGTGACCCGGGCGACGTCGTCCAGGGTGAGGGTGCCGGAGAGTGCCGAGGCGAGTTCGCCGAGGTTCTGCAACCGCTGGGTGACCTGGGTGGTCTCCGGGGCCACCATGAGCACCCCGACGACCTGACCGGAGGAGTCCCGGACCGCCGAGTAGCCCCGGGTGAGCACCGTCTGCTCCGGTACGCCGGGTTCGTCGCGGACGATCGACAGCGGGCTCTCCCGCTCCAGGAACGACTCACCGGTCCGGTAGACCCGCTCGATCACGTCGCCGATCCCGGGCACCTGCCACATCTCGTGGAACACCTCGGCGGCCGGCCGACCGAACGCGGCCTGCGCCGGCTCGAGCAGTTCGGCGAACCCCGTGTTGTAGATCAGCGTGAGGTCGTCGCCGTACGCGAGCGCCATCGCGACCGGGGCGGAGAGCACCAGGTCGACGACCGCTCGCAGGGCGGGATCCCAGCGTTCCGGGGCACCGAGCGCGGTGTCCGCCCAACGGTGGCCGCCCGGAGGGGGGACGACCCCGGAATCCGGCGCCGGCGGGGGGCCGGCGACGGTGGAGGGGGGAGCGGGAACCCGCCCGACCGTGCCTGGCATGCCAGCAGCCTAACCGGAACGGCCGACTTCGCTCGCTGTCGGCATAACGGACCTGCTCGGAGGCCTGGCTGCCCGGGGGCGAACTACTCGGCCGCGCCGGTCTTGACCGGACGGCGGCGGAGCGCGTCGTCGGCCAGGATCACGGTGGCGACCATCAGGGAGACGCAGAGGCTGAACAGCCACGATCCGTCGTCGACCAGCCGGGCGGAGACCGGGGCCTGCAGCGCGGCCAGCAGGAAGCCCAGCCAGGCGAGGCGACGTTGACGCGCGGAGAGGAAACCAGGAGCCTGATGCATCCCGAAATTCTGCCCTGACGGATCGCGATCGCCGTCCCCCGTTCGGACGATTTCCGGGTGACCCGTCCCGGCTTGATCCGATTCCGCCGCTCTCCACCAGGTCGTGGCGACCGGCGGCGAAGGTCAACGGACGTGGTGGATCGCCCCGGGATCGGGCATGATCGGCGGGCGTGTCCTCCTTCTCCGCTGCGCCGGCTCGGCAGATCCGGGCCTCCCTGCTCCTCCTGGCCTATCTGGCCTTTGTCAGTCTCGGTCTGCCGGACGGTCTGCTCGGCGTCGGATGGCCGTCGATCCGCGCCGAGTTCACGGTCCGGACCGACGCCGTCGGGCTGCTTCTCACCTCGGGCACCGTCGGATACCTCGTCTCCAGCGTGGTCGCCGGCTTCAGCATCGCCCGGGTCGGCGTCGGCTGGTTGCTGGCCGGCAGTACCGCGCTGGCCTCCCTCGCGCTGACCGGCTACGCCAGCTCGCCCGGGCTACCGGTGATGATCGGCTGCGCCCTGCTGCTCGGCCTGGGCTCGGGCGCCATCGACGCGGGCCTCAACGCGTACGCCGCCGGGGCGTTCGGGCCGCGCCACATGAACTGGATGCACGCCTGCTTCGGCCTCGGGGTGGCGATCGGCCCCCTGGTGATGACGACGACGCTCAGCGCCGGTCACTCCTGGCGCTGGGGCTACGCCGTCGTCGCCGGTGCCCAGGCGCTCCTGGCGCTGGCCTTCGTCCTGACCGTCCGTACCTGGACCAGCCGCGGGCGCGCGGACGAGCGGCCCGGGCCGGCGGCGGGGGTGTCGCCGGGTCCGGCCGGCCGGGACGACCTGGTGGTGCCGGCGCCGGCCGGCCCGGACGCGGTGGTGCCGGTGCCGGCGGAGCCGTCGGACCGGGCCGCCGACCGGCCGGTGCGGATCCGCGAGACGCTGGCGCTGCCGGCCGTGTGGTTCGGCGCGTTGACCTTCGCGGTGTACGTGGCGATCGAGGTCGGCGCCGGACTCTGGGCCTTCCTCCTGCTGACCGAGGCGCGGGGGATGGCCGCCGCCACGGCCGGCCTCTGCGTCTCGCTCTACTGGGGCAGCCTGTTCGTCGGGCGGGTCGTCCAGGGTGTGCTGGCGGAACGGCTCGGCACCGGGCTCATGCTGGTCGGCAGCATGGTCGGCATGCTGGCGGGCGCGGTCCTGCTGGCGGTTCCCGGCCCGGCGTGGCTGGCCGTCACCGGTCTGGCCGTGCTCGGCTTCGGGGCGGCGCCGGTCTTCCCGCTGCTCACCCTCACCAGCGCCGAGCGGGTCGGCCGCCGGCACGCCGACCGGGCCATCGGGGTGCAGATCGGGGCGGCCGCGCTGGGTGGGGCACTGATCCCCGCCGGCCTCGGGGTGCTGATCGGTCGTACGTCGGTGGCGGTGCTCGGACCGGCGCTGGTGGTGGCCTCGGTCGTGATGCTGGCGCTCTACTGGGCGTCGCGCCGGCCTGCCCCGCCCGGTGCGTCAGGCGACGCGGCGCCCGACGGTGACGGGGCGGTGCCGGCCGCCGCCGGTTGATCCCGGGAAGGCCGGCGTACCGGGTCCGTCCGCGGCGCGGTGGGTCAGTGCGGCCCGTTGCGTCCGGTGGTCGAGGGGCGGTGCCGGCGCTGGTCGTCGCCGTGTCCGGCGGTACGCTCCGGCGCCGTCCCCGGTTCGGCGGGCTGATCCGCGGCGACCGCCTCCGCGCCGTGGCCGAACGCGGACTCCTCACCCGCGTCGTTACCGGTGACGTCGTCCACCTGGCCGTCCGGGGTCGAGGTGGCCACCACCCGGGTGAGTTCGGAGAGCGGAAGCCGTTCCTCGTCCCGCCAGACGTGCCTGTTGTCGTCGGTCATGTTCTCGCCCTACCCGCCGGGCCCCGGCGACAAACGGCGCCCGGCCAGTGGGGAAACCGCGACCGCTCTGGCCGGGCGGGGCACGATCGTTTCGCGGGGGTGGGATCGTTTCGGTGGGGTGGGATCGCTCGGGCGGGGCGGCGGGAGAACCGGGGGCGGAACGGCGGATGCCCCGGCGGCCACCAGGAACACCTGGTGGCCGCCGGGGCGCCGGACACGATGGCGGTCAGTCCGTCACGGCTGCGGGCGGGGCACCTGGCCCCGCCAGGCGCCGGTCTCGGCGCCACGCCGCTCGATGAACTCCTTGAACCGGTGCAGGTCGCCGGCGACCCGACGGTCCACCATGCCGAGCTTGTCGCCGGCCTTCTCGGTCAAGCCCTGCGGCTCGAACTCCATCTGGGCGGTGACCCGGGTGTGGTTCTCGTCGAGCCGGTGGAAGGTCACCACGCCGGCCTGCCGGGTGCCGCCGGTCGACGTCCACGCCACCCGCTCGTCGGGCAGCTGTTCGGTGATCTTGGCGTCGAACTCCCGGCTGATCCCGCCGATCTCGACCTTCCAATGGGTCATCGTGTCGGAGAGCTGCCGGACCTCCTCGACACCCTCCATGAACTCGGGGAAGTCCTCGAACTGGGTCCACTGGTCGTACGCGGTCCGGATTGGCACCGCAACGTCCACTGACTTGGTCACGCCGCTCATCTGCCATCCTCCTTCTCGTCGATCGGCCGGTCGGTTCTGTCTGATCGGTCGGCTGCTCGCCGGGTCCGGTCACCAGCGATGGGTCTCGTTCGGGTGCCCGAGGGCGGCCCAGATCTCCGAAACGGTCTGGAACTGGGTGTTCGCCGGCAGCCGGTCCAACTGGGCCAGGATGTCGTCCGGCGCCTCGTTCTCCTCGGCGCGCAGGCGCAGGCTCTCCCGGTCGCCGGGCAGCGCCGAGAGCGGGATGAACCTGCCCAGCCGGCTACGCTGCTCGACCTCCCCCGGGGTCATGCCCTGCGGCACGCCCGTCCGGGTGTCGCTGTCCGGTGCCCGGCTGATGATCGGCTGGTCCTCGCCGGCCGGTTCCGGCTCGCGCCACTCCTGGGCACGGCCGCCGGCGGTGCTCTGCACCGTCCCCTTCACCTCGCGGCCCATTTCCTCGTCCACGCGGGGGCTGTGCTTGCTGCTGCCACGTTCCATGTCCAATGCGCTACCCGGCTGGCGCCGGGCTAAACGACGGGCGTCCCGGTCCCGACCCTTTCCGGGAGAATCGTCCGATTCGGTGGCCACTCGGTGTCCGAACCGTTCTCCTCGGCGGTGGGCGGCTATTCCGGGTCGGCGGGTCTCCTGGGCGGCAGCGCCGGATCCACCGGCGGCTCGGCGCCGGCCTGCAGCGCCCGGCCGCGCTGCAACTCCGCGTTCAGTTCCACCCCCAGCATCACCGCGCAGTTGGACAGGTACAACCACACCAGGAAGGCGATGACCGCGCCGAGGCTGCCGTAGGTGACGTTGTACGAGTCGAAGCGCGAGACGTAGAGCCCGAAGCCGAAGGAGACCACCGCCCAGGCGAGCAGGGCGACCGCGCCGCCGACAGTGAGCCATCGGAACCTCGGCTGCCGTACGTTCGGTGCGATCCAGAACAACAGCGAGAGCAGCAGCATCATGATGGCGACCAGCACCGGCCACTTGGCGATCGTCCAGGCGGTCCGGGGGGTGTCGCCGAGCGCGAGCACGTCCCCGACCGCGTCGGTCACCGGACCACTGACCACCAGACCGGCCGCCACCACCGCCAGCAGGACCAGGGCGACCGCGGTCAGGCCCAGTTGCAGCGGGCGGAGCAGGTAGAACGGCCGTCCCTCCTCGACACCGTAGATCGCGTTGGAGGCCCGGGTGAACGCGCCCACGTACCCGGAGGCGGACCAGAGGGCGGCGAGCAGACCGAAACTCAACAGCACCTTCGCCGAGCCCTGGTCGTGCACCACGTCCCGCAGTACGCCGAGGAAGGTCTCGTTCGCCACCACCGGCCCCGCCCCGACGTCCTCGGCGAGACCCGCGATGGTGTCGACGGTCTGCTCCCCGTTGGAAACCAGGCCGACCAGGGCGACGATGACGATCGCCGACGGGAAGAGTGCGAGTACCGCGTAGTAGGTCAGGGCGGCGGCCCAGTCGACGCAGTTGTCCCGGACGAAGTTCCGGACGCTGCGTACCAGCACGCCCCGCCAGGTCGACCAGTGCAGTTGCCGTAGCCGTCCGGGCCGGCGGACACCGTGCCCGTCGGCGGTGGCGGGACCGGGATCGGCGCTGACGGTCATCTCTGTTCCCCTGTCTGCCCCGCCGGACCGGGGCGTACGGGTCCCGCAGTCGCCCCCGGCGGGGACCGGGCGACGGGGCGTCCACCGACGGCCGGGTGGGGCGACCGACGGGTGGCGTGACCGGGCACGGTGGTTCCTGCGGTGCCCGGTACCCCCGCCGGGAACCGGACAAACGCCGGGTACCGGGGTGCGGGTGGGACACCGCCACGGGACGACCGTGGCACCGGGGCGGCACGGGCGACGGCGGCACCGGGCCCGGCGGGTCGACGGCGGCACGGGGCGGGAGGACCCCGGCGGGTTAACCGCGACGCCGGACCGGGAAGGCGAGTGGGAAGGCAACCGCTGACCGGAGGAGGACATCATGCCCGGACGCGAGGTTCTGCCCAGCACCGTGCGACGCTCACCCGACAAGGCGCAGCGGACCTGGGCGAAGACCCACGACTCGGCCGTCGAGACGTACGGCGAGGGCGAGCGGTCGCACCGGACGGCGTTCGCCGCGCTGAAGCACTCGTTCGAGAAGGTCGGCGACCACTGGGAGCCAAAGGGGCGCAAGGGGCCCAGTGACCGGCAGGCGGCCGGGGGTGGCCCGGCGCGACGGGCGCCCACCGCCGGCGGGGTGGACGCCAACGCGCCGAAGGGGCACCTGCTGGAGGTCGCCAGGAAGCTGGACGTGCCGGGACGCTCCCGGATGACCAAGGACGAACTGGTGGGCGCGATCGAGAAGGCGAACAACCGCCGTACCACCGAGGCGCGGGGGCGGGAGAAGGGCGGTAACCGACGCTGACCCGGACCCGCCGCCGGGGGGTCGACGGGACCGGGGGACGGGCGTCGACTCCCGGCTCCGGGTCACCACCGCCCGCCGCCGTCACCGCCCGGCGCCTCGATGTGCACCGCCTTCACCGCGGTGAGTTCGTCGAGCAGCTCCGGCCCGTACCCGAAGCCCTGGCCGCTGCCACCGCGCGGCTCGGCGGCGCCGCCCGGGGCGCCGCCGAAGACGGAGTTGATTTTCACGGTGCCGACCGGCAGCTCCCGCCAGGCCCGCTGGGCGTGGCTCATCGAGCCGGTGAGCACCGTGGCGGCCAGCCCGTACGGCGAGTACGACGCCCGGGACAGCGCCTCGTCGAACGAGTCGACCACCATCACCGGGGCGACCGGACCGAAGGTCTCGTCCCGCATCACCGCCATCTGGTCGGTGCATTCGGCGAGCACCGTCGCCGGGTAGAAGGCGCCCGGGCCGTCGGGTACGGTACCGCCGACCAGGATCCGGGCCCCGTCGGCGACGGCGGCCCGTACCTGGCCGTCCACCTGTTCCCGGTGTCGCCGGTCGACCAGCGGGCCGAGTTCGGTGAGCGGGTCCCGGCCCGGCCCGACCTGCAACGCCTCGGCCTGCTGCACCAGCGCGCCGAGGAACCGGGCCGCCACCGACCGCAGAACGTAGATCCGTTCCACCGCGACGCAGAGCTGACCGGAGTTGGCGAAGGCCCCGAGCGCGGCCTGCTGGCCGGCCCATCGCGGGTCGACGTCCTCGTCCACGATCAGCGGGTCGCTGCCGCCGTTCTCCAGCAGCGCCTTCGCCCCGGTACGGGCGCACGCGGCGGCGATCGACCGGCCGGTGGCGGTGGAGCCGACGTGCGCGACCACGTCGACCTCCTGGCCGGCGAGGGCGGCGCCGACCGAGCCGTCACCGGTGACCAGCGACAGCACGCCGGACGGCAGGTGCTCGTCGAGCAGCCGGGCCAGCAGCCAACCGCTGGCGGGGCTGCGCTCGCTCGGCTTGTAGACCACCGTGTTGCCGGTGACCAGGGCCGCGCCGAGCAGGCCGCAGGAGACCGCGACCGGATCGTTCCACGGGGTGATCGCGGCGACGACACCCCGGGGCTGCGGCACCATCAGGTCGATGCAGTCGCTCTCGCCGGCGAGGGCTCGGCCGCCGCGTACCGCGGCGAGTTCGGCGTACTGCCGCAGGGTCGCCACGCCGGCCTCGACGCCGGCCCGGGCCGCGCCCAGCGGCCGGCCCATCTCGGCGGTCTGCGCCTCCGCGAGCTGGTCGGCGGCCGCCTCGAGGGCGTCGGCCGCGCGGCGCAGTGCGGCGGACCGTTCCGCCGGCGCGGTCCGGGCCCAGCCGGGAAACACCGAGCGGGCGGCCTTGACCGCCGCCGCGACCTCCGCCGCGCTGGCCACCGGGAGCTCGCTGACCGGTGTCCCGTCGGCCGGGTCCCGCACGGTCGACCGGCCGGCGTCGCCGCCGGCCCCCCACACTCCGGCGATGAGCTGTTGGACCTGGTACATGGGGCGCAGCTTGCCCGGGTCTGCGTCCGCCAAACTCGGTCGTTTGTGCCGATCGGCGGCGGGTAGCGGCGGTGCGGCGGGTAGGCCCCGGCCCGGTCCGGGGCCGGGTTACAGTGCCCGGATGACGGCAGCGGGGGAGAGTGCCGATGCCATCGTCGTCGGCGCGGGGCACAACGGCCTGGTCGCGGCGAACCTGCTGGCGGACGCCGGCTGGGACGTCCTCGTGCTGGAGGCGACCGCCGGCGCCGGTGGCGCGGTCAGGTCGGCGGAGGTGACCGCGCCCGGTTACCTCAGCGACCTCTACAGCGCGTTCTACCCGCTCGGCTTCGCCTCGCCGGTCCTGCGGGGGCTGGGGCTGGACCGCTACGGCCTGGCCTGGCGGCACGCCCCGGACGTGCTGGCTCATCTCTTCCCGGATGACGGGGCGGTGCGGCTCAACCGCGACCCCGAGGTCACGGCGGCCTCGCTGGAGCGGTTCGGCGCCGGGGACGGGCAGCGGTGGCTCTCCGCGTACGCCGAATGGCGCGACCTCTCGAAGCCGCTGCTGGACGCGCTCTTCACTCCCTTCCCGCCGGTCCGTACCGGGGTGGCGCTGGCCCGCCGGCTGCGTACCGCCGGTGCGCTCCGGCTGGCCCGCCGTCTTGTCCTGCCGGTCCGCCGACTCGGCGCGGAACTCTTCACCGGTACGGGCGGCCCGGCGCTGCTGGCCGGTTGTGCGTTGCACACCGACCTCTCCCCGGACGAGCCGGGTTCCGGGGTGTACGGCTGGCTGCTCGCCATGCTCGGGCAGCAGGTCGGCTGGCCGGTGCCGGTCGGCGGCGCCCAGCGGATCACCGACGCCCTGGTCGCCCGGTTGCGGGACCGGGGTGGCCGGATCCACTACCGCACCCCGGTCGACCGGATCCTGGTGGCCCGGAACCGGGCCATGGGTGCGCGGTCGGCCGACGGTGCGTTGTGGCGGGCCCGTCGGGCGGTGCTCGCCGACGTACCGGCGCCGGCACTCCTGCTCGACCTGGTCGGTGCCGCCCACCTGCCGCCTCGGCTGGTGGCCGACCTGGCGCACTTCCGCTGGGACGGCTCGACGGTCAAAGTGGACTGGGCGTTGTCCGGGCCGGTGCCGTGGCGGAACCCGGACGTCGCCGGTGCCGGCACCGTCCACCTCGGCCCCGATCTGGACGGGCTGAGCCGGTACGCGGCGACACTGCACCGCGACGAACTGCCGGCCGAGCCGTTTGTCCTGGCCGGACAGCTGACGGTGGCGGATCCGAGCCGTTCACCGGCGGGGACGGAGTCGCTCTGGGCGTACACCCATCTGCCGTTCCGGCGGCACTGGTCGGCGGCGGAGGTCGACGAGCGGGTGGCGGCGATCGAGGCGGTGTTGGAGCGGGCCGCGCCCGGGTTCGGCGCGCTGGTCCGGGGACGGCACGTGGCCGGGCCGGCCGACCTCGAGGCGGGGGACCCGAACCTTGTCGGAGGCGCGGTCGGTGGTGGCACCTCGGCGGCGTACCAGCAACTGTTCCTGCGCCCGGTGCCCGGCCTCGGTCGGGCGGACACCCCGGTCGACCGGTTGTTCCTGGCTGGGGCGTCCGCGCATCCGGGCGGCGGGGTGCACGGCGCGCCGGGGGCCAACGCCGCCCGCGCCGCCCTGGCCCGGGACCGGGCGCTGACCGGAGGGATGTACGCCGCTGTCATGTCGACGGCGCAGCGGGCGATCCACGCCCGGTAGCGCGGCGGCGGACGGGGCCGCGCCCGCCGCCCGGACGGGTCAGTCCGAGGTCTGCTCCGGGTCGGTCCGGCCGGTGGTCCCGGCGTCCGGCGAGGGCTCGGCCCGGGTGATGTGCCGGTGCCGTCCACGCAGCTTGAACGGCATCAACGCACTCTCGACCTTGGTTGCGGTGGTCATCTTCGAGTCGCCGTCGTGGCGCTCCTGGAAGTGGATCGGCACCTCGAGGATGGTGTGCCCGAGCTTCGTGGCCAGGTAGTGCATCTCGACCTGGAAGCTGTAGCCGTTCGACTGGACCCGGTCCAGTCCGATGTCCCGCAGGGCGTCCGCCCGCCAGATCTTGAAACCGGCGGTGAGGTCGCGGATCCGTACCTGCAGCAGGGTGTGCACGTAGAAGTTGGCCCAGCCGCTCAGCGCCCGCCGGTACAGCGGCCACGCCTGGTCGAGTTCACCACCGGGTACGTAACGTGAGCCGATCACCACACCGGCCCGGGTGGACAGCAGCGCGCCGAGCATGCCGGGCAGCGCCTCCGGCGGGTGGGAGAGGTCGGCGTCCATCTGCGCGACGTAGTCCGCACCGGCCTCCAGCGCCCGGCCGATGCCGTCGACGTACGCCCGTCCGAGTCCCTCCTTGCCGGCCCGGTGCACGACGTGGATCCGTTCGGGATGTTCGACGGCGAGTTTGTCCGCCACCTCGCCGGTGCCGTCGGGTGAGTTGTCGTCGGCGATGAGGATGCTCAGTCCCGGCAGGGGGAGGGCCAGCAGGCGCTCGACCAGCACGGGGAGGTTCCCCGCCTCGTTGTAGGTGGGCACGACGACGGTCAGGCGAGCATCCCGCCAGGGAGACGGCAGCTCCACGGGTTTGATCATCGGGGCATCCTCGGTTGGCCTACAGCGGTCAGGGGCAAAGCGTAACGTGACATGGAGCGCGTGCTACAACACGGGCCAACGGCAACAAATCAGTCGTCATCATGGCGAAAGGCGCCGGCTGAGCCCGTTCCGGCCGTACACCGCAAGGATCCTGTGACAATTCCCGGCCGCGGTGACGATGCGCAGCCGCGGCGGTGGCGATCCGTGGCCGGGTCGGTGACCATGCGTGGTCGGTGGCGGCGACGATCGCCGCCCGCCCCCGGTGAGGTCCGTGGCCCGCGGCGTGACCGTGCGCGGCCCGTCGCGGACGTCGGGGATTGCCGGCGACGGCGGCGGTAGCCGCCGGACGTCCCGGGTAATCACGCGGGAACCCGGTACGGCGCGGGCCCGGTCCGCCGCACCGTCGGATTGATGTTTACTCCTCCTGCCCACGGGAACCCGCCGCCGTGCGCAACGACCAGGTCGACCCGCATCAGCGCAGGTCAGGGGCACCGCGCGGTGGCCCTGACGAGGTGCGGGTCCGACCCGGGCTGTTCGACGCGGTGCTGTTCGACCGGGACGGCACGCTGATCGAGGACGTGCCGTACAACGGTGATCCGGCGCGGGTCCGCCCGATGCCCGGCGCCCGCGAGGCGCTCGACCGGTTGCGCGCCGCCGGGCTGCGGTTGGGCGTGGTGACCAACCAGTCCGGCATCGCCCGTGGCCGGTTCACCGCCGCCGAACTGGCCCTGGTGAACGCCCGGGTCGAGGAACTCCTCGGGCCGTTCGACACCTGGCAGATCTGTCCGCACGCCCCGGCGGTCGACGCCGTCGGCTGTCGCTGCCGCAAACCCGCGCCGGGCCTGGTCGAGGCGGCGGCGGAGGCGCTGGGCACCCGGCCCACCCGCTGCGTGCTGGTCGGCGACATCGGCGCGGACATGACGGCGGCGGGTGCCGCCGGTGCCGGCGCGGTCCTGGTCCCGACCGCGGTGACCCGGGCCGAGGAGGTGGCCGCGGCGCCGGCCGTGACCGGCGACTTGACCACGGCGGTGGACCTGATCCTCCGCCGTCACCGGCTGGGGGTCGACGAGCAATCGTCGGTCGCGGGTCTCGCCGACCGAGCGGCTCCGACCGGATCTGCCGGGCGTCGCCGGTGTGTCCTGGTCGCCCGCTCCGATTCGGTCGGGGACGTGCTGGTCACCGGGCCGGCGATCCGGGCGGTGGCGGCCGGTGCCGACCGGGTGGTGCTGCTCTGCGGCCCTCGTGGCCGGGCCGCGGCCGAACTGCTGCCCGGCGTGGACGAACTGGTCGAGTGGCGGCTGCCCTGGATCGATCCCCGGCCCGGCCCGGTCGACGCCGGGGAGCTGGCCCGCCTGGTCGAACGACTGGCCCGGGTCGGCGCGGACGAGGCGGTCCTGTTCACCTCCTTCCACCAGTCCGCGCTGCCCCTGGCGCTGCTGCTGCGGATGGCCGGGGTGGCGCGGATCTCGGCGATCAGCGACGACTATCCCGGCTCGCTGCTGGACGTCCGGCACCGGGTGCCGGCGGGGGTGCCCGAGGCCGAACGGGCGTTGTCGCTGGCCGCGGCCGCGGGGTTCCGGTTGCCGGTCGACGACGAACCACTGCTGCGACTGCGTACCGACCGGATCGGCCCACCCGGCGACGGCGCGCGACTGCCCGCGCCCGGCTACGTCGTGCTGCACCCCGGCTCGTCGGTGCCGGCCCGGGCCTGCCCGCCCGACCTCTGTGCGGAGATCGTCGAGACGCTGGCCGACGCCGGTCACCGGGTGGTGGTGACCGGTGGTCCCGGCGAGGACGCCCTGACCGCCCGGGTCGCCGGCCGTCGCGGCGTCGACCTCGGCGGGCAGACCTCACTGGCCGGCCTCGCGGCGATCATCAGCCGGGCCGACTGTCTGGTGGTCGGCAACACCGGCCCGGCGCACCTCGCGGCGGCGGTCGGGGTTCCGGTGGTCAGCCTCTTCGCCCCCACCGTCCCGTTCGGACAGTGGGGGCCCTACCGGGTACCGACGGTCCGGCTCGGCGCCGCCGACGCCGGCTGCCGGCACACCCGGGCCACCAGCTGCCCGGTGCCCGGCCACCCGTGCCTGTCCGACATCGCACCGCGTCAGGTGGTGGCGGCGGTCGGTCTCCTCGTCCGGCAGCGACCCGACCCGGGTACGCCGGTCGGGGCGGCCGGTCCGCTCACCGCCGCCGTCACCGGTACGGCCGCCGGCCCCGCAGTCGGTGCCGAGGTCGGTGGCGCGGCCGGTGCGGTCGCGGGCGGCGCGGCCGGTGGACCGGCGCTGGCCAACGTGTCGGCCGGCCTCAAGGAGGTGGGGCGGTGAACATCCTGCTCTGGCACGTGCACGGCTCCTGGACCACCGCCTTCGTGCACGGCAAGCACCGCTACCTCGTCCCGGTCACCCCCGACCGGGGCCCGTACGGACTGGGCCGGGCCCGGACCTACCAGTGGCCGGACACCGTCGACGAGGTCAGCCCGGAGGCGCTCGCCGACACCGACGTCGACCTGGTGATCCTGCAACGACCCGAGGAGATCGACCTCGCCGAGCGCTGGCTCGGCCGGCGGATCGGTCGGGACGTACCGGCGATCTTCGTCGAGCACAACACCCCGAAAGAGGGGAACGTGCCGAACAGCCGGCACCCGCTGGCCGACCGCGACGACCTGCTGATCGCCCACGTCACCCACTTCAACGCGCTGTTCTGGGACACCGGAACCACCCGGACCACCGTCGTCGAGCACGGCATCGTGGCGCCGACCGCGACCTACACCGGTGAGCTGCCCCGGCTCGCCGTGGTGGTCAACGAACCGGTACGCCGCTGGCGGGTGACCGGCACCGACCTGCTGCCGCTGTTCGCCGAGATCGCCCCGCTCGACGTCTTCGGGATGGGCGTCGCCGGGCTGCCGGACCGGCTCGGACTGCCGGCCGACCGGCTGGCCGTCTACGACGACCTGCCGCAGAGCCGGATGCAGGCGGAGATCGCCCGGCGGCGGGCGTACCTGCACCTGTGTCGATGGACCTCGCTCGGGCTGAGCCTGATCGAGGCGATGGCGATGGGGATGCCGGTGGTCGTGCTCGCCGCGACCGAGGCGGTCGCCGCCGTACCGCCGGAGGCCGGGGTGCTGGCCACCCGGGTCGAGACCCTCACCGAGGCCGCCCGGCGGCTCATCGCCGAACCGGGGGACGCCCACCGGCTCGGCGTCGGGGCCCGCGAGGCCGCGCAGGCCCGGTACGGCCTGGACCGGTTCCTGGCGGACTGGGACCGGTTGCTGGAGGAGGAAGTATGCGCGTAGCGATGATCTCCGAGCACGCCAGCCCGCTCGCGGTACTCGGCGGGGAGGACGCCGGCGGCCAGAACACCCACGTCGCCGAGCTCTCCACGGCACTCGCCGCCGCCGGCCACGACGTCCGGGTCTACACCCGCCGGGACGGTACCGAGCTGCCCGGCACGGTCCGGATGGCGGACGCGGTCGACGTCGTGCACGTACCGGCCGGCCCGCCGGAGCCGATCGCCAAGGACGAACTGCTGCCACACATGAAGGAGTTCAGCCGGTGGCTCGTCGAGCGCTGGCGCGCCGACGACTGGACCCCCGACGTGGTGCACGCGCACTTCTGGATGAGCGGGCTGGCCGGCATCGCGGCCGGCCGGCAGACCGGGGTGCCGGTGGTGCAGACGTACCACGCGTTGGGCACGGTGAAGCGGCGGCACCAGGGCGCCGCGGACACCAGCCCGGCCCGCCGGGTCGGCTACGAGCGGGCGCTCGGCCGGGCGGTCGACCGGGTCATCGCACAGAGCCAGGACGAGGTCCGGGAACTGGTCCGGATGGGGGTACCGCTGGACCGGATGACGGTGATCCCGTCCGGGGTCAACAACCGGACCTTCTCCCCGGAGGGGCCGGCGGTGCCGCGTACCCCGGGCCGGCCCCGAATCCTCACCGTGGGCCGGCTGGTGGAACGGAAGGGCTACCAGGACCTGATCCGCGCGATGCCGATGATCCCGGACGCGGAGTGCGTGGTCGTCGGCGGGCCACCACCGGGCGAGGTCGACACCGACCCGCAGGTGCGGCGGCTGCGGGCGCTCGCCGACGAGGTCGGGGTCGCCGACCGGGTACGGCTGATCGGCGCGGTGCCGCGCGAGGAGATGCCGTACTGGTACCGCTCGGCGGACGTACTGGTCGCCGCCCCCTGGTACGAGCCGTTCGGGCTCACCCCACTGGAGGCGATGGCCTGCGGGGTGCCGGTGGTCGGCACCGCCGTCGGCGGACTCACCGACACCGTCGTACCCGGCCGGACCGGTGACCTGGTGCCGCCCCGTGATCCGGCCGCGCTCGGCGCCGCCGTCCGGGACCTGCTCGCCGACCGGGTACGCCGGTACGGCTACGCCCGGGCGGCCCTGGACCGGGCCCATCGCGAGTACTCGTGGAGTCGTACCGCCGACCAGATCGGCGCCGTCTACACGGCGGTCAGCGAGGTGCGGCGGCCGAGTGGGGTGGTCGCCGGATGACCGGGACGACCTCGACCGAGCTGCTCGACGGTCACCTCGCCGGACTCGCCTCGGCACTGTTGCCGTACCGCTCGGTGGCCGGCCGGCTGGGGCGCTGGGGTGACGAACTGGCCCGGCTGCTGGCCGGCGGCGGCCGGCTGCTGGTCGCCGGCAACGGCGGCAGCGCGGCCGAGGCTCAGCACCTGGCCGCCGAACTCGTCGGCAAGCTGCGCGACGACCGGGCCCCGTTGTCGGCGATCGCGCTCTGCGCGGAGACCTCCTCGCTCACCGCGCTCGGCAACGACTACGGCTTCGACGAGGTCTTCGCCCGTCAGGTACGGGCGCACGGCCGCCCCGGCGACATCCTGCTGCTGCTCTCCACCAGCGGCCGCAGCGCCAACCTGGTCCGGGCCGCCCGCGCCGGCCGGGAGATCGGCCTGCGGTGCTGGGCGTTCACCGGCCCGACCCCGAACCCGCTCGCCGACGCCTGCACCGACGTCCTGGCGGTGCCCTCGCCGGACAGTCAGGTGGTGCAGGAACTGCACCTGGTCTCGGCGCACGTGCTCTGCGGCTACGTCGACGCGCACCTGCCGGTGCTGCTCGGCCCGACCGGCGGGTACGCCGCCGGCCAGCGCCCGCCGGTCGCCGCGTACGCCGGTGCGGCGACGTCGACCGAACCGGCCGGACGGCCGGGGGTGGACGGGCCGGCGGCGGTCGGCGTACCGCCCCCCGAGCCGACGCCGGTACGACCGTCCGGAGTGGAGGACGAACTCGTGTTACGGGTGCCGGGCGGAATAGACCTGGGCGACGTCGCCCCGGGCGGGAGCGAGGAGGAGCGGTGACCGGGACAGTGGTGGTCGTCGGCGACACGCTGCTCGACCGGGACGTCGAGGGAGTGGTGAACCGGCTCTGTCCGGATTCGCCGGTGCCGGTGCTGGACGAGAACACCAGTGTGGACCGGCCGGGCGGGGCGGGGCTGGCCGCGCTCTTCGCCGCCAACCGCGGGTTCGAGGTCGCGCTCGTCACCGGGCTCGCCGACGACGAGGGCGGGGCCCGGCTGAGCCAGCTGCTCACCGCGGCCGGGGTACAGGTCTACGGGCTGCCGTTGCCGGGCGCCACGCCGGAGAAGATCCGGCTCCGGACCCGGGGGCGGGTGCTGCTGCGGCACGACCGGGGCGGACCGGCGGGTCCACCCGGCGAGCCGGCGGACGCCGTACTGGAGTTGCTGGCCGGGGCGGCGGCGATCCTGGTCAGCGACTACGGCCGGGGGGTGGCCCGGCATCCGACCCTGCGGTCGGCGCTGGCCACGACGACGGCACCGATCGTCTGGGATCCGCATCCGCGGGGCCCGGCGGCGGTGCCCGGGGTGCGGCTGGCCACCCCGAACGAGGGGGAGGCCCGGGAACTCGGCGGGGTGGCGCCGGGTGGCTCGCGGCTGACGGTCGCCTCCCGGAGCGCGCAGGCGCTGCGGGAACGGTGGCGGGCCGCCGCGGTGGCGGTGACGCTCGGCGGGGACGGTGCGCTGCTCCGGCACGCCGGCTCGACCCCGCTGATGGTCCCGGCTCCGGCCTGCGCCGACGGCGACACCTGCGGGGCCGGTGACCGGTTCGCCGCCACCGCGACCCTGGCCCTGGCCGAGGGGGCGCTGGTCTCCGAGGCGGTGCAGCGGGCCGTCGTCGAGGCGTCCGGGTACGTGGCCGGTGGTGGGGCGGCGACCGCGGTGCCGGTGCTGGCCGCGTCTCCGTCGGTCGCCGGCAGTGGACTTCCGCCGGCCGCGGCGCCGCCGATCGGGCGGGTCGTCCGGGACGGCGGGGCCGCCGCCGGTCGCGGCACGGTGCCGATCGCGGCGGTGGACTGGAGCGACCGGATCGGTGCCCGGGCGGCCGGCGACGTGGTCGCCCGGGTCCGGGCGGCCGGCGGCACCGTGGTCGCCACCGGCGGCTGCTTCGACCTGCTGCACGCCGGGCACGTGGCGACCCTGGAGGCGGCCCGCCAACTCGGCGACTGCCTGGTGGTCTGCGTCAACTCGGACGACAGTGTGGCCGGGTTGAAGGGACCGCAGCGCCCGCTGGTCCGGCACGCCGACCGGGCCCGGCTGCTGGCCGCCCTGGGCTGCGTGGACGCGGTGGTGGTCTTCGACGAGTCGACTCCGCACGCCGTGCTCTCCTGGTTGCGTCCGGACGTCTGGGTCAAGGGCGGCGACTACGGCACCGGCGGCGACGGCCCCGACCTGCCGGAGGCGGACATCCTGCGCCGGTGGGGCGGCTACACCGTGGTGGTGCCGTACCTCGACGGGCGGTCGACGACCCGGATGATCGCGGCGGCCCGGGTGGCCGGCCGGCCGGTGGGCGGTGCCCGGTGAGCGGCGAGCTGTCCGGCGGCGGATCGGCCACCGGAGCGGCCACCGGCGCCGGGGTGCCGCCCGGCGGGGCGGTCCTGGTCACCGGCGGATCCAGCGGTCTCGGGGCGGCGGTGGTCACCGCGCTCGCCGCCGCCGGCGCCCGGCCCTGCGTACTGGACCGGCAGGCGCCGAGCGTGCAGGTGCCGTGGGTCGCCTGCGACCTGGCCGACACCCGGGCCGCCGAGGAGGCGACCCGGGAACTCGCCGAACGGTCCGGCGGACTGACCGGGGTGGTGACGGCGGCCGGGGTCGACGTGCCGGGGCGGCTGGCCGAGGTGCCGGCCGAAACCTGGGAACGGGTGGTCACCGTCGACCTGTTCGCCACCGCCGCGGTGGTCCGGGCCGCCCTGCCCTACCTGGAACGCTCCCGGGGCACGGTGGTCACCGTCGCCTCCACCCTCGGCGTGAAGGCGGTCGGGGACGCCACCGCCTACTGCGCGGCGAAGTTCGGCGTGGTCGGTTTCACCCGGGCGCTCGCCGCCGAACTGGCCGGCGTGGTCGGGGTGACCCTGCTGATCCCGGGCGGCATGCGGACCGCGTTCTTCGACGAGCGGGACGCGCAGTACCGTCCCGGTCCGGACGCCGCCCTGAACAACCCGGCCGACGTCGCCGCCGCCGTCCTGTTCGCCCTGCGCCAGCCGCCCGGATGCGCGATCCGGGAGATGGTGGTCTGCGCCGACCAGGAGACGTCGTACCCGTGATCCTGGTGCTGCGGGCGCTCGGGGTCGGTGACCTGGCGACGGCGGTGCCGGCGCTGCGGGGGTTGCGTGCCGCGTTTCCGGAGCACACCCTGTCGGTCGCCGCACCGGACTGGCTCGCCCCGCTGGCGGAGCTGATCGGTGACGTCGACAACGTGCTGCCCACCGAGGGGCTTGATCCGGTCGACGGGTGGCCGGGACCGACCCCGTACTGGGCGGTCAACCTGCACGGGCGGGGCCCGGAGTCGCACCGGTTGCTCGGCGCCGCCGGGGCGGAACGGCTCTGTGCCTTCGCCTGTCCGGAGGCCGGGCACCTGGACGGCCCGCAGTGGCGCGACGACGAGCACGAGGTGCACCGGTGGTGCCGGCTGTTGCGCTGGTACGGCGTGGATTCCGACCCGGACGACCTCACGCTGCGTCGACCGGCGCCGCACCGGGTGCCGGTCGGGGTGACCGTGCTGCATCCGGGCGGCAAGGGCACCGAGCGGCGGTGGTCGCCGGTGCGGTTCGCCGCGCTGGCCCGGGAGCTCACCCGGGTCGGACACCGGGTGGTGGTCACCGGTTCGGCGGCCGAACGTGACCTGGTCGAGCGGGTGGTCGACGAGGCCGGGCTGCCGAACACCGCCGTGCTCGCCGGCCGGCTCAGCCTGGTCGACCTCGCCGCCGTGGTCGCGTACGGCCGACTGGTGGTCAGTACGGACACCGGGGTGGCGCACCTGGCGACCGCGTACCGGACCCCCTCGGTGGTGTTGTTCGGACCGGTCGCGTCGGCCCGGTGGGGCCCGCCGCCGGACCGTTCCTGGCACCGGGCCCTCGGCGGGGTCACCGGCGCCCACGATCGGTCGGTGCCGGTCGACGGCTCCGAGTCGGACGGGGCGTGGTCCGGGATCCATCCGGCGTTGGCCGCGATCGAGGTCGACGAGGTGCTGACGGCGGCGTCCGAGGTCGAACGGGCGGGACGGGACACTCGTGCGGTTGCGGCGTAGCGACCTCTCCGCGCCGGGCTACCGTCGGCGCCGGTACGGCCGGGGAGTGGTCTTCCTGGACATCGGTGGCCGTCCGCTGCGGGACCCGGACGAGGTGGACCGGCTCCGGTCGCTGGTGATCCCGCCCGCCTGGCGGGACGTCTGGATCTGCCCGGATCCGGCCGGGCACATCCAGGCCACCGGCACCGACGCGGCCGGCCGGCGGCAGTACCTGTACCACCCGCTCTGGCGGGTCCGGCGCGACCAGGCGAAGTTCGACCACGTGCTGGAGGTGGCGACCCGGTTGCCGGTGCTGCGGGAACAGGTCGACGCCGATCTCGGCACCCGGGGGCTGCGGCGGCCCCGGGTGCTGGCCACGGTCGCGAAACTGCTGGACATGGGGACGTTCCGGGTCGGCAGCGACCAGTACGCGGTGGGTGACGAGCCGACGTTCGGGGTGGCGACGCTGCGTCCGGAGCACACCCGGTGCCGGGGTGACGCGGTGGTCTTCGAGTTCCCGGCCAAGGGCGGGATCGCGCAGCAGTTGCGGATCGACGAACCACGGCTCTGCGGGGTGCTGCGGGAGTTGCGGCGACGTCGGCGCGCGGCGGCCCGGCTGTTCGGCTACTGGGATGGCCGGAGTTGGCGGGACGTACGCAGCGACGAGGTCAACGACTATCTGCGGACGGCGAGCGGCGGGGAGATGACCGCCAAGGACTTCCGTACCTGGCATGCCACCGTACTCGCGGCGACCCGGCTGGCGGCGGTCGAGCCGCCGCGGTCGACGACCGGCCGGCGGCGCGCGGTGGCGGCGGTGATGCGGGACGTGGCGGGGCTGCTCGGCAACACCCCGGCGGTGGCACGGGCCTCCTACGTGCACCCCCGGGTGGTCGACCTGTTCCACGACGGGGCGCTGGCGGGTGTTCCGGCGGACAGCCACGACGACCGCGCCGAGCCGGCCGTCATCGCGCTGCTGCGCGGCGACTGACGCCGTAGCCCTGGCCCGCTGTTCCGGCGGCCCCGGCCTGCCGTTTCGGCAGCGCGGGCCGCTGTTCCGGCGTCCCCGGCCGAGCTGACGGCCCCGGCCCCGTCGGTTCCGACGGGGCCGGGACGGGTCGCGGGTCAGCAGTAGAGGTTGGCCCCGGCCGGCACGCCGAGGATGCCGACGAACTGCTGGTAGCGGGTGACCCGGCTCTGCACCTGGGCGGGGTTGCCGTTGTTGCACTCGATCGAGCCGTTGATGCTGCGGATGGTCTGGCCGAAGCCGGCACCGGTGACCATCGCGTTGTGGGCGGTCATGGTGCCCGGCCCGTTCTGGGTCATCCAGTACCAGATGGCGGTCTTCCAGGCCACCGCCGCGTCGTTCTGCACCAACCACGGGTTGGTCAATAGCGGCAGGTTGAGGGCGTTGCCGGCGGCGTTGTAGTTGAAGTTCCAGCTCAGCTGGATCGGCCCGCGCCCGTAGTAGGCGGCCTGTCCGGCGGGGCAGCCGTAGGATTGGCCGGGGTCGCAGTAGTGCGGGTAGTTGGCGGTGTTCTGCTCCACGATGTGGACCAGTCCACCGGTCTCGTGGTGGACGTTCGCCAGGAAGGCCGCCGCCTCCTGGCGCTGGACGGTGCTGCTGCCGGTCCGGGTGAAGGCCGGGTACGCGGTGAGGGCGGCGACCAGGCCGGAGTACGTGTAGAACGGGTTGCGGCCCGGGAACATCTGGTTGAACTGGGCCTCGGTGACCACGAAGCCGCCGCCGGTCGGGGGCGGGGTGGTGGGCGGTTGGCCGCTGCAGGTGTACGGCTCCCAGTACCAGGTGCTGATGACGGGGTCGTAGCCCGGGTTCTCGTGCTCGGCGATGTAGTACTGGCCGTTGGTGTACCGCACGATGCTCCCGGCGGCGTACCAGGTGCCGGCGACCCAGTTCGGGTGGTTGCAGGTTCCGCCGGGCGGTGTGGTGCCGCCGTCGCAGGCGCCGAGGTCCTGCCAGACGCCGGTGCTGCCGGGCGGCGCCTCGTTCTGGGTCCACCACTTCGCCTGGTAGTTGCGTCCGCCGTGGGAGGCCTGGTCGCCTCCCCAGTAGACGGTCGAGGCCTGCCACGGCGCCGCGCAGGCGGCCGCTGACGCCGGGGTCGCCGGAATGATCGCCACGAGTCCACCGGCGACAACAAGTGCCGCGAGTGCGACCAGGGCGCGGAGTCTCGACATGCCGTCACTCCTTTCCTGGATACAGGGGCCTTCCTGGGGTGCAGGGGGCCAGCGGCCGATCGCATCGACCAGAGTGACTGTAACATGTCTGTTTGGAAAGTTAACTAATAGAAGCGTGAGAGAACCCGCCGCCGGGGACGGCCGGGTGGCGCCGACCAGACGCCGGTCGGCGACACCCGAAACGCGTGGAGGGGCGGCTCAGTCGTTGAGTACGTGCGCCAACTCGTCCCGGAATCGCCGCTCGGCCTCGGTGACCTCCTCGCCGCCCAGCCCGAGTACGCCACCGGTCGAGGCGGCGGTGACCACGTGCTCGGCGATGGAGAGCAGCCAGTGCTTGTACGCCCCGGCCTCGCCCTCGTCGACGCGGGTGTCCAGCAGCTTCGCCGCGCTCGCGGCCCGGGCCAGCACGTCGGCGATCACCGCCTTCGGATCGGTGGGCTCGATCACCGGTAGTTCCTCACCCGTCTCCGGGTCCCCGACCCGGGCCACGAGTTCCCCGGCGACGGCGGCGACCAGCGGACTGGCCGACTCTCGCCCGGCGGCGATGCTCTCCAGCCCGGCCGCGTTCTCCGACCTGGTCCGACGGCTGCCGTCCGACTCGGCGGCGCTGGCCGCGGTCAGCACCGACTGGGGCAGGCCGACGAGCAGGCCCCACTCGTCGTCGGTGAATCCGAACTCGGTCGTGTACAACGGTTGCTCCGTCATGGCAACCCCTCCTTCACTGATGGCAAACCATCACATCTCACGGCACGGTCGTGCCGACCGCAATCCGCAACGCCGGAGGTGCTGCGGAGCACGCCGGTGATCCGCGCCGGGTGGCGGGCCGGCCACCGTGCTTCAGTCCCGGACCGGCACGAGCAGGCCGTGCGCGCTGACCACCGGAACGGAGAGCGTCTTGTAGCCCACCTCCTCGAAGAGCACGGTCATCTTGTCCGCCTCGTAGCCGAGCACCAGTCCCGGGCCCCACTCCGGGTGCCGGACCGCGCTGCGGACCGGGAACGGCTCGTCGACGGCGGGTGCGGCGCCCGGCGGCTCGCCGTTGCCGGCGTGGCAGTTGTCGCAGTGCCCACACGGTGCCGGCAGCCGTTCCCCGAAGTACGCGAGCAGCACCTGTCCCCGGCAGCCCGTGCTTTCCGCGAACGCGCGCATCATGTCGGTCCGGGAGCGTTGCACGGTGAGCTGCCGTTCGGCCTCGGCGATCGCCGCCGTCGCCGCGTCGGCCGGGACCGGGGCGTACCGGGGACTGCCGAACCGGTGGTCGGCCAGGGTCGTCGCGGCACCGACCTGCTCCAGCAGGGCGAGCAGTTGCCCCAGTCGGCGGACGCCGAGCCCGGTCCGGTCCCGCAGGGCGGTGCGGGACAGTGGACCGTCACGCAGCAGCGCGGCCAGGTCGCGCAACTGGTCCGCATCCGGGGCGCCGCCGGTGAACCAGCGGCGCAGTCCGACGTCCTCGGCGCGCCAGAGCAGCAGCGCGCGGGCGTTGTCGCCGGCCCGGCCGGCCCGGCCGATCTCCTGCAGGTAGCTGTCCGGCGCGTCCGGCAACGCCATGTGCGCCACCCAGCGGATGTTCGGTTTGTCGATGCCCATCCCGAACGCCGAGGTGGCCACCATGACCGGTACCTGGTCGGCGAGGAACCGCTGGTGGCGTTCCTCGCGGGCAGCGGCCGACATCCCGCCGTGGTAGTGCTCCGCCGGAAAGCCGGCCCGGGTCAGCCGGGTGGCGAGTTCCTCGGCCGCCCGCCGCGTCGGCGCGTAGACGATGCCGGGGCGGCCCTCGGCCTCCAGCAGCGCGACCAGGCGTCGCCACCGCAGCTCCTCGGTGGCGCAGTTCGCCGCCTCGAGGAAGAGGTTGGGGCGGTCCAGTCCGGAGACCACGATCCGGGGTCGGCGCAGGCCGAGGCGGCTGATGATGTCGTCGCGGACCGGTGGGGAGGCGGTCGCGGTCAGCGCGACCACCGGCGGCCGGCCCAGTTGGGTGATCAGCTTCCCCAGGGCCAGGTAGTCAGGGCGGAAGTCGTGCCCCCAGGCGGAGATGCAGTGCGCCTCGTCGACCGCGACCAGGGCCGGGCGGAGTGCGCGTATCTCGGCCAGCCGGTCCGGGTTGGCGAGCTGCTCGGGGGTGGTGAACAGGAACCGGGCCCGGCCCCGCCGGATGTTCTCCAGCGCGGCGGCCCGCTGGCCGGCGTTCTCCGCGGAGCTGATCCGGACCGCGCGCAGTTCCGGCCGGCCCCGCTCGTTGAGCGCGGTGATCTGGTCCTGCTGCAGGGCGAGCAGCGGGGAGATAACCAGCGTCGGAGCCGGGAGCAGGGTCGCCGGCACCTGGTAGACGGCGGACTTGCCGGCCCCGGTCGGCAGTACGACGAGGGCGTCGCGACAGCGCAGCAGCGCCCGCATCGCGGTGAGCTGTTCGGGACGCAGCGTGGGCCAGCCGAACCGGTGCCGGGCGGCGCGCCGGAGCCGGGTGGCGGGCAGGGGTGTGAGTTTCATTGGTCGCCGCAGGTACCCCGGGGCCGGCGGACACAAACGGGGCCGACCCGCGCCGCTTTCGACCTGGCCCCGTGGTGCGAACCCCGGTGGCTTCGGCGACGCGGCTACCGACGGTTACCGGCCGCGTCCGAACATCGACCGGATGGCGGCGACCAGGAGGACGGTGCCGAGGATGGCGCCGACGATCCGGACGCCGGGGATGTCGTACCAGGTGCTCTCGTCGGCGGCGAGCAGCCGGTGGGGTTCCACGCCGAACCGCTTACCGGTTTCCCAGATGTTGTGCGGTGCTTCCCAGATGCTGTGTGGCATGCATGCACTGTCGCACGTAGGGATGCGTTCCGATTAATAGGAAGGTTTCTTGACTATTTTCGGAGCCGGTGTGACCATGGCAGCACCCGCCGCGACCGGGGGGGTGCTGGCCGTCCATGGTGGAGAGCGGGGGAACAGGCGGGATGAGCGGAACCACAGACAACCTGGCCGGTCTGGCCGCAGCGGTGCTGCAGCCGGGCTTCGTGGGGGCCACCCGCCCGCCGGACTGGGTACGCCGGTGGCTCGGTGAGGGGCTCGGCGGGGTGGTGCTGTTCGCTCGCAACGTGATCGACCACGAACAGGTGGCCGGGCTCACCGCCGCGATGCGGGCGGAGCGTCCCGACGTGCTGGTGGCGATCGACGAAGAGGCCGGGGACGTCACCCGACTCGAATCCCGGCGCGGCAGCTCCCGCCCCGGCAACCTGGCGCTCGGTGCGGTGGACGACCCCGACCTCACCGAGGCGGTGGCCCGTGACCTCGGCGCCGAACTGGCGGCGGCCGGGATCACCCTGAACTACGCCCCGGACGCCGACGTCAACGCCGACCCGGACAACCCGGTGATCGGCGTACGCTCGTTCGGCGCAGACCCGGGCCTGGTGGCCCGACACACCGCGGCCTGGGTACGCGGTCTGCAGTCCGCCGGGGTCGCCGCCTGTGCGAAACACTTCCCGGGACACGGTGACACCAGCGTCGACTCGCACCTCGACATCCCCCGGATCGGTGTGCCCCGTACCCGGCTCGAGGCCTGCGAACTGCCGCCGTTCCGGGCCGCGATCCGGGCCGGCGTACAGGCGGTGATGACCGGCCACCTGCTGGTCCCGGCGATCGACGACGAGTGGCCGGCGACCCTGAGTCGGCGGATCCTGACCGACCTGCTCCGCGAGGAGCTCGGCTTCCAGGGCGCGGTGGTCACCGACGGGATCGAGATGCGCGCGGTCACCCACCGGTACGGCTTCACCGGCGCGGCGGTACGGGCCCTGGTCGCCGGCGCCGACGCGATCTGCGTCGGCGGCGAGCACGCCGAGGAGGCGGACGCGCAACGGCTGCGGGACGCGATCGTCGAGGCGGTGACCACCGGGGTCCTGCCGGAGGAGCGGCTGGTCGAGGCGGCCAAGCGGGTCGGCCAGCTGGCCGCCTGGAGCAGTACCGCGCGGGCCGGACGGTCGGCCTGGGACGGTCCCGGTCCGGACGGTTCCCCGCTCGGGCTGGCCGCCGCCCGCCGGGCGGTACGCCTCACGGTCGGGTCCGGGACGGCCGGCAGCGGCCTGCCGCTCGCCGGGCCGGCGCACGTGGTGGAGTTCGCTCCACCGGACAACATCGCCACCGGCTCGGACACGCCCTGGGGCGTCGGCCTGCCGCTGGCCGCCCTGCTGCCCGGCACCACGACCGTACGGTTGACCGCGGACGAACTGGGCGTGGACCAACTCGGCACCAGTGGTCGGTTGCCGGCCGCGGTGCTGGTGCCGGCCCACGGGCGGCCCCTGGTGCTGGTGGTCCGCGACCTGCACCGCCACGAGTGGATGTCCACGGCGGTACATCGGGTCCTGGCGGGTCGCCCCGACGCGATCGTGGTCGAGATCGGCGTGCCGGAGACCGTGGTCGGCCAGGTGCATCTGGCCACCTACGGGGCGTCCTGGGCGGGCGGCCGGGCCGCCGCCGAGGTGCTCACCGGCCGGGCCGCCGTCGACGTCGGAGTCGCGGCACGCTGAACCGGATCGAGCCGCACCGTCCTGATCGGATCGTGGTTGTCGTCGACCGCCGGCTGACCTGGCAGCGGGGCGGTGTGCCACGCCGTACGGGGGCGGGCTGCCTCCCGGAACGCGCGGGGTAACCTTGGGTGCCCCCACGTGTACGCCGAGTCGCGGTATCGTCCTCCGGTGACCCCTCGCTGGCAGCGGGCCCCCCTCACGCCGTCCTGGATCCGGTGGCTACCCTGCGCCTTCGTCTATCTGACCATCGTGCCTGGTCAGGCCCGGTTCCGGCGCTCGTCGTGGTCCGGCGTCGTGCCCTGGGACGAGGCCGCCTGGTGCGATCCCGGCAGCGTGGAGGAGTGGGTGGCCCGGGCCCGGCGGCGGCGCGCCGGCCGCGATCCCGAACACGCCGAACTGCATGCCCGCGAGCACTACGCCTGGATGGTCAAGGTCCGGGCCACCCGGATCGAACTGTTCGCCGAGATGTGTCACCGGAACAACCTGCCGGTCCCGCACACCGTCCGGGAGCTGCTCTTCTGCCTCGCCGAACTCGGGCTGTTCGAGCTGACCGACGACGGCGACGATCCGTGGGTGCTGCCCCGACTCGACCGCGATCCGCTGGAGGTCCTGCCCCTGTCGCCGGAGGAGCGCGAGTTGGAGGTCCGTGCGCAGCGTGACGACCAGGCCGTCCTGGTGGCGATCGCGATCCGGCGACTCGCCGCCCGGACCCGTCGGCGGTGGCGTCGCCGGGTGGTCACCACCAGCCTGCGCAGTCTCGCCGGCTCCGCCGGGGTCACCGAGGAACAGGCCCGGCGTTCGCTCACCGACCTCGGCGAGATCGCGGCGCTGGGGGTGGCACCCGGCCGGACCGGGGAGAGCCTGCGACTCACCGTGCCGTGGCCCGACTTCCGGCTCCGGTTCCCGTTCGCCGAACTGCCCGCCCCGGAGCACGCGATCTGAACCCGGGGCCGCTGGCGCGCCGGTGGACGCGATCCGCGCCGCCACCGGTCGCCGCGTGGGCTCAGGGGACGAGGCGCAGGATCCGGTCGTCGCCGTCGCGCGGATCGCCACGTCCGTCGCGATTCGAGGTGAGCACCCACAGCGACCCGTCCGGGGCGGCGGCGACGTGCCGGAGGCGGCCGTACTCCCTGGTCAGCAGGGACTCCGGACGCTGCCCGTCGAGGCCGATCCGATAGAGCCGCTGGCCGCGCAGACAGGCCAGCCAGGCGCGGTCGCCGACCACCGCCAGCCCGCTCGGCGACGCCTCGTCGGTGGCCCAGGTGGCCAGCGGCGGGACGAACCGGTCGTCGGAGGAGTCGCCCTCCACCACCGGCCAGCCGTAGTTGCCGCCGGCGGTGATCCGGTTGAGCTCGTCGTAGTGGTTCTGTCCGAACTCGGCGGCGTACAGGGTGCCGTCGGCGGCCCAGCCCAGACCCTGCACGTTGCGGTGTCCGTAGCTGTAGACCGGCGAGCCGGGAAACGGGTTGCCGGGGGCGGGCAGTCCGTCCGGGGTCATCCGCAGGATCTTGCCGGCCAGACTGCTCCGGTCCTGGGAGGCGTCCCGGTCACCGGCGTCACCGGTTCCGGCGTACAGCAGACCGTCCGGCCCGAAGCCGATCCGGCCGCCGTTGTGGGTGCGGGAGCCGCGGGGGATGCCGGTCAGCACCGGCTGTGGCGTCTCGCCGAGGCGTAGCCGGGCGATCCGGTTGTCCCGCGCGGACGTGTAGTAGACGTAGATCCAGCCGTCCCGGGCGTGGTCGGGGGAGACCGCGATGCCGAGCAGCCCACCCTCGCCCTCGGGGGTCGCCTCGTCGATCCGGGCCACCTCGGTCGCGGTGTGTACGCCCGACGGGTCGGCGGCGACCCGGAGGATCCGCCGGCTGTCCCGTTCGGTCACCAGGGCGGAGCCGTCCGGCAGGAAGGCCAGCCCCCAGGGGGCCGCCAGGTCTCCGACGACGGTCCGCACACTCGCGGCCCGGACCCGTGGCGGGTCGGAGACCGACGGATCGGCGAACCAACCCCGCCAGAGGCCGACGCCGACCACCACGGCCCCGACCGCGAGCACCGCGACCGCCGCCGTCGCCATCCGACCCGTCCGGCCCGTCGTGCGCACTCCCGGCTCCGCCACGGGTACGACGGTAGCCGGTGCCCGGCCTTCCCGGGGACCCTCGAAGACCGCTCAGCCGTCGGTGACCACCGAGGTGTACTCGGGGTGGCGTTCGATGAAGCGGAGCAGGAAGGGGCAGGTGACCCGGACCGGTTCGCCCCGCTCACGGAGCTGGTCGAGGGTGCCCCGGGCCAGGGCGCTGCCGACGCCCTTGCCCTCGTAGCCCGGGTCGACCTCGGTGTGTACGAGAACGATGGTCCCGGACGCGACACGGTAGGCGACGAAACCGGCCAGGCTGTCGTCGATCAGGATCTCGAAGCGGCGTTCGGCGGGATTGTCCTGCACCAGTGTGTTCACCGGACGGATTCTCCCCGTACCAGACCGGATCCGTCGGTGACCCCGGTCACGGTCAGCCGCTCGAGTTCGCCCAGCAGCCGGTCGACGTCCTCGTCGGTGTTGTAGTGGTAGATGCTGGCCCGGACCGCGCCGCCGCTGTCGCGCAGGCCGAGGGCGGTGAAGTACTCGTACGCGTAGTAGTCGCCGGACGAGACGCAGATGCCGCGTTCGCCGAGCGCGGCGGCGGTGTCGGCCGGGGCCTGTCCGGCGATCCGGAACGAGACCGTCGGGCAGCGGTGTCGGGGTGCGCCGTACACGGTGATCCCGGGCAGCGCGGTCAGGCCGGCGAGCAGCCGGGCGAGGAGCTGGTCCTCGTGGGCCCGGGCGGCGGCGAGGCCGGCCCGGAGCCGTTCCCGTCGGTCGCCGGTCGCCGTCGGGTCGAGACCGGCGAGATGGTCCACGGCGGCCCGGACCCCGGCGAGCAGCGGCCAGCCCAGGCTGCCGAACTCGAAGCGCTGCGGCACCCGGTCGGGGGAGGGCAGCAGCTTGGCCGGGTGCAGCTCCGCCCACCGGGCCGGGTCGGCGACCACCGCGGCCACGTGTGGGCCGGACCACTTGTAGGCGCTGGTGACGTAGAAGTCGGCGCCGAGCGCGGCGACGTCGGTGGGACCGTGCGGGGTGGCGTGCACGCCGTCGACGTACACCAGGGCGCCGGCCCGGTGCGCGAGGGCGGCGATCCCGGCCACCTCCGGGACGGTGCCGATCGCGTTGCTGGCGGCGGTCAGCGCGACCAGCCGGGTACGCGGACCGACGAGTTCGGCGTACTGTGCGGTCGGCAGCTCCCCGGTCTCGCGGTCGAACTCGGCCCAGCGGACCACCGCGCCGGTCGCCTCCGCCGCCTGCACCCACGGCCGGACGTTGGAGTCGTGGTCGAGTCGGGAGACCACCACCTCGTCGCCCGGTCGCCACTGTCGACTCAGCGTCCGGGCCACGGTGTACGTCAACGCGGTGGCGCTCGGCCCGAACACCACGCCGTCCGGGTTCCCCCCGACCAGGTCGGCGACCGCCTGGCGGGCCGCCGCGACCAGGTCGCCGGAGCGCCGCCCGGGAACGTGGGCCGGGGTCAGGTTGGCCACCGCGCTGCGCATGGTTCCGGCGACCGCCTCGGCGACGGCGGCGGCGACCTGACTGCCGCCGGCCCCGTCGAAGTGCGTGAATCCCTCGTCCAGCGCCGGGTAGGCGGCCCGGACCCGGTTGATGTCGAACGGCATGTCGGGCACCCTAGCGGGCCGACCGTCGGATCCGGCCCGATGGTCGTCTGGATCACCTTGGGTACCCTTGGTGGGGTGACGAATCCTCCCCAGTACCGCCACATCACCCCCGTCCGTCGGGTCGCCGGCCTGTTCGCCGGTCTGGCTCTCGGTGCGGCTCTGCTGGCCGGCTGCAGTTCCGACGGCGCCAGCACCGACTGTGGGCTGGACGCCTGCACGGTCACGTTCAACCGGGGCGTCGACGCCCAGGCGAGCTTCCTCGGCGTGGAGGCGAAGCTGATCGGCGTCGACGGGGACCGGGTGACCATCGAGGTCGCCGGCGAGCAGTTGACCCTCACCGTCGGCGAGCAGGCCACCGAGGTCGGCGGCATGTACGCCACCGTGCAGAGCGCCGACGCCGACCAGGTGGTGGTCCGGATCGGGCGCAACGCCGGCTGACCTGGGGTCGTGGGTGGCGGGGTCGGGGCCGGTTCGGTCCGGACGTTTGGAAATCTTCGCGGCCGGTCATTGACTGGCCATGTCAGCGACCCAGACCGTGCACGCCGGCGCCGACCGCGCCGCCCACAGCAGAGCACTCGAAGTCCTCGCCCGGGTCGGGTTCGTCGGCTACGGGCTCGTCCACCTGCTCTTCGCCTGGCTGGCGTTGCAGATCGCGTTCGGCCGGCCCTCCGACGACGGTGACCAGTCGGGTGCGTTGCGCACCCTGGCTGCCCAGCCACTCGGCAGGTTCCTGGTCGGCGCGATCGGGATCGGCCTGCTCGCGATGGCGATCTGGCAGGCACTTGAGGCGGCGACCGGGCACCGGGAGTACCGGGGCCGCGAGCGGACCCTGGAGCGGGTCACCTCGGTCGGCCGTACCGTCTTCTACTTCTACTTCGCCTGGACCGCGTTCCAGGTGCTGCGGCATGCCAACTCGTCCAGTGCGGACAAACAGCAGGCGCTCACCGAGAAGCTGATGGAGTCCGGTGGTGGCCGGGCCCTGGTCGGGCTGGCCGGTCTCGGCCTGGCCGCGCTCGGTGCCGGCCTGGTCTGGTACGGGTGGGTGCGGAAGTTCGAACGGCATCTGCGGACCGGCCAGATGGACCACCGGATGCGGACCCTGGCCCGGCGGCTCGGCGTCGCCGGCTACATCGCCAAGGGGGTCGCGTACGGCATCGCCGGCGTGCTGGTGGTGACCGCCGCGCTGACCTACGACCCGGACCGGGCCCGAGGACTGGACGCCGCCCTGCACACGCTGCGTGAGCAGTCGTACGGCGGTTTCCTGCTCACCCTGGTGGCGCTCGGCATCGCCGCCTTCGCCGGGTTCTGTGTGGTCCAGGCGAGGTACCGGAAGGTCTGATTCGCCTCGACAGATCGGGCTAACTGGGGCATTCTACATTTCCTGCCTGAGTCCCCGGCACAGTCCGTCACGGCAGCGGGCCGGTCGTCCCCCTGGAC
>NZ_JBDPLT010000051.1:0-59957 GCF_039871775.1 Plantactinospora sp. B5E13
CAAACAACACCGCGCCGTGGCCACCCGCTACGACAAACTCGCCGTGCGCTACGAAGCCACCGCCACCATCAGCATGATCGACACCTGGCTTCGGAGACTCGAACGGCACTTATGACACACGGCCTAGGGTCGGTCGACTGTGGTCGGACGATCAAGGCGAGCGCGTGGGGTGGCGTGGCGTACCACTCGTGGCGATGGGACGTACCGCTCGTGGCGGTCCGGTCGCGGGCGGCGAGGGCCGGCACGTGCACGGTCGGCGGCGTCGGCCCACCAGTTCCGATCATGGTCAATAATGTGAGCCGGATCACAACGACGGCAGGCTGGTCCAGGTAAGGTCTGGACATTCGTAAACCCCTTTCGAAGGGTGCCGCCAGATGTTCAGATTCCCCCCACAAGGGCCGCGGCGACTCCGGATCGTCGGGCTCGGCGCGCTCGCTCTCCTGGTGGCGAGCACGGCCGTAGCCCCGGCAAGCAGCGCCAGTCCGGAATCGTCCACAACGGAGCAGGCCGGTACGGCCACGGCCGGTCCGCCCGGTGTGGACGAGATCTCCAGCAGCTCGAACCTGCGGCAGATCGCCAACGTCCCCAAGCCGGGTCCGTTCAACACCCAGGCCGCGCTCAACTCCGACCTGGCCTTCCAGGACCGGTACGTCTTCGCGGGCAACTACGACGGTTTTGTCATCTACGACGTCAAGAACCCGGCACGACCGTCCATTGTGTCCCAGGTGCTCTGCCCCGGGTCGCAGAACGACATCACCGTCTACGGTGACCTGCTGTTCCTCTCCACCGACTCGCCGCGCAGCGACGACTCGTGCAGCAGCACGAGCGTGCCGAGCAGCCAGACGGTGTGGGAGGGCATCAAGATCTTCGACATCAAGAACAAGAAGGCGCCCCGGTACATCAAGTCGGTCCAGACCGCGTGCGGCTCGCACACCCACACCCTGGTGCCCGGTAAGGACCGGAAGGCGGTCTACCTCTACGTCTCGTCGTACGGGCCGTCCAGCACCTACGCCGGGTGCCCGACGCCGCACGACTCGATCTCGATCATCAAGGTGCCGGTGAAGAAGCCGACCCAGGCCGCCGTGGTGGCCGTGCCGGACCTCTTCGCCGCCGACAACGGTGGTAACCCGGGTGGCAACGGCAGCTCGACCACGAGCGGCTGCCACGACATCACCGTCTTCGCGAGCAAGGACCTGGCCGCCGGCGCCTGCATGGGTGACGGCATCCTGATGGACATCCGCGACCGTGAGAAGCCGCGGGTGATCAACCGGGTCCGGGACACCACGAACTTCGCGTTCTGGCACTCGGCTACCTTCAACAACGCCGGCACCAAGGTGGTCTTCACCGACGAACTCGGCGGCGGCAGCGGCGCGACCTGCGTCGAGTCGGTGGAGCCGACCCGGGGCGCGGACGCCATCTACGACATCACCGGTCGCGGGGACGGGCGCGAGCTGGTCTTCCGGAGCTACTTCAAGATTCCGCGACTGAACACCTCGCTGGAGAACTGCGTCGCCCACAACGGCTCGCTGATCCCGGTGCTGGGTCGGGACATCATGGTCCAGGCGTGGTACCAGGGCGGTATCTCGGTGTGGGACTTCACCAACTCCGCCCGTCCGGTGGAACTCGGTTACTGGGAGCGGGGCCCGCTCTCCGAGACCGAGCGGATCATCGGCGGCTCGTGGTCGGCGTACTGGTACAACGGCCACATCTACTCCAACGACATCCAGAAGGGTCTGGACGTCCTGGAGGTACGGGACTGGCGGCTGTGGAGCGCGCAGCTGACCAAGTTCAAGGAGTTCAACCCGCAGACCCAGCCCACCTACCTGGGTGGCCGGTAGGCGCCAGGCACGACGGAACGGCCCGGTTCCCGCTCGCGGGGGCCGGGCCGCTCCGCGTCCGGGGCCGGCCCGCCCGCGTGGTACCTTGCCCGACCGGTGAGGGGAGGACGGTTGGACGAGGGGATCTACGTCGGCAACGCGGCCAAGGACGGCGCCGGGAACGGCGGCTGGTTGCTCGGCCACTTCATGCCGGCCGGGGTGGACGTGCGGCACAGCACCGACGTCGAGGTGAAGTGGGGGATGCACCCGGCCGGCGACACCCGGGCGGAGTGGGTCACCGGCGAGCGGCGAACGGCGCTGCTGGTGCTGGTCTCCGGCCGGTTCCGGATGGAGTTCCGGGGGCGCGGGGTCACCCTCGCCGAGCCCGGTGACTACGTCGTCTGGGGGCCGGGCATCGACCACTCGTGGTACGCGCCGGAGGAGGCGGTGGTGCTCACCGTCCGGTGGCCGTCGGTCCCCGGTTACCGGGTCGCGGCCGACTGACCCCGCACCGCCGTCCCGGGCCGACCAGGGCCGGTCCCCGGCGTGTCCCGCGCGGAGTCCCGGAACGCCGGGGCGCACTGGGTCGACGAGGAGTGTCACGTCGGCCCCGGTCGGCGTGGCGCGGTCGGTCAGCCGAGGGTGCAGCCGACCGTCGGTGCCGGGTTGCTGCCGGTCCAGCTGCCGATGAAACCGAAGGTGGTCGACCCGCCGCCGCCCAGCGCCCCGTTCCAGCCCACGTTGCGGGCGGTGGCGACGGTGCCGCTCTGGCTGACTTCGGCGTTCCACGCCTGGCTGACCCGCTGTCCGGCGGGGAAGGAGAGCTGCGCGGTCCAGGATCGACTCGCCGAGGTGCCGTTGTTCCGGACGCTGACCTCACCCTGGAAGCCGCCCTGCCACTGGCCGGTGGTCCGGTAGGTGGCGACACAGGCACCGCCGGCCGGCGGTGTACTCGGCGCCGCCGTCGGGGTGACGGGCGGCGTGGGCGGGGTGCCGGTGGGTGTGGTCGGTACGACGGTCGGCGGCGGGGTCGGCGTGACCCCGTCCAGTACGGCGGTCAGCGCCGGGTACCACCGGTCGGACACCTTCTGGTCGCCGGCGGCGTTGGGATGGACGCCGTCGTAGGTGTCGCTGCCGGTGCTGAAGCCGGTCCACTGGTCGACCACCACCATCGGCGACTGGGCGGTGGTCTTCGACGACGCCCAGCCGCCGATGGCGTTGTTCAACGCGACAACCCGCTGGCCACACTCGGCGCAGGTGGCCGGGGCCATCGGGATTATCTTCGCGACCAGGATCCGCATACCCGGGTTGCTGACCCGCATCTGGTCGACGAGTTTGCCGTACGCGGCCAGGATGGTGGCCGGTGCCCGGTTGCTCCAGACGTCGTTGGTGCCGAAGTGCATCAGGACGACGTCCGGGCGGGTCGTCGACAGCCAGGCCGGCAACTGGTTCTGGTCGGCCACGGTGGTGACCAGGGCGCCGCCGTGCCCTTCGTTGTCACCGTCGTACGGCTGTCCGCAGCCCTGCGGGCCGAGGGTGCCGACGAAGTCGATGTTGGTGTACCCGGTGTTCTGCAACCGGTTCCAGAGGATGGCGCGCCAGCAGCCGGGCGATCCGGTGATCGAGTCGCCGAGCGGCATGACCCGGACCGGGGCGGGGGCGGCCGGTAGCGCCGGTCCGGTGGGGACGATCGTGCCGAGGGCGACGACGAGCGCGGCCAGGGCGGCGCCGAGCAGGGGCCTGCGGAGCATGGTGATCTCCTGTCACGGTGATGGGGTGGTACGTGACGGCCCGGTGCTCCCGGTGGATATTGAAGCAGGTCACGGTAGGTCAACTCAACCGGTCAAGTTTCCGGCGCGCTGCCGGTGTGGTGTCGGCCGTTACGCTGCTGGTGAACCGGTCTTGACGGTGCGCTGCCGGCGCCGAGGATGAGGTGATGACGGACGGTGGCACCGTGCGACGACTCGACCTCGGCTACTTCGTGCGACCGGCCGAGGAGGTCGGCGGGCCACATCCCCGGGTCGAGCCGGTCTACGGCTACCTGGTCCGTCGGCCCGAGGGTCTGATCCTCTTCGACACCGGTATCGGTGCGGCCGATCCGGAGACGGAGGCGCACTACCGGCCACGGCGGCGTGCGCTGGTCGCCGCGCTCGCCGCCGCCGGAGTACGCCCGGAGGACGTCTCGCTGGTCGTCAACTGCCACCTGCACTTCGACCACTGTGGCGGGAACCGTTCGCTGGGCGGCCGTCCGATCGTCGTACAGCGGGCCGAGTTGGCCGCCGCCCGGGCGCCCGGGCACACCGTCGCCGAACTGGTCGACTTTCCCGGCGCCCGGTACGAGGAGCTCGACGGCGAGGCCGAGCTCTGGCCCGGGGTCCTGGTGATTCCCACCGCCGGGCACACCGTCGGGCACCAGTCCCTGTCCGTGCGGCAGCCGGACGGCACGGTGATCCTGGCCGGTCAGGCCCGGGACTTCGCCTCCGGGTACGCCTCGGACGAGTTGGCGTTGCGGGCGTCCCGGGACGGGGTGGCCGCCCCGTTGCCGCCGGTGCCGCGGTGGCTGGCCCGGCTGGTCGACCTCGACCCGGCCCGGGTGCTGTTCGCCCACGACGGCGCCGTCTGGGAGCCGTCGTAGGTGTACCGCGGCGGGACCGGGCTTCCCCGGTCAGCGGCCGGCAGCCCGGGGGCAGCTGCTGCCCGCGTAGCGGAAGAGGGAATCGGTGACGTCCTCGCGGATCGACCGGCGCCGGGTCAGCGTGTACGTGTCGACCACGGGTTCGGCGGCCAGCGGGTCCGGCCGGACCGGACAGGCGTCGAGGTGGTCGAGCAGCCACACCTGTTCACCGCTCGGACCGGTGCCGGTGACGAAGGAGAGGGTCAGTGCCGTGGTGCCGGTGAACCGCGGCGGTGGGGTCGACTCGAGCGTGGGACGGGTCAGACAGGCCGGCGTGGTGTCGACCACCCGTGCCGTGACGACGACGCGTCCGCCCGGCTCGACGGTCGTCCGGACCGACCGGGGTTGCGCGACGACCTCGAGGCGCTGCCAGTCGTCCCAGAAGTTGCCGGTCGGGCGGGGTGTCGCCGGTGGTGGCGGGCCGGTCGGCAGCAGCACCTGGCAGCGTCGGGCGTTGCGGTGCAGTTCGTCGAGGCCGGCGCTGTGGACGTCGTCGCGGTGCAGCGCACCGAGGTACGGCGTGACGTCACTCGGGGTCCGGGCGTCCAGCAACGTGAGGAGCCGGTCCAGATAGGCGTTCAGGAGTTCCGGGCCCGGGTCCACCTCGGCCGCCGCGATCGACAGCAGGTGGCGCAGGCCGACGGGGCAGGTGCTGGCGAGGGACGGGGTGTTGGTGACGAGGGCGGCGGCCCGGACGGGATCGGTGCAGACCTCGGCGAAGACGGCCCGGTCCCGCGCCTCCTGTTCGGCGTCCAGCGACTCGGCGCGATGGTCGATGTACCAGGTCGCGACCGAGGCGAGGGTGACGAGCGCGGCGCCGAGCACGGCGCCGACCGGTTGCCTGCGTCGTCTCGCGGTCCAGGTGGGCCTCGCCGCGCTCTCCGCCTCGGCGGCGGGTTCGTGGTTGTCGTCCGTCCGTTCCTCCACCACCGGCACCTCCTGGTCGCCCGGGCCTCACAGTAGCCAGGCGCGACAAGATCCACGGCGGCTGACCGGAGCGGTATCGCGCCAACGGGTGCGGGATCGTCGGGGAGCGGCTTGTGGAAAAACCTACAAAGCAGATAGGTTTTATGGGCTATCATCGTGACCGACCTTGGTACCGGCTCCCGAGGACGTACCCATGATCTCCGGAATCTCCGATCCGCTCGCCGTCGCCCGCCGGTTCGCCGCGGACGCCGGCGGCCTGACCGGCTGGCCGGTGCCCCTGCGTCTTGATCCGGCACGGCGTTGGTACCACCGGCTCGCCCACGCGGACGACCACGAGGTGTGGCTGCTCACCTGGCTGCCCGGCCAGCAGACCGAGCTGCACGACCACGGCGGGTCGGCCGGCGCCTTCCTGGTCGCCGCCGGCTCTCTCACCGAGGAGATTGTGGACCGTGGCCGGTTGCGTCCGAGGGAACTCGGTGCCGGCGCCGGCCGTCGGTTCGGCCCGCACCACGTGCACCGGGTGGCGAACCACACGGACCGACCGGCGGTGAGCGTGCACGTCTACCGCCCGGCACTGCTCCGGATGACCAGTTACCGGCTGGAGGGTGGCGAGCTGCGGGCGGTCGAGGTGGCCGAGGCGGGGGTCGCCTGGTGAACGGCGGCGGCGCCGTGCGTCGGGGTCATTCGGCCGGCCCGGGCGGAGCAGGGCCGGCGACACGCCGGACAGGACGGGAAGGACCGTACGAGTGGAACTGAGCAACCTCCGCGACGAGGCCGGATGCTGTCGTCGCACGACGGCTCCGGTGGGCTCCCGGAGCATCGACGAGATCCTCGCCGCCGCGCGCCGACGGCTACGGCGGCTCGATCCGGAGCAGGCGCACCTGGCCGCCCGGGCCGGTGCCGTCCTGGTGGACATCCGTCCCGCCGCCCAGCGGGCCGCCACCGGAACCATTCCCGGCGCGTTGATCGTCGACCGCAACGTACTGGAGTGGCGGTTCGATCCACGCAGCACCAGTCGTCTGCCCGTCGCCCACCGGTACGACCTACCGGTCATCGTCTACTGCCAGGAGGGTTACACGTCCGCACTGGCCGCCGCCGCGCTGCAGGACCTCGGCCTGCACCGGGCGACCGACGTCGTCGGCGGCTTCGTCGCCTGGCGGGTGGCCGGTCTGCCGGCCTTCGGGCCGGTCGACCTCTTCGCCCAGCCGACCATCTCCGTGCCGGCCACCGCCCGGCACGCCTTCACCTGAACCCGCGCCACCGCGCGGGACGAGACGGGCCGCAGTCCATAGAGGAGTTCTCCATGTCGGTCGTCGCCATCCATCCGCGCACCCCCTCCCCGGGAGGACCGGGTCGTCCCACGACCCGTCGTCGGTCGGTTCTGCCGGACGCCGCGACCCTCCGGCTCACCCTGGAGGTCCCGTTGGCCGGCGAGCGGCTGCCGGCACAGCTCGCCATCCTGCTCGAACTGGCCCGAGACCTCGCCGACCAGGGCGGCACGCTGGCGGTGACCGGCGTCGCCGACCACTCTCCGGTCACCGACCTTCCGGCCCGTACCGCCGGGTCGGACCGGCCGGGCGACGTCGCGGACCGGCCCGCCGACGACGTAACCGATCCCACCCGGCCCGCCGTCGGCGCCGCCGACCAGGGGAGGTCCACGACCGACGGCGCGGCCGACAGCGGCGCCGCCGGTCCCGAACCGTTGCGGGTGCTCACCGGTCCACGGACCGTACTGCGTGGTGGGCTGTCCCTGCCGTTGACCCGACTCGAGTACGACCTGCTGCTCTTCCTGGCCCGGCATCCGCGTCGGGTCTTCACCCGGACCCAGTTGCTGGCCAGCGTCTGGGGTTACCAGCACGCCGTGGCCCGCACGGTGGACGTGCACGTCCGTCGGTTGCGAGCCAAGGTGGGCGAGCTGACGCCGTTGGTCACCACGGTGCACGGGGTGGGCTACCGGCTCGCCGACGACGCCCGGGTCCGGGTCGAGGATCCGGAGTGAGCGATCGGGCGGCCCGGTGTTGAGTCCCGGCTGAGCCGCGCCCGGCGGCGGTCAGCCCAGCCAGGCGGCGATCCCGACGAGCGAGACGGCCCCGGCCACGGTGGAGAGCACCACCACGTCCCGGGCCAGTGAGCGGGCCTGCCGGTAGTGGGTGGCGAAGACGAAGACGTTCTGCGCGGTTGGCAGCGCCGAGGTCACCACCGCCGCGAGCAGGGCCGGCCCGGTCAGGTGCAGGACGAACCGGGCCAGCACGTACGCCAGCGCCGGCTGCACCAGCACCTTCAGGGCGACGGCCAGGTACCGCGCTCCGGCGTCGGCGGCGGCCAGCGGCCGGCTGCCCGGCAGTGACATGCCGAGTGCGAGCAGCGCCAACGGCACCGCCGCCGAGCCGACGAGTTCGAACGGGCGGAGCACCTCGGCCGGCGGCGTCCACCCCGAGACGGCGACGGCCAGGCCGGCCGCGCAGCCCAGCATGATCGGGTTCCGGGTCGGCAGCAGGACCAGCCGACGCAGTGAGGGCCGCCGGTGGGCCGTCGTGAGGTCCAGCACGGCCAGCGCGAGCGGGGCCGCGACCAGCACCTGGAAGATCAGGACCGGGGCGACGAACGAGACGTCGCCCAGCACGTACGCGGCGACCGGGATGCCGAGGTTGGCGGCGTTGACGTACGACGCGCAGAGGGCGCCGACCACCGCCTCCCCGGTGCCCCGGTGCCAGACGTACCGGGCGACGAGCAGGTAGATCGCGGCCACGAGCACGGTGCTCAGCACGAACGCGGCCAGCGCGGGCGTGACCATGTCGGCCACTGTGGACCGGGCGAGGGTGCTGAACAGCAGGGCCGGGGTGGCGATCAGAAACACCAGCCGGGCGACCACCGTGGTGCCCTCGGTACCGAGCAGGGCGTACCGGCCGACGAGATAACCGACCAGGGTGACCGTCCAGATCACCGCGAACCCCGCCAGCACACCCCGCACCCCGACCATCCTGCCCGGTGCACGGTGATCGACAAGATCTGGTACTAAGAGCAAGCAAGTGATTCCGTTGAGTTTGTCGATTGTCACAGTCAAGCAACGCCGTGTCCCCTTGACCCTCGCCCTGGTGCCCGGAAGCATCGACCAGGCGGCGTTTCGGGCCGCGGGGGGAAACACCCGGAGCAGCCAAGGAGAAGCATGTCGGTCAGCCCCACCTCGTCCCGCGCCGGATGGCAGCTCAGCCAACCGGCCGGACCCGGCAGACCGCCTGGCGCGTCACGACGTCCGGGTCCCGCCTCGCCGACGCTCACGGTGACACTCTCCATCCCGCTCAACGGTGGTGAGGAGTCGCTGACCGCCCCGGCCCGCCGGCTGCTCGAAGCCGCCCGGGAACTCGTCGAGCGGGGCGAGGCGACGGTCAGCGGCGTCGTACCCGCCGTGGTGGAACGACGTGCCGAGCCGGCACCGGCCCCGCCGGCCGCCCCGCCGCCACCGGAGTCGACCCCACGCAGCCTGCGTATCCTCGCCGCCTCCCGGTCCGTCCTGCTGGACGGCGATCCGCTGCCGTTGACCCGTCTCGAGTTCGACCTGCTGATGCACCTGGTCGACAACCCACGCCGGGTCTTCACCCGGCTCCAGCTGCTGGCGGCGGTCTGGGGATACGAGCACACCGGTCTGCGTACCGTCGACGTGCACATCCGACGGCTCCGGGGCAAGGTCGGCACCGACCTGCCCCTGATCACCACCGTGTACGGCGTGGGCTACCGGCTCGCCGACGACGCCGTGGTGACCATCGACCGCAACGGCTGAGCCGGCCGGACCCGGGTCTCACCACCCGCCAGCGCCCTCCTGACCCGGTAGGCCGGCGTCCCGGGCCAGCAGCGCCGCCTGGACCCGGTTCGCGCAGTCCAGTTTGGTGAGGATCCGACTCACGTACGTCTTGATGCTCGCCTCGCTCATCCGCAACCGCCGGCCCACGTCGGCGTTGGAGAGCCCCTCCGCCACCAGCCGCAGCACGTCGACCTCCCGTGGGCTCAGCGCCGCCAGCCGTTCGGTGGCGTGCCGGCGACGGGTGACCGCGACCGGGGAGACCAGGCCGACCAACAGCCGGGTCACCCCGGGGGAGAGGTAGACGTCGCCGTCGTACGCGGCCCGGACCGCCCGGATCAGTTCGTCGGGCGTACAGGTCTTCAGCACAAAACCGGCGACCCGGTGCTGGACCGCCCGCAGCACGTTCGGTTCGGCGCCGAACGAGGTCAGCAGCACGACGCGCAGCCCGGGGAGCCGACGGTCGAGTTCCTCCATCGCCGCCAGACCGTCCAGCGCCGGCATCCTGATGTCGAGCAGCGCCACGTCCGGACGGCGCCGGAGTGCCTCCTCGACCGCCGTCCGACCGTCCGCGGCCTCGGCGACCACCTCGATGTCACCGGTCGACTCCAGCACGGTCCGGATGCCGGTCCGGATCAGCGGCTCGTCGTCGGCGAGCAGGACCCGGACCATCTCAGCGGCCTCCCAACAGCAGACTCGCCGGCAGCAGCAGGAACATCAGGACGGCGACGGCGACACCCAGTCCGACCGGCCGGCCGGGTACGGTCAGCGCCGACTCCGCCTCGTCGAGCACCACGGGGCCGCTCGGCAGCATCGCGGCGAGGCGCCACCGGTCCCCGGAGCGGCCGTGTTCGACCAACCCGCCGACCGACGCCAGCCGTTCGCCGAGCCCGGTGAGGCCGTGTCCAGTCTGCCCGTGTCCAATGAGCCTCTGTCCAGTGGGCTCGTGTCCGGTCAGCTCGTGTCCGGTCAGCTCGTGTCCGGTCGACGGCAGGGCACCGGGAGCCGATGGCCGGTCGTCGGGCTCCGGGAGACCGGGACCGAGCGGGTTGACCAGGTCCACCAGCAGGGCGTCCGGCTCCCACTGCAGGCGTACTGTCACCGGTTGTCCCGGGGCGTGCTTGGCGGCGTTCGTGAGTCCCTCCTGCACCACCCGGTACGCCGCCTGCCCGGCGGTCCGGGACAGCGGCCGGGCCGGCCCTGAACGGGACAGCGTCACCGGGACACCGGCGCCGCGGAAGTCCGTCACCAGGGCGTCGACCGCCTCGAGGCCGGGGTCCCGCCCGGCGTCGGGCCGGCCGCCCCGCAACGCGCCGACCAGGTCGTACAGGTCGTCGGTGGCCTGCCGGACGGCGCCCGCCAGGCCCCGCACGGTGTCCCGCAGCGGCGGCGGCAGTGCCGAGACCTCCAGCGCCGCCGCCTGGACGGACACCAGGCTGAGCCGGTGTCCGAGCGAGTCGTGCATGTCCCGGGCGATCCGCAGCCGCTCGCGCAGCTGCTCCTGCTCGGCGAGGAGCTCCCGCTCCCGGCGGAGCTGCCGGTTGTGCCGCTGGAGCGTCGACACCAGCTGTTCCTGCTGGCTGAGGTACCGGCCGGTCAGCACCGGCAACGCCACGAAGACGAGGTACGTGACGACCAGCGGGCCGCCCGCCTCCGGCCAGGGCCCGGGTGCCGAGCCGAGCTGGCTGGCCAGGGCGACGACGGTGCCGCACCCCAGCAGGCCACCGTCGCGACGGGACAGACCGGCCCGCCCGACCTGGTAGGCGGCCCAGCTCAGCAGCACGTACGAGGTGCCGGTCAGGGCGTTCAGCAGCAGCGCGCCGGCGAAGGCGGCCAGCGGCCAGCGCTGCCGCAGCGCGATCACCAGCCCGACGGCCAGCAGGTAGCCGGGCACCACCGCCGGTGGGAGGTCGGGGTGCCCGGCGACCAGGAGCACCGTCTCCGCGACGAGCACGGCGGCGGCGAGGAGATGGCGGACCATGCCCTGCAGGTTACGTCCGGTACGACCCCGGCCGGTCCGGTCCGGAGTCCACTTCCGATGTGGGGTCGGCGACTTTCGGGGACTGTTCCCGCCCCGGTCGACGCCTAGCCTGGCGGCCGTGATCGAGGTACGCGAGTTGCACAAACGCTACGGGCGGGTGGTCGCGGTCGACCGGCTCTCCTGCACGGTCCGACCCGGCCGGGTCACCGGCTTCCTCGGACCGAACGGGGCCGGCAAGTCGACGACGATGCGGATGCTGCTCGGGCTCGACCATCCGAGCGGGGGCGAGGCGCTGATCGACGGGCGCCCGTACCGCCGGGAGGTCGCGCCGTTGCGTCGGGTGGGCGCCCTGCTGGAGTCGGGCGCGGCACATCCGGGCCGCAGCGCCTACCACCACCTGCTCTGGCTGGCCCGGAGCAACCGGATTCCACGCTCCCGGATAACCGAGGTGCTGGAACTGGTCGGGCTGGCGGCGGTGGCGGGGCGCCGGGTCGGCGGGTTCTCCCTCGGCATGCGGCAACGGTTGGGCATCGCCGCCGCGCTGCTCGGGGACCCTCCGGTGCTGCTCTTCGACGAACCGGTCAACGGGCTCGATCCCGAGGGCATCCGGTGGATCCGTGACCTGATGCGGGGACTGGCGGCGGAGGGTCGGACGGTGCTGGTCTCCAGCCATCTGATGAGCGAGATGGCGCTCACCGCCGACCACCTCGTGGTGATCGACCGGGGACGGCTGCTCGCCGACACCGGGACGCGGGCGTTCGTCGAGGCCAACTCCGTCGGGTACGTCCAGGTGCGGACCCCGGAGCCGGAGCGGCTGCGGGCCGTGTTGACCGGCGCCGGAATCGAGACCCGGACCGGACCGGACGGCGCGGTCCACGCGTACGGCGTGTCGGCGCCCCGGGTCGGTGAGCTGGTCGCGGCGCACCAGCTCACCGTGCACGAGATCGGTGCGCGGTCGGCGTCCTTGGAGGAGGCGTTCATGCGGCTTGTCGAGGAGGCGACGGCACGCCGCCGGACGGAGAGGGAATCCGGATGAGCGGGACGGGGAGAAACGTGGGGACGAGCGGGACGGGGATGAGTACCGGAACGGTTGACCGGGCCGACCCGGCATTGGCGGAGCCGGCCCGGTGGCGCCTGGTCGGCCCGCTGCGCGCGGTGGTCGCCGCCGAACTGACCAAGATCGTGACCCTGCGCTCGACCGTCTGGACCCTGGTCCCGGCGTTTGTGGTCACCGTCGGGATCAGCGCACTGGTCGCGCTCAGCTTCCGGACGAGTCTGCCCCGCCAGCCGGCCGACCGGCAGGCGGCCTTCGACCCGCTGTTCGCCACCTTCTACGGGGTCACCCTCGGACAGTTGGCCGTGGTGGTCTTCGGAGTCCTGGTGGTCGGCGCCGAGTACCGCTCCGGGACGATCCGGGCCAGCCTGCTCGCGGTTCCCAGGCGCGGACTCTGGTACGCCGGCAAGGTGCTCGCGGCGGCCCTGCCGCTCGCGGTGGTCGGACTGGTGACCGCCCTGGCCAGCTTCGCCGTCGCCCAGCCGGTGCTCGGCCCGTACGCCGTCCCGCCCGGCACCGACGAAGTGTCGGCGGCGGTCGTCGGGGCCTGGCTGCACCTCACCCTGCTCGGCCTCTTCGCCCTCGGTGTGGCGGCCCTGCTGCGCAGTTCGGTGTGGGCGCTGGCGGTGCTGCTGCCGGTCCTCCTGCTCGGCTCGCAGGGGTTGGGCAACATCCCGGGGCTGCGGACGGTCACCCAGTACCTGCCGGACCAGACAACCTGGGTGATCATGCATTTGGCCGGGCCCCAGGACGACCCCCGCTGGCTGCGCGACTACGGGCCGTGGACCGGGGTGGGCCTGCTCGCCCTCTGGACCGCGGCGGCGCTGCTCGGCGGCTACCTGACCCTGCGCAGGCGCGACGCCTGACGGCGTCGGTTGGGCGCCGCCGGCGGTCCGGCGGGGGCTCCCGGGCGAGCCCTCGGGCCGAAGCGGCAGGATGATCGGGTGCGGGTCCGACCGATCACTCCCGAACTGCTCGTCAGCGAACTGGCCGAGCGGATGGCCGGCGGGCCGGCCGACCATCCGCTCCGGGTCGCCGTCGACGGACCGCCGGCCGCCGAGCCGGACCGACTCGCCGACGCGCTGGTCGACCCGCTGCGGGTCCGGGGCCGTCCGGCGGTCCGCGTCGACACCCGAGACTTCCTGCGGCCTGCGTCGTTGCGCTACGAGCAGGGCCGGACCAACCCCGACGCCTACTACCTGGGCTGGCTCGACGAGGCGGGCCTGCGACGCGAGGTGCTCGACCCCGCCGGTCCGGCCGGCTCGGGCCGGATCCTGCCGTCGCTGTGGAATCCGGAGACCGACCGGGCCACCCGCGCCGACTACCGGCCACTTCCGCGCAACGGTGTGGTCCTGGTCAGCGGTGCCCTGCTGCTCGGTGGCGGCCTGCCGTTCGACCTGACCATCCACCTGGTGCTGTCGACCGGCGCGCTCGCCCGGCGTACCCCGGCGGAGTGGCACTGGACGCTGCCCGCCCTCGCCCGGTACGCCGAGGAGGTCGCCCCGGCCACCTTCGCCGACGTGCTGGTCCGGATGGACGACCCGCGCCACCCGGCGGTGGTGGACGCCCTGCACGGGTGACGCCGGGAGACGGCTGGTTTGCCGCGTACGGCGGTGGGGTATTCGCGCTGCTCGTGACGGACCGCACCGGACAATCCCGTCCAGGAGGGCGGATCCGTCGCCCCGACGGAAAGGCAGGCAGCGCATGCTCGTCAACGAGGCAGTCGGCACCGGTCGCTCGGCGGCGGACATCGACCAGATCCGTCGGGCCCTGAAGAGCCGCTACGACGAGCTGACCGTCGAATACGACGAGGCGATGGCGCAGAGCCAGGTGCTCCGCCTGGTCGAGATCGGTGACACCGCCGGTGACGACCAGGCAGACAGTGGTACGAAAACCGCCGAGCGGGACACCGCCCAGTCGCTGCTGCGGGCGATCCTCGACCGGCGGGCGCAGTTCGAACACGCGTTGCACCGGCTGGACGAGGGAACGTACGGCTGGTGTGAGGGATGTGGGACGTCGATTCCGGTCGAGCGGCTGGAGATCTTCCCGGCGGCGACCACCTGCGTCTCCTGCAAGCAGAGCCGGGAACGTCGGGCGGCCTGACCCGGAGGCGGCGGGACCCGGTCGGGCACGTCGCCGGTCGATGACGGGACGGGTGTACGGAGGCGATGGGCGGGATCAAGGTCGGCACCGCGTCGTGGACGGACCGGACCCTGCTGGAGTCGGGTTGGTATCCGCCCGCCGCGGACACCCCCGAACGGCGTCTCGCCCACTACGCCAGCCGCTTCCCGCTGGTCGAGGTGGACGCCACCTACTACGCCCCGCCGGCGGAGCGGACCGCCCAGCTCTGGGCGTCCCGGACCCCGGCCGGCTTCACCTTCAACGTGAAGGCGTTCAGCCTGCTCACCGGACATCCGACCCGGGTCTCCGCGTTGTACAGGGACCTCCGGCCGGAGACGGAGAAACGGAACGTCTACCCCGGCGACCTGGACGCGCAGACGTACGAGGAGGTCTGGACCCGGTTCCTGACCGCGCTGGAGCCACTGGCCCACGCCGGCAAGTTGGGCGCCCTGCTCTTCCAGTTCCCGCCCTGGTTCACCATCCGGCGGGACAACAAGCAGTACCTGCTCGAGGTGCGGGAACGCTGCGCGCCGATGCGGGCCGTCTTCGAGTTCCGGCACGCCTCCTGGTTCGACGGCGACAACGAGGCGGAGACGCTCGACTTCCTGCGCCGACACCGGCTGCCGTACGTCTGTGTGGACATGCCGCAGGGGCACCGGTCGTCGGTGCCGCCGGTGCTGGCCGTGACCGCGGAACTCGCCGTGGTCCGGTTCCACGGACACAGTACGAAGTGGAACAGCAGGGACATCTACCAACGGTTCGGCTACCGCTACTCGGAACGGGAACTGGCCGACTGGGCGCCGAAACTGCGCGAACTGGCCGGTCGGGCCGAGCAGACGCACGTGCTCCTGAACAACTGCTACCGCGACTACGCCCAGCGCAACGCCGAGCAGTTGACCGACCTGCTGGCCGGGTGAGCCAGCCGTCGCGACGGCGACGGCCCCTCCGGATTCACCCGCGCCGGGTGAACGGAACTCACCCGGCGGCAGGCGAGCATGGTGGCGGTGTGGAGCAGAGGCGACCCGGGACGGGAGCCCGGACGCCTGGTCACGGGCAGCGTGCCGGCTGACGCAACGTCGTCGCCGGTCGCCAGACGGGACGGGGGATCAGTCGTGCCGAACAATACGTACTCGGCCTTCGAGTCGTCGATAGACAAGACCAACATCATCCTGAAGGAGATCGAGCAGGCGTACGGATGGCCGAAGGAGCGCCGCAACCAGTCGTACGCCGCGCTCCGTACGGTCCTGCACCTGCTGCGCGACCGGCTGCCGGTGCAGGAGAGCGTGCACTTCGCCGCCCAGTTGCCGGTGCTGGTCCGCGGGATCTACTTCGAGGGCTGGGATCCGAGCGTGGTGCCGATCAAGTTGAACCGCGAGGAGTTCCTCTACGAGGTGCGGGCCGGCTTCCCGTTCGACGTCCAGGGCGGTCCGGCGACCGTCGTGGACACCGTGTTGAACGCGCTGCGCCGGCACGTCACCGACGGCGAGTGGGAGGACGTCCGGTCGAGCATGCCGAAGGACCTGACGACGATCCTGCCGTGAGCCGGAGTGCCGGGCGGACGCCGCCCGGTACCCGGGTACGCTGAGCCGCCACGATCCGGAACCGACAATGTCGTCGGTCCCGGGCCGTGGTGTCCGGCCGTCGGAGTACTGCCACCCTGAGGCGCCGACGAGGATCATTTCGGCCTCAGTATGCCGCCCCGGACCGGCCGTCGCCGGGTCGCCGCCGGCAGACCCGATCCGTCCCGCCGTCGGTGGTGCCGGACCCGTCGCCGGCACCACCGGACCGGGGTTACCGCAGCGTCACCCCGGGGGCGAGCCGCCGCTCCAGGCCCACCCGGCGCTCCGGGCCGACCAGCCGGACCCCGACGGTGTGCCGGTGGTCGTCGCTGGAGGCGGAGAGGCGGAACTCCAGGTCACCCGGTTCGACGACCCGGTGACCATGCCGGCCGGTGAACGAGGTGAGATCGGCGTGTACCGCGAAGTCGACCCGGCGGGTCTGGCCGGGGGCGAGGGGGACCCGGGCGTACCCGATCAGCCGGACCACCGGTCGGGTCACCTGGGCGACCGGGTCGTGCAGGTAGAGCTGGACCACCTCGGTGCCGTCGCGGTCGCCGGTGTTGCACACGGTGACCGAGACGGTGACCGTACCGTCGGTCGGTACCTCGACCGGGTGGTCGGCCGCCGGCACCGCACCGTCCACCCGGACCTCCGGCCAGACGAACTCGGTGTACGACAGTCCGTGCCCGAACGGGAAGAGCGGCGTCGGGTCCACACTGCTGACCTCGGTACGCCGACCCAGCGCCGGGGTCAGGTAGGTGGCCGGCTGTCCGGCCGGGCCGTGCGGCACACTCACCGGCAGCCGACCGGAGGGCGCGACCCGGCCGCTGAGTACCCGGGCGACCGCCGGGCCGCCCTCCTCGCCGGGGAAGAAGGCCTGGACGATCGCGGCCAGCCGGTCCGCCCACCCGCCGAGCGCGTACGGCCGGCCGGCCAGCAGGACCAGTACCACCGGGGTACCCGTGTCGAGCAGCGCCTCCAGCAGGTCCGCCTGCGCCCCGGGCAGTTGCAGGTCGGCGGCGTCCGAGCCCTCGCCCGAGGTGCCGTTGCCGAACAGACCGGCCCGGTCGCCGAGGACCGCGACACAGACGTCGGCGTCCCGGGCCGCCGCGACCGCCGCGGCGAGGTCGTCGGCCACCCCGGTGCCCTCGATCGGCGCGCCGAACGCGTGCCTGATCGGGGTGTCCGGCAGTTCGTCGCGGAGCGCCGCCAGCAGGGTCGGGATCTCGACCCCGTCCGGCAACTCCGGGTGCTGGCTGCCCACGTGGCTCGGGAAGGTGTAGCAGCCGAGCATGCCGGTGACGCTGTCGGCCAGCGGCCCGACCAGGGCGATCCGGGCTTCCGGTCGCAGGGGCAGCGTGCCGGAGTTGGCCAGCAGCACCACCGACTCCTCGGCCAGTTCCCGGGCCAGCGCCCGGTGGCTCGGCGGGTCGAGGTCGATGCCGGAGTCAACGGCGGCGGGGCCGCCGCCGTTGACCCGCTCGGCGGTGGTCAGCGCGGCCGGCAGCGGCGACCAGTCGGCGTCGAGCAGGCCGAGTTCACACTTCTGTCGGAGCACCCGGGCCGCGGCCCGGTCGACCAGGGCCTCGGGAACCGTGCCGGCGCGGACCGCGGCGACCAGCGGGGCGCCGTAGCAGTGCGCGGCGGGCAGTTCGACGTCGACCCCGGCGGCGAGGGCGAGCGCGCCGGCCTCGGCGAGGTCGGCGGCGACGCTGTGCAGCCGCTGCAGGAAGCTGATGCCGAAGTAGTCGGCGACGACCGTGCCGGTGAAGCCCAGGTCGTCCCGGAGCAGTCGGGTCAGCAGTTCCGGGTCGGCCGCCGGCGGAACCCCGTCGATCTCGGTGTACGCGTGCATCACGGAGCCGGCGCCGCCGTCCCGCAGCGCCATCTCGAACGGGGGCAGCAGCACGTCGGCGAGTTCCCGGGGGCCGACCGCGACCGGTGCGAAGTTGCGACCGGCGCGGGACGCGGAGTATCCGACGAAGTGCTTGAGCGTGGCGATCACCCCGGTCGACTGCAGGCCGCGGACGTACGCGGTGCCGATGGTGGCCACCAGGTACGGGTCCTCGCCGATCGACTCCTCGGTCCGTCCCCAGCGGGGATCCCGGATCACGTCGAGCACCGGCGCCAGCCCCTGGTGTACGCCGACCCGGCGCATCGACGTACCGATCTGGGCCGCCATCCGTTCGACGAGTGCGGGGTCGAACGTGGCGCCCCAGGCGAGCGGGGTGGGGTAGACGGTCGCCTTCCACGTCATGAACCCGGTGAGGCACTCCTCGTGGGCGACCGCGGGGATGCCGAACCGGTTGGCGGCGGTGATCTCCTCCTGCATCCGGGCCAGCGCCCGGGCGCCGTCGACGGGATCCACCGGCGCGGTGCCGAACGCCCGGGTGAGCTGTCCGAGGCCGGCGCCGATGAGGTCGCGCCAGTCGGGCGCCTCGTTGACCATCTCGTGCTGGTGCGGGGCCAGGTCGTCGCCGGTCGAGTTGCCGCCGACCCAGACGCCGTACAGCTGCGCTACCTTCTCCTCCAGCGAGAGTCGGGCGAGCAGGTCCTCGACCCGCCGGTCGACCGGCAGGCCCGGGTCCTGCCAGACCGGCGGGGGGTCGGCCAGCGGCGCGGCGGCCGGCATCCCGGTCGGCGGGGGTGGGACCGCCGGGACGTGCACAGCTGGGGAGCCGTCTGCCGGGATGGGCGCGGCGACGGTGAGCTGTCCATCATGGGGACGCCCGTCCGGTGCCGTGGTGACCTCGAGCCGACCGACCTCGTTGGGTGTCCGACGGGTATCGGCGGCGTTGCGGTTGCTGCTCACGAGCAGCCTCCTGTCGCTTGTTGCTGGGCCTGTTCCAGAGCCGGCGCACGTCGGTGTGACTGGTGTGGTGGTCTCGCGCGCGTACTTCCGACATGTTTCCGGAAAGTCCGGCCCGCGTCGAGAGGGTAGTGCGACCGAAAGTAGCTCGCAAGTTTCCTCGAGACATAGGTATTGACCGTTCTGTCGTCGAGTCGTAGCGTGCGCCGCATCACGATGAATTATCGGACCGGCGCCGAAAACTTGCGGGTGGTTCGGTTCCGTCCAGGAGTGACGGTTCGCCGGCCCCTGGTAGGAGATGTCTGCCGGGGGTGACCCGAAGGGACGGTGGGGCATGCCAGGGCCGGGGAACAGCACCGTATCCCACCGGTGCGACCCGCCGAGGGTGATCATCATCTCGGTCGCGTTGGTCTGAACACGCCCCGCGGTGGGGGGAGCGGTCGTGCTCGGCCACCGGGCCCGGATGCCGGGCGGAGAGACGGGCGGGGGACCGCCGAGGACGCGGGCGGGTCGGCCGGGCGGGGGCCGGCCCGCCCGCCCTCGGTGGAGGGGACCACTCGTCATATCCGTGATACATTCATGTCCATCTTTCTATCGGTGATGGTCGGCGCCGGCGGACCGGGCTGACCGGTCTGGAGGTGTGGCATGCGGAGCCGCCTTCTCGTCGCGGGAGCGGCCCTGGTCATCGGGTTGAGCGGGGGCGGCCTCGCGGTCGCCGCGACCGCGCCCCAGGCCGGCGACGTGTCGGTGTCGGCCGCCGGTGAATTCGACTTCAGTCGTCCGGAGACCGTCGCCACCAACCTGAACACCCCCTGGGGTCTCGCCTTCCTGCCCGACGGCAGCGCGCTGGTCGCCGAACGCAACAGCGCCCGGGTGCTGCGGCTGCGGCCCGGACAGAGTCCGCAGCAGGTCACCACCATCTCCGGCGTCTCGGCCGGTGGTGAGGCCGGATTGCTGGGGTTGGCCGTCTCGCCGACGTTCGCCCAGGACAACTACGTCTACGCGTACTTCACCTCGAGCAGCGACAACCGGATCGTCCGGTTCCGGCTCGACACGCCGCAGACCCAGACGCCGATCCTCACCGGACTGGCCCGGGCGAACTTCCACGACGGCGGCCGGATCGCCTTCGGCCCGGACGGCATGCTCTACGCCGGGGTCGGTGACGCCGGCCAGACCGCCAACTCGCAGAACCCGCAGAGCCGCAACGGCAAGATCCTGCGGATGCGACCGGACGGCGGTGTACCCGCCGACAACCCGACGGCCGGCTCGCTGGTCTACAGCCTCGGCCACCGCAACGTCCAGGGGCTCGCCTGGGACGCCCAGGGCAGGCTCTACGCCAGCGAGTTCGGGCAGAACACCTGGGACGAGGTCAACCAGATCGTGCCCGGTGGCAACTACGGCTGGCCGACCGTGGAGGGCCGAGGCAACGATCCACGCTTCCGGGACCCGATCGTCACGTGGACGACCGCCGAGGCGTCGCCGAGCGGCGCCACCATCGACGGCAACGTCCTGTTCGTCGCCGCGCTGCGGGGAGCCCGGCTCTGGACGGTGCCGCTGACCGGCAACGGCGGCGCCGGCGCCCCGGTCGCCCAACTGGTCAACACCTACGGCCGGCTCCGTACGGTCGAGCGGGCGCCCGACGGCTCGCTCTGGGTGACGACCAGTAACCGGGACGGCCGGGGTACGCCGGCCACCACCGACGACCGGGTGCTGCGGTTCCCGCCGGTCGGCGTCAACCCGACGAACCCGCCGACCACGCCGCCGACCAACCCGCCCACCACGCCACCCACCAACCCGCCCACCACGCCGCCGACGAGCGGGCCGACGAACCCGCCCACCACGCCGCCGACGCAGGGACCGGGCGGCTGCTCGGCCACCGTCTCGCTGAACCAGTGGAACGGCGGCTTCGTCGCCACGGTACGGGTGACCGCCGGCTCGTCCGGCACGAACGGCTGGTCGGTGGGGATGACCCTGCCGTCCGGTGCCACGGTCACCAACGCCTGGAACACCCAACGCAGTGGTAACAGCGGCGCGGTCACGTTCACCAACGTGAGCTACAACGGCCGGATCGCCGCCGGACAGTCCACCGAGTTCGGTTTCCAGGGCACCGGCACCGGCAGCGGCATGACCCCGACCTGCACGGCCAGCTGACCGCCCCGAACCCGCCCCGGACCGCGACGGGTCCGGGGCGGGACGCCGCTGGTCAGGTCCCGCCCCGGACTGCGACGAGTTCGGGGCGGGACTGCCGGATCGGGGTCAGCGTGGTGGCGGTGGCGATGCCCAGGCAGAGCAGACCGGCGACGAGGCAGACCGGGGTCGTACCGTAGCGGGCCACCGCGGCGGTGAGCACGGCGGCGCCGAGCGGGCCCAGCGCCGAGTGCAGGGTCCAGAACGCGGAGGTCACCCGGCCGAGCAGCCGCTCCGGGGTGACCTGCTGACGCAGCGACACCGAACAGATGCCGGCGGTCGCGGTGCCGAACGTGTACACGGTGACCAGCGCCGCCAGAGCCGGGACGGTGCCGGTCAGACCCACCCCGGCGACAGCCAGCCCGGCCATCGCGTACGCGCCGATCCAGCAGACCCCGAAACCGAGCCGGCGGCGGATTCGGGCGACCAGCAGCGCCGCGACGACGGTGCCGCCGGCCGCTCCGGCGAAGACGGCGCCGACCGCCGCGTCGGTGCGGCCCAGGTCGTGCTTCACGTGGTAGATGAAGACGTCGGTCAGACCGATGGTCAGGAAGGTCAGGAACGACAGCGCCACGGTCAGCGCCCGCAGCGTCGGATGGCGCCAGAGGAACCGGACCCCGACCAGCAGATCCGACCACCGGGCGGCCCGCTCGGTGGGGTCTGCCGCACCGGTGTCCGGTGACGTCCGGCCGGCGTCCACCCGGTGCTCCGGACCGACCGGCCGGGCGGCGGGGGGCCGGAACCGCACGAAGCGGAGCCCCAGCGCCGAGCAGCCGAAGGTGCCGGCGTTGACCGCGATCGCGGCGGCCGGGCCGATCGCCGCGGAGAGCGCACCGGCCAGGAGCGGTCCGGCGATGCCGGCCGCGGCGTAGCTCGCGTAGAGGTGGCCGTTCGCCCGGGTGATCTGCCCCGGGGCGACCAGCGCCGGCACGGCGCTGACGTAGCCGACCTGGAAGAGCATGCCGACCGCCGCCCCGACCGGCGCCACCAGGTAGAGCAGCCAGACCTGCGGCGACCAGAGCCAGACCAGCGGGATCAGCCCGTAGCCGAGCGCGCGGGCGAGGTCGCAACCGATCAGCAGCCGCCTCCGGTCGACCCGGTCGACCAGGAACCCGGCGAGCATGCCGGCGAGCACCGACGCGGCGCCACCCAGACCGGTCAGCAGCCCCATCTGGGCGACCGAGCCGGTCGCGTGCAACACCAGCAGCGGTACGGCGATCAGCGAGAACGAGTTCCCGAGCGCGGCGAGGGTCTGCCCGGAGAGGAAGAGTGGAAAGTCCCGTCCGCGCCACAGCGCCCGCCCGTCCGGCGGCTCCGGCGGATCGGGCGGCCCTGCTGGGACGGGCGGCGGCTCCGGCGGATCGGGCGGTCCCGGTGGCGCGTCGGCCCGTGCCCCGGTCACCCCGTGCGGGAGCCGGCACTGCCGGAGCCCCGCTGCGCGCCGACCCGGCCGCCGGTGCCGGGGGAGGCCTCCCGTAGGCCACGTACGGCGAGCCGGTCCGCGCGCTCGTTCTCCGGATGCCCGGCGTGTCCCTTCACCCAGTGCCAGCGCACGTCGTGCCGGCCGGCCGCTGCCTCGAGTCGCTGCCACAGGTCGGCGTTCTTCACCGGCTGCTTCGCCGCGGTCCGCCAGCCGTTGCGTTTCCAGTTCGGCAGCCACCGGGTGATGCCGTCCCGCAGGTAGGTGCTGTCGGTGTGCAGGCGTACCGTCACCGGGCGGGTGAGGCTCTCCAACGCCTGGATCGCCGCCATCATCTCCATCCGGTTGTTGGTGGTGGCTGTCGGCTCGCCGCCGTGGATCTCCTTCTCCCGGGTGCCGTACCGCAGCACCGCGCCCCACCCGCCCGGGCCGGGATTGCCACTGCAGGCGCCGTCGGTGTAGATGTCGACCACCGGGGGGATTGACTGCTCCGTCACCCGGGCAACATACCCGCCGTACCCGGTCTCCGGCCCGGGGCGGGGGACGGCGCGCCCAGGCCGACGGCCGGACGGCGTCGCCGGGTTGACGGCGGTGTGCCGGCGTTGTCGGTTTGCGCAGCGGCTTCCAAACGGCCGGCGGGCCGGATTCGGACCTCGGCGGCGCGGGGTAAGGCGTCGATCATTTTTGTTGATCGATCAACCTCGCATCGATCGTCGCCGAGCAGAGAGGGACACGATGGCTCTCACCCGCCGGGGTTTCCTGGAGGCATCCGCCGCCACCGCGATTGGCGCACTGCGGCTGTCGACCGAATCCGCGTCACCGCCGGGCTTCCCGGCCGACATCCCGGTCCACCGCGAGGTCTACCGCAACTGGGCCGGCGAGATCCAGGTGACCGGGGCCTGGACCTGCGTACCGCGGTCGCCCGCCGACCTGGTCACCGTGGCCAACTGGGCCTACCGGAACGGCTGGACGGTACGCGCCCGCGGCTACCGGCACACCTGGTCACCGTTGACCGTGCCGAACGGCGACCCGGACATCGACCGCACCCTCCTGGTCGACACCACCCGCCACCTCACCGCGATGACGGTGCTCTCCACCACACCGGGCGCGGCGGCGGTCCGGGCGCAGACCGGCGTCACCATGGAGGCGTTCCTCGGCTACTGCGAGGAGCACGGACTCGGGGTGACCAACACCCCCGCGCCGGGCGAACTGAGCCTCGGCGGGGTGCTCGCGATCAACGGGCACGGCACCTCGGTGCCGGCCGACGGCGAGACCCGGGCGCCCGGCCACGGCTACGGCTCGCTGAGCAACCTCATCCTCTCCCTCACCGCCGTGGTCTGGGACGCCTCGGCCGGCGGCTACGTACTGCGGACCTTCGACCGCGCCGAGCCGGACTGCGCGGCCTTCCTGACCCATCTCGGCCGGGCCCTCGTCACCGAGGTGACGCTGCGGGTCGGGGCGAACCAGAACCTGCGCTGCGTCAGCAGCGTCGACATCCCGGCCAGCGAACTGTTCGCCCCGCCGGGCAGCGGAGCCCGTCGTACCCTGGCCAGCTTCGTCGCGGCCGCCGGACGAGTCGAGGCGATCTGGTTCGCCTTCACCGAGCACCCCTGGCTGAAGGTCTGGAGCGTCGCCCCGACCCGGCCGCTCACCTCCCGGCCGGTGGCGACGCCGTACAACTACCCCTTCTCCGACAACGTGCCGCGGCCGGTCGCCGAACTGGCCGAGCAGCTGATCGGCGGGGCCTGGTGGCTGGCGCCGACGTTCGGCCAACTGCAGTACACCACCGCCGTCACCGGGCTGACCGCCACGCTCGGCCACGACCTGTGGGGGCCGTCGAAGAACCTGCTGCTCTACGTCAAGCCGACCACCCTGCGGGAGCACGCCAACGGTTACGCCGTGCACACCACCCGGGCGTCGCTGCAGCGGGTGGTCAGCGAGTTCGCCCAGTTCTACCAGCGGCAGCTCGCCGCGTACCAGGCCCGGGGCGAGTACCCGGTCACCGGACAGGTGGAGATCCGGGTCGCGGGGGTGGACCGGGCCGAGGACGCCGGCGTCCCCGGGGCACGGCCGCCGGCGCTCTCCGCGGTCCGGCCCCGACCGGACCATCCCGAGTGGGACACCGTCGTCTGGTTCGACGTGCTCAGCTTCCCCACCGCGCCGCGGCTGCACGCCTTCTACCGGGAGATGGAGGACTTCTTCTTCACCACCTACACCGGGTCGTACGCCTTCTGTCGGGCGGAGTGGTCGAAGGGCTGGGGCTACACCGACGGGGCGGCCTGGGCGGACCCGACGATGCTGACCGGGACCGTCCCCGACTCCTACCGCCAGGGGCCCGACCCGACCTGGGAGTGGGCCCTGGACACCCTCGACCGGTACGACCCGCACCGACTCTTCAGCAACGCCTTCCTCGACGTCCTGCTGCCCGAATCGACCTGACCGCCGTCGGCACCGGCGGCCGCTGCGCCCTGCGCGAACGGGCCGGCCGCCGGTGTTCCACCGTGGGTGAATGGGGGATCGGAATCGTGAACCACGGGAGGACCAGATGCGAGCGGCGTACGACGAGATCGCGGACTGGTACGCGAACGAGTTCCTCGACCGCCAGGCGGCGGCCGGTGATCCGCTGGAGATCGTCCCCACCCTGCGTCGGCTGCTCGGGCCCGGCGACGGCCGGTGTCTGGAGATCGGCTGCGGCACCGGTGTGTACGCCGCATCCGTCCGCGCGCTCGGCCGTACCCCGTTCGGGGTCGACATCTCCGCCGGCATGCTTCGGCACGCGACCGGTCGGCTGCCGGTCGTCCGGGCCGACGCCGCTGGCCTGCCGTTCCCCGACGGGTCGTTCCCGGCGGTCGTCGCGGTGATGGTGCATACCGACATGCCGGACTATCCGACGGTGCTGAGCGAGGTGGCCCGGGTCCTCGTCCCCGGCGGCGTGTTCGTCCACATCGGAGTACATCCGTGCTTCTGCGGTGCGTTCGCCGACCGGGCCGACCCGGCCGCGGTGGTCATCCGGCCGGGCTACCTCGACCGCGGCTGGAGCACGGAGTCCTGGACCGACCAGGGCATCCGCGACAAGGTCGGCGCCGAGCACCGGCCACTGCCCGAACTGCTGCACGGACTCCTCGACGTCGGGCTGGTACCCGACCGGTTCGCCGAGGGCGGCCGTCCGACCCCGACCATGTTCGCGGTCCGGGCCCGGCGGGCGGGCTGAGCCGCCCGGGGCGACCGCCCGCCGACCATCGAGGACGGACCGCGCCGCGCGATGGCGTCGGCACCGACGTCGCCGGCGACCGCGTCCGCCGTCGAGCGGCTCGTCCGGGCGGCCGGTCACTCCACCGGGAGCAGCCGCAGCGCCAGCTCCGGACACATCCGGACCGCCTTGCGGGCACCCGACTCCAGCCAGGTCGGCACCGGGGAGGAGGGGAACGCCGGGAAACCGTTCGCGTCGAGCCGGATGAACTCCGGCGCGACGTGGGCGCAGAGCCCGTGCCCGTCACAGCGGGACCAGTCCACCACCAGCTTCGACGTCGGGTTGTCGGGGGCGGACGGCAGACCCAGCACCCCCTTGACCCGCTTGCCACAGCCGCCCCGGGTGGCGTGCGCCTCCAGATCCTCGAGGAAGACCTCCAGGGCCGAGGTGGCGAACCGGGACGTACCGTCCGGGTGGCTGCAGGCGCCCCGACCGCGGACCGCGCTGGCTGCGGCCCGGACCGCCTCGGCCGAGGCGCTGCCGCCGACGATCTGGTCCATCGTCCGGGCCAGGTCCGGCAGGCCGAGCCGGCACGGTCCACACTGGCCGGCCGACTCACCGGCGAGGTACTGCACCACCTGGGCGGCCTCGCCGAGCGGGCAGACGTCGTTGCCGATCGGCATGATGATCCCGGCGCCGAGGCTGCCGCCGGCCTTGCTGAAACCGGCCCGGGAGACCTCGGCGGTGGCCGCCGCCTCCGCCGTCATCCAGTTGCCGTGGTAGCCGCCGGTCAGCACCCCCGGCCCCTCCGGCGCCTCGCAGAGTTCCAGCACGTCGCGCAGCGGGATTCCGGTCGGGCACTCCACCACCGCCGGACGGCCGGCGGCCCCGGTCACGGTGAGCAACACGGTGCCGGGCTCGTCCGGGGTGCCGACCGTGCCGTACTCGTACGGTCCGAGGCGCGCCGCCACCGCGAGCTGGGCGTACGTCTCCGCGTTGGAGAGCAGGGTCGGCAGCCCGCCCACCCCGGTCTCGCTGGCCCGCTGCTTGCGTCCGGGCGGGATGTGCGCCTCGCCGTTGATCCCGCGTACCAGCGCACCGCCCTCACCGGAGATGAACCGGTGCGGCACGGTGACGATCCCGGTCCGGACCGGCATCCGGCGCTCGGCCAGCGCGGCGGTCAGCGAGGCCTCGCCGATGCCGTCGTCCGCGACACCGATCACGATCTCGTCGGCGTCCAACGCGTACGCGGCGATCGCGGCACCGTCCAGGATCAGGTGCGGCGCGCGGGTGAGCAGCGCCTTGTCCTTCCAGGCCCCCGGCTCACCCTCGGTCGCGTTCACCACCACGACGGTGGGCAGGTCCTGCCGGTCCGCGGACTCCAGTACCGCCTTGACCTTGCGTCCGAACGGGAAACCGGCACCGCCCTTGCCCTTGAGTTCGATGCCCTCGACCAGCCGGATCAGACCCTTCGCGGAGAGGGGGTTCACCGCGCCGTGCACCATCTCGTGGGCGGTGAGGTCCAGCCGACCGAACTCGTCGAATCCGGCGGTCAGCCGGGGCTCGCCGAAGCAGGCGACCGGGGGTACGGCGGTCAAACTCATCTCGTCACACCTTCGGTTCGTTACGGGAGGGCTCGCGGATGCGACCCGCGCTCAGCGGGCGTCACCCTTCAGGCTGGTCCAGTACGCCCCTTCCTCGGCCGCCTCGTCGGACTTGCGACGTCGGGAGGATCGGCTGGTCGCGGCGCTGCCCCGGCGGGCCCGCCGGGCGGCGAGGTTGACCAGCGTCGGGGTGTCGAGTTCCTCGTCGTCCTCGTCGCGCCGGGCCACCAGGTTGGGTTCGTACCGGGCGGCCCGGCCCCAGCCGAGGGTGCTCTCCTCGGCGTCGGTCTCGTCGCGTCCCCGGCTGTGCCGTCCGCCGCGCTCCTCGCCCGGTTCGTCGTCCGGGTCCCGCCGCCGGCGGCCGGCCCGTGGCGCCCCGCTCGTCGGCGCCTCGTCGTCCGGGTCCCGCCAGGGTCGCCGTCCGGTCCCGCCCGGGTCGGTCCCGGTCAGGTCGACCGCCGCCATCGACCCGGTGTCGTGCCGGCTGCTGCGCGGCGGTTCGTCGTCAGAGGACAGCCGACGGTAGCGGGAGTCGCCGATGCCCCGCGCCGGCCGGTCCGCGGCGTTGTCGGATCCGCGTCCGGGCCGGTCCCAGGGCTCGTCGGCGTCGTCGCCGGTCCAACGGCGCGGGCTGTCCCAGGGCAGTTCCGGCTCGGCGGCGGTGTCCCGACGACCCGGTCCGGCGAGCGCCTCCCGGTCCAGCGGCACCTCCGGCACGGTAAACCGGTCGGCGCCACGGCGCGACGAGTCCGTGGTGTCGAACTCGCCGGCCCGGGCCCAGGAGTTGATACCCGGCTCCGTGCCGTCCCCGCGCAGGTCGTCGAGGCTGCGGCGGCGCCGGCCGGCCGACGGCTCCCGGTCAGCCTGGGGCTCCCGGTCGGCCGCGCCGCCGCGCCGGTCGTCCCGTTCGGCGGAGGCGGTCCGCTCGCTCCACCGTCCGGCGCCGGTGTCCCGCAGGTCGTCACGGTCCGCGGTACCGGAGCGTCGGTTCCCCCGGTCCGCCGAACCACCGCGCCGGCCGTCCCGGTCGGCCGCGTTCTGTCGGCTGGCCCGGATCTCGTCGGCGGTCCGGCGACGGGCCGGCGCCGCCGTACCGGCCCGGCCCCCGGCAGCCGGCTTCGCCGGCCGGCCGACCGGTGCCATCGACCCGGTGGTCTGGGAGGCCTCACGCTTGCGCCCGAGGCTGACCGAGAGCCGCAGCAGCAGGAGGACAACCACCATGGCCACGCAGAGCAGGTAGCTGGCGGTGACCCAGGTGGCCGCCGTCCGGCCGGCCTCCAGGCCGTGCACCAGGGCGATCGGCCAGGCGGCGTACGCCACGCTGTGCAGGGCCCGCCACATCCACGGCTTGCCGATTCCGGCGAACCGGGCCCGGATCAGGCCGGTCCAGAGCACACCCACCATCATCAGCCCGGCGACGGTGCCCAGTCCGACGTAGACGTTCGCACCCCCGACAAACGGCAGGAACGCGTTGGACGCGCTGACGTGACCGGCGGAAATCTTGGTCAGGACGTGCAGCACCAGCCCGATGACCGCGATGATGCCGAGCGCCCGGTGCGCCGACTGCAGCAGCACCCGGTGCCGGATCAGCAGCACGATCCGGTCGGTCGCGACCAGCCCGACCATCACCGTCAGACTCAGCGAGACCAGGGTGACCGGTCCGGCGAAGAAGACGACAAAAACGAACATGTACGCGTCGATGATGTTGCCGAACGGGCTCAGCATCGCCGCCGCCCAGACGGCGGTCAGCGCGGAGACGACCAGCAGCGCGACCGCCGACCTCGGGCGGGGCGCGGTAGCCCGGCTGGTGAAGCTCTTCGGGATGCTGGCTCGCTGAAGCTGTCTCGTCCCGGCCATCCGCTCCTCGATCTTCCACCTCGGCGCCCACGTCACGGCTCACCCTGGCCGGCCGTGTCGTCGTCGACGGGCGACCGTGCCGCTCGACCCGACCGGACCACGTCGGCCGGTCTGTCGGGCCGCTGTCGTACCGCGGCCCGACCCACCTCAAGTACGTGGAAACCGGTCAGACGGATGAGTCAGTGCCGATTATGTTTCACGATCGGTGGCGGTGGTTGTCCCGGGGTGGGATCTGGCGTCAGCCGGTGAAGAGCTTCGCCGCGGTGATGACCGTCTGTACCACGCCGTAGCCGAGCAGAATCGCGACCAGTAGCCAGGAGATCCAGAGTCGACCGGTCTGGCCGGACGGGTCAGGGCTCATCGGGTGGTGCTCCTCTCGATGTCGGGGTCGCCGGCCGGCGCGGCGGGGTCCGGGGCGACCGGCTCGTGGAAGCGTTCCGGGACCGGTCGGACCAGCAGGTTGGCCACGAAACCGACGGCCAGTACGCCGACCATGGTGAACAGCGCCGGCCGGTACGCGTCGGCGGTGAGGGTGCCGGGCCGGCCCTGGGCGTCGAGGAAGCCGTTGATGATCAGGGGGCCGGCGATCCCGGCGGCGGACCACGCGGTCAGCAGCCGGCCGTGGATGGCGCCGACCTGGAAGGTGCCGAACATGTCCCGTAGATAGGCGGGGACGGTGGCGAAACCGCCGCCGTAGAAGGACAGGATGACGCAGGCGAGCAGGACGAACAGGGCGGTGGCGGTGGAGCCGACCAGGGCGAGCAGGGTGTAGAGCACCATGCCCACCCCGAGGTACACCACGTAGATGGGCTTGCGGCCGATCACGTCCGACGTCGACGACCAGACGAACCGACCGGCCATGTTGAACAGCGACAGCAGTCCGACGAAGCCGCCGGCCGCGGCGATGCTGACCGTGGAGGTCCCGCCGTCGCGGAAGAAGTCCTGGATCATCGGGCTGGCCTGTTCGAGGATCCCGATGCCGGCGGTGACGTTGCAGAACAGCACGATCCAGAGCAGCCAGAAGGTACGGGTCCGGATCGCGTTCGAGGCCGAGACACTGGCCGTGGTCACCAGCGGCCGGGCCGCCACGCTCGCCGGGTCGAAGCCGGCCGGTCGCCAGCCGGGTGCCGGTACCCGGACGTTGACCACACCGAACATCATGATCGCGAAGTAGCCGAGACCGAGCGTGACGAAGAGCCCGACCAGGGCGCCCCCGGAGGCGACCGAGGCGGCGTTGGCCGGGTCGTAGTCGGGGTCGTACAGCGACAGCAGTTGCCGGGACAGCGGACTGGCCAACATCGCGCCGCCGCCGAAGCCCATGATGGCGAGCCCGGTGGCGAGGCCGGGACGGTCCGGGAACCACTTGATCAGGGTGGAGACCGGGGAGATGTAGCCGATGCCGAGACCGATGCCGCCGAGGAAGCCGTACCCGAGGTAGACCAGCCAGAGTTGACGGGTCGCGATGCCGAGGGCACCGACCAGGAAGCCGGTGGCCCAGAAGCAGGCGGAGACGAACATCGCCTTGCGCGGGCCGTGGGCCTCGACCCAGGTGCCACCGAGCGCGGCGGAGAGTCCGAGCATCACGATCGCGATGCTGAACACCACCCCGATCGCGGTCTGACTGGTGTCGAAGTGGCTGATCAGGGAGTTCTTGTAGACGCTTGTGGCATACGCCTGACCGATGCACAGGTGTACCGAGAGCGCCGCCGGCGGGATCAGCCAGCGGCTGTATCCCGGGCGGGCGACGGTGTGCTGGTGGTCGAGTGCGGACAGCAGTGGCACGGTCGCACCTCGCTTTGCGGGTGAGGCGGGTGCAACGGTGCGGCGGCGCTCGCCGGGGTGGCGGGGGGCGCATCGTCGGTTCCGCCGGATTCAGTGGCTTGTCGCCGGAACCTAGTCGCCCCCGAACCGGCTAAGTGATCTTCAGAACCGGGTTGATCGCCGGGCGGTCGATCAGCTGAGCCGAACGGTCTCATCCGGACCGTCGTACTCAAGGCGTACCAGTGACGACGGCCCGGTCAGGACGCCGGGTGACGGGCCGGGCACCGCGGAGGCACGCCGGTGCCGGGTCGACGTGTCCGGGCCGGTCGCCCGGTCCGGCACCCGCTGCCGACCCCGGCACCGGCGCTCAGTCCGGTAGCCGCAGCGACGCCACCTGGTAGCCGGTCCCGTCGGCCTGGACCAGGAGCAGTCGACCGTCCGCCGAACTGGCCAACGCGACCGGGCCGGCGGGCGTCGCCCGGTGCAGCCGTACCGGGTGGCCGTTCGCGCAGTCGTCGAGCGGGCAGACCCAGAAGACCACCCGGCCGGGTGGGTCCGGCGCCGCCGGGCCGACCCGTACCGTGGCCGGGCCGAACCGTATCTCGCCGGCGGACCGCTCCGTCGGATCCGCGACCGGCCCGATCAGCGCCCGGCCGTCGGTCGTGACCACGAGGCCCGGCCAGCCGGAAACCGGGGCGGGCCACAGGCGGTGCTCGGCACAGCGCGGCTCGGCGCACCGCCACAGCCGTGGAGTTCCCCGCGTCTCGTCCAGCAGCACCGGAGCCCCGTCCGGGGCGACGGCCACCCCGACCCCGCCGGGTGTGCCAGGGACGCCGGGGACTGTGGCGGATCCGCTGCGGTCGACGCCCGGCCCGGCCGGGACCGGCAGGTCGTCGAGGAGGCCCCCGGGGGCCAGTTGACGCGACCGGGGTTCGCCGCAGCGCGGCGACTCGCAGGTGCCGAGCCAGGTGCCGCCGTCCGGAGCCCGGTAACCGACGACCGGACGTCCGGCGGTGTCGACGCTGAGCACCAGCGGCGGGCGGAACCTCGGACCGTCGGTGGGGACGACAATCCGGTCGCCGCCGGGTACCCGGCCGAACAGCACCTCCGCCCGGCTGCCGCAACCGGCGTCGGCACACGGGTACCCGGCGAGTTCGTCCTGCCCGGCACCGCCGTCAAGGATCGCGGCGACCGTCGGTGCGCCGGTCGGCCCGACGGCCACCGCCAGGTGCGCCGGTTGCGGTCCGGCGCCGGGCCAGGCGTACGACGACGGTGACTCGTCGCAGCGGCCCGTGCGGGTACACCGGAACAACCGCAGTCGGGTGTCGGCCGACGGTCCCCGGCCGGGGTCGGCGGTGGCGTACCAGACCGTGCCGTCGGGGGTGACGGTCGCCGCCCGGACCCCGCCGGCCGCCATGACCGTACTGTCGGTGTGGGTCCGTGCCGAGTGGCAGCCGGCGTCGGCGCAGTCGACGATGCCGGCGCTGTCGACCAGCACGGGTGGGGCGCCGGTGGGCAGGCCGACCGCGAGCAGCAGCCCCGGCGGTGCCAGGTGACCGGTTCGGACGGCCGGTACCTGATACGGGTTCACCACCGTGACCACCACCGCCAGCCCGGCCGGGGCCAGCAGCGCGACGACGAGCCCGAGCCGGCCGAGGCGGTGGGTGGACCGGCCGGCCGACTCGGACGCCGACGGCACGGCGGTGTGCCGGACCAGCTCGATCCGCTCCGGGCCGAGATATCCCACCGCGAGGGTGGCAGCCTGGACCGGCACGACGACGGCCAGGACGAGGGTGTACAGCAGGGCGGGCAGACCGGCGGCGACCGGGGTGGCCGCGACGGCGGCCAGACCGCCGGTCACGGCGTCGGCCAGGGCGGCGGTGCCGACCAGGGCCAGGACCGGCAGCAGACCGGCGCCGACCAGCACCCCCAGCGAGGTCCGCCACGGCCGGCCCCGACTGGCGGCGAGCGCACGGTCGACCGCCGGCCCCGTGCCGAGGCCGTCGAGCCCGATCGCGGACAGCGTCAGCGCGACCCGGCACAGGGCGAGCAGGCCGGCGAGGAGGGCGGCGCCGAGCAGCACGACCGCCAGGCGCGGCGGAAGGATCCGGAGCAGCGGACCGACGACCACCACCAGGCCGGCACCGCCGAGTACCACGCACAGACCCAGCAGGCTGGCCGTCCCGGCCCCGGCCCGCCCCCACCGGCCCCACATCCGCCGAGCCGGCGGCTCGGCGACGAGGGCCGCTTGCCCGGCGACCATCGCGACACACCAGCCGACCAGCGCGACCAGCAACGCGGCGAGGGTCGCCGGCAGGTGGTGCCGGCCGCCGCCGTCCAGCAGCGGCACGCCGTCGACGATCGCGGACCGGTCGCCGCCGGCGACCGTCCACAGGGCCGGCACCACCAGGCAGACCGGGACGAGGGCCGGCACCGTCGCCCGGAACAGCCGACCCAGGTGCCCGGCGGCCAACCGGTACGCCGTACCGACGAACCAACGGACGCCCGGCGTCGGCGGGGGTGGGGGTGGGGGTGGCATCACGGGCACACCGTACGCGACCGTCGCACCTGGTCATCGTCTCCGGAACCGCCCACCGGCTCGGCGTCGCGGCGCGGCTACCCGGGGTGGCCGCCGGTCAACGCGGCGGTGATCCGGGGCAGGACGCTGCCGATCGGTTCCCGGACCACCGCGTCGGCGAGACCGTCGTACGGCGTCGGGTCCCGGTTGACGATCACCAGCCGGGCGCCTGCCATCGCCCCGACCAGACACAGTGACGCGGCCGGTTCGACGGTCAGCGAACTGCCCACCGCCAGCAACAGCTGGGCCGCCTCGGCGATCCGGCTCGCCTGCCCGAGCGTCGCCGGGTCGAGGTCCTCGCCGAACAGCACCACGGCGAGTTTGAGGATCCCGCCGCAGTCCGGGCAGCGGGGATCCTCGTCGCCGTCCGCGACCCGGGCCAGGGTTCCAGCCGTCGGGGTGCACTTCGCGGTCATGTCCGACGGCACGAAGGTGGCCGCGCCGAAGTTCCTGCGCCGTGTGGCACGCAAGCTGCGCCGGTTGCAGCAGGCCCTCTCGCGCAAGCAGAAGGGCTCGGCCAACCGCAGGAAAGCCGTCAAGAAGGTCGCTCGCGCGCACGTGCGGGTGGCCGACACCCGGCGCGACTGGCAGCACAAGGTCTCGACGCAGATCATCCGCGAGAACCAAGCGGTGTACGTCGAGGACCTGTGTGTGACCGGTCTGGGCCGGCCCCGGCTGGCGAAGTCCGTGCACGATGCGGGCTGGGCCACCTTTACCGCCATGTTGGAGTACAAGGCCGCCCGGTACGGGCGCACCTTCGGCCGGGTGGACAGGTTCTTCCCGTCCACCCGCATGTGCTCCGACTGCGGACGCATCAACGAGAAGATGGCGCTCAACGTCCGGTCGTGGGACTGCCCGTGCGGAGCGGCCCACGACCGGGACGTCAACGCCGCCAGGAACGTCAGGGCCGCTGGACAGGCGGACCTCAACGCCCGTGGAGCGTACGTAAGACCGGCATCCGTGCCGGCGGCGCGCAGGGAAGCGGGAACCCACCCGGACGCCGCGCGGTCCACACACAGCGTGGAGGGAATCTCCGTCCTTCAGGCCGGAGAGGATGTCAATACGAGGTCAACGTGCTGGCCGCGGTCCGGCTGACCCGCGCCTACCTGCCCGGCATGATGGCGCGGGGCTGGGGACGCGTGCAGTACATCGCGAGTGACTCGGCGGTGGTGATCCCGGCCGAGATGATCCACTACGGTGTCTCCAAGACGGCACTGCTCGGCGTCTCACGCGGTTTCGCCAAGGCCGCGGCCGGCACCGGGGTCACGGTCAACGCGGTGATCGCCGGCCCCACCCACACCGGCGGCGTGGAGGACTTCGTCTACCAGTTGGTGGACCGGAGCCTACCGTGGCCGGAGGCGCAGCGAGAGTTCATGCGGTTGCACCGGCCGCAGTCGCTGATCCAGCGGCTGATCGAACCCGACGAGATCGCGAACCTGGTCACGTACCTGGCCTCCCCGCTCGCCTCGGCTACCACCGGCGCGGCGGTCCGGGTCGACGGCGGGTACGTCGACACGATCGTGCCGTAGCGCGGCCGCGTCACGGTCGGGCCGCCGCGCCGACCTCGCCCGGTGGCCGGCAAACGGGGCGAAAGGCCGGACCGCTGGCCCGATCTGTCGCAGTCTTGCCGGGTGAGAGCAAGTACCAAGGCGGCGCTGGAACGCGACCCGGAGGGCTCGCGCCGGGTCTCCCTGCTCGAACTCTTCTTCGACCTGGTCTACGTCGTCGCGCTCTCTCTGATCTCCCGGCATCTGGTGGAGAACCTGACCTGGCTCGGGGTCCTTCAGACCGCGGTGCTGCTCGCCGCCCTCTGGTGGGTCTGGTCGATCACCGCGTTCCTCACCGACCTCTACGACCCGCAACAGGTCTCGATCCAACTGCTGATGCTCAGTGCCATGCTGGGCAGCCTGCTGCTGGCGGCGACCGTGCCGCACGCGTTCGGTTCGGGTGCCATCGTCTTCGCGTGCGCGTACGTCGGTATCCACCTCAGTCGCGGGCTGTTCCTGATTCCCACGTTGCGCGGCCAGGAGGTGCAGAAGCGGGCGCTGCGGATCTTCTTCTGGTTCAGTGTCTCGGCCGTGCCCTGGGTCATCGGCGGCCTGGTGACCGGGGAGGTCGCCCGGGCGGCCTGGTGGGCCGGCGCGCTGACCATCGACTACGTCGCGTTCAGCCTGGGTTATCCGACGCCGGGACTCGGTCCGCTGCCACAGGCGCAGTACCGGGTCACCGCGGAGCACCTGGCCGAGCGGTACCAGCAGTTCTTCATGATCGCGCTGGGTGACGCGATCCTGGTCAGCGGATTCACCTACAGCGAGGTGCGCGCCGGCCCGGCCTCCTCCGGCGCGTTCCTGGTGGCGTTCCTCAGCACCGTGCTGCTGTGGCGGATCTACACCCACCGCGCCGGCGAGGTGCTGCCCCTGGCCATCGAGTCGGTCGTCGAGACCCGACGGTTCTTCCGGGTGGCGCCCTACACCCACCTGGTGATGGTCACCGGAGTTGTCATCAAGGCGGCGGCCTTCAAACTCATGATCGCGGATCCGCTCGACGACGCCGGTTGGCCGATGGTCGGGCTGCTGCTCGGTGGGCCCGCGCTCTTCCTGGTCGGCCGGTCCCGCTTCGAGTACGAGGTCTTCGGCCGGGTCTCGCCGTCCCGGGTGGTCGCGGCGCTGGTCCTGATCGTGATCTCACCGGTGATGCTCCTGCTGCCCGTCCTGGCGATCGCCGGTGTCGGCTGCCTGGTGCTGGCCGGGATGGCGCTGGCCGACACCCTGCGCAGCTGGGGTAAACGCCCGGAACCCCCGAAGCCGGCCCTGTGACCCGCTCACCGGCCAACCCGGGCGCTGCCGGCACACCTGCTTCGTCGGGTGTGCCGGCAGCGGTTCCGGGTAGGCGAGCCGAACAGTGGCACGGCAGAGTGGAGCCGCCAGATGAACCTGTCCCATCTTCCGCTGCGCGTCACGATCGGCGCGTACGTCCTGAATTCCGGTCTGTCGAAGCTGAGCCTGGAGGGCGAGGCGGCGGCGAGCGTGCACGGGATGGCCGTCGGCGCGATGCCGCCGGTCAGACGGTTCTCGGCGGAGACGTTCGCGCGGCTGCTCGCCGGTACCGAGATCGCTCTCGGCGCCGCGTTGCTGCTGCCGGTGGTTCCCGGCGCACTCGTCGGCGCGGGCCTGGCCGGGTTCGGCGGGGCCCTGTTGCGCCTGTACTGGGCGACCCCGGGCATGCACGAGCCGGGTGATCCGCGGCCCACGCAGCAGGGCGCCGGGCTGGCGAAGGACTCCTGGCTGGTCGGTGCCGGCCTGACCCTGCTCCTCGACGACCTGTTCGGGCGGGCCGCCAGCAAACGTCGGATGCTCGGCCGGCACCTCGGCGGTACGCGTCGCGGCTGACCGCCCGCCCACCGGTGCCGTCGCGCCGTCCCGGGTCCGCCGGGCCGGTCACGGGTTTGCCCGGACCGGTCCCGGGTAGGCCATCGGACCAGGGGTCGCGGTGCGGACCGGCCGCCCGTCACGGGCACCGGCCGGCGTGACCCGAACGCACCGAACCGGGGAGGGGACGACGTCATGGCTGGGATCAACCTGCGCAGCGTCGCCTTCAACGACCACGACCGGCTGCCGGACCGGTTCTCCCGGGCCGGCGGCAACATATCGCCACCGCTGGAGTGGGGCGACGTACCCGAGTCGGCCACCGAACTGATCCTCCTCGTCGAGGACCGGGACGCCGGGCGGACGCCGTTCCTGCACTGGCTGGTGACCGGGATCGAGGCGGACTCCGGTGGCGTCGCCGAGGGCGAGACACCGCCCGGCGGCCGGGCCTGGGTCAACGGCTTCGGCACCGCCGGCTGGGGCGGACCGCATCCACCGGTGAACGACGACCCGCACCGCTACTTCTTCCGGCTCTACGCCGTGAACCAGCCGTTGGAGCTGCCCGCCGCGCCGCAGGTGCCGGACGTGCACGCCGCGATCGGCGCGCTGGAACTGGCCAGCGGCAACATGGTCGGCACCTTCGCCCGCTGACACCGGGCGGAAAATCGGCGGCCGTCCCGGCAGCGCCGGTGGTTGGATGCCGCCATGCGGCTTCCCTCCGGCTGGTCGGTGCGCCGGCCGACGCTCGACGACGTACCGGCGATCCTCGCCGTGGTGCACGCCAGCGACATCGCGGCGGTCGGCCACCCCGACTTCAGCGCCGACGACGTCCGGGAGGCACTCACCGCGCCGGGATCGGACCCGACCCGGGACTCCTGGCTCGCGGTGGCACCGGACGGCAAGGTGGTCGGCTGGTCGTACCTGGAGGACGCGGTCACCGGCATCCGGGAGAGCGTCACCGTCTACGTCCACCCGGAGCGGGGTGTCGCCGCCGAACGGCCGTTGCTGGCCCGCCAACTCGCCCGGTCCGCGCGACGCGCGGCGGAGTCCGGCGCCGACCGGACGACGGTCCGCGCCATGGCCGTCCCCACCGAGTCGCGGTGGATCGCCACGCTGCGGGCCGCCGGATTCGGCTTTGTCAAACGGTACGCCCGGATGCGCCGGTCACTCGCCGGGCTGAGCGCCGTGCCGCCGTCCCCGCCGGCCGGGGTGACGATCCGTCCGGTGCGTGCCGCCGACGAGGCCGAGCTGCGGACCTTCCACCGGATCCTGGACACCGCGTTCCGGGACACCGACGACCACCAGCCGACCAGCTACGAGCAGTGGCGCGCGCGGGTGGCGGCGCTGCCGAGCGTTTCCTGGGACGAGTGGCTGCTGGCCGTCGTGGACGGTGAACCGGCGGGGGCGCTGCGGTCCGCCGACCAGAACCTCGATCAGAACGAGGGCTGGGTGAAGGCGCTGGCGGTGCTGCGGCCGTACCGTCGCCGGGGGGTGGGCGCCGCCCTGCTCGGACACGCCTTCGCCCGCTACGCCGGCAAGGGACGCGAGTACGCGGGCCTCGGGGTGGACCTCACCAACCCGAACCAGCCGGTCCGGCTCTACCACTCGGCCGGCCTGACCACCCGGTACGAGGTCGACACCTTCGAACGGACCGTCGAGGCGGCCTCAGGCGTCGACGAGGTCGTCGGCGAGGGCGAGCCGGTCCAGTGACAGCAGGTGGTAGTCGTACCAGTCGACCTGGACGGTGCCGTCGGCGGCGTAACAGCCGATCAGCCGCCCGGTGAAACCACCGGCGACCTCGGTGGAGAGGTACCGGCCGTCGAGTTCGGCGAGTGTGACGAACTCGCCGTCCGGCGCCTCGAAGCCGAGCCGTACCACGTCCGGCTCCTGCCGGGGGTGGTCCATGCCGGGGCCGGACGCCCAGGTCTCGACACGGAGCACCACCGGGCCGGAGACCGGCCGGCCGGCGAGCCGCTGCGCGAGGGGCCCGATCCGGGCCCGTACGCACACCTCGCCGTCGCCCACCTCGACCGCGTAGTGGTGCTGCTCGTCGAGGCGTACCGCCAGTCCGCCCCGGCCCCGCCCGGCGTCGACGAGGGCGCGGACCCGGACGTCGTGCTGGTCCTGCCGGCGCCCGACGAAGGTCACGCCCGGGTCGTCGAGGGATCCGCCCCGGGCCCGCAGGGTCAGCCAGCCGGGGCGTTCGACCAGGGAGACGTCCTCCGGCGGTCGGGACCGGATGGAGATCCACCGTGGGTGCAGCCCGCCGGTGTCGAAGTCGTCGCGGGCCGGCGCGGCGGGCACCGGCGCCGGCGGCAGGTCCGGAGCGCGCATCACCGGGGTCACCGGGCCGACCACGGGCCAGCCGTCGGACCAGGTCACCGGGGCGAGGAAGGTCTCCCGGCCGAGGACGTGCCAGCCGGGGGTGCCGCCGCGCGGGCGTACCCCGAGGAAGACCAGCCACCACGAGCCGTCACCGGCCCGGACCAGGTCGCCGTGTCCGGTGTTCTGGATCGGGTGGTCGGTGCTGCGGTGGCTGAGGATGGGGTTGGCCGGGCACGGCTCGAACGGCCCGTCCGGGGCCGGGCCCCGGGCCACCGAGATGCCGTGCCCGCGTTCGGTGCCGCCCTCGGCGATCAGCAGATACCAGGTGTCGCCGACCCGGTAGAGGTGCGGCGCTTCCGGATACTGGGCGCCCGGTGTGCCGGACCAGAGCCGCTTCGGTGGGCTGAGCACCGCGCCGGAGACCGGGTCGATCCGCCGCTGGTCGACCCCGGCGGTGGTGCACCAGCAGTTGCCGTCCTCGTCCCAGGCCAGGTCCGGATCGATGCCGGTGACGTCCGGCAGGGGGACGGGTTCCGACCAGGGCCCCGCCGGATCCTCGGCGGTGACCAGCAGGGTCCCGCCGCGCGGGACGTTGGAGGTGATCAGCCAGAACCGGCCGTCGTGGTGCCGCAGGGTCGGCGCGTAGACGCCGCCGGAGGAGGGGGTGCCGGGCGGCAGCCGCAACTGGCTCGGCCGGTCGAGCACGTTGCCGAGCTGGGTCCAGGAGACCAGGTCCCGGCTGTGGAAGATCGGCACTCCCGGGAAGTACTCGAAGCTGGAGCAGGCCAGGTAGTAGTCGTCGCCGACCCGGCACACGCTCGGATCCGGGTGGCAGCCGGGGATGACCGGGTTGGCGAAGGTCCGCATCGGTTCGTCGAGCGGCCCGGACGGGCTACCGGTCGCCCCGGCGACCGTGGTCGCCGGTCGGTCGGCCCCGCCCGGTGACGGAGCGGCGGGCGGGGCGTGAGCCCCGGCCTTCGTCCGGAGCGGTGCCGAGCGTCGTCCTCGTGGCAGGGCGGGTCACCGTCATAACCGATCCCTCCGGCGAAAAGTTTCCGGAATAATTCCGTAACTGGATCGGAACGCTATGGCCCGTTGTGCGGACAGTCAACCCCGGAAGCTGGGGCAAAATACGGAGAAGGCACGGTGGGGACGCCGGTGCACCCTCGAAAGTGTTTCGGTCGTACCCTGAAGCCTCAACGAAGGAGCTGCCTCGTGACGGTCGACGAAGGACGAAGGATCACCATCACCGCCATCGCCCAGGAGGCGGGTGTGTCGGTGCCCACCGTCTCCCGGGTGCTCAACGGCCGCAACGACGTCGCACCACAAACCCGGGAGCGGGTGGAGGAACTGCTGCGCCGGCACGGCTACCGGCGCCGGGCCACCCGACCGCGGGCCGGGGCCAGCCTCGTCGACCTGATCTTCAACGACCTGGACAGCCCGTGGGCGGTGGAGATCATCCGGGGCGTGGAGGACGTGGCACACGCCGCCGGGGTCGGCACCGTCGTCTCGGCGATCCACCGCCGCTCCACCTCGACCCGGCAGTGGCTGCAGAACCTTCGTACCCGAGCCACCGACGGCGTCATCCTGGTCGCCAGCGACCTCGCCCCGCCGGTGCACGCCGAACTGCGTCGGCTGAACGTGCCGATGGTGCTGGTCGACCCGGCGGGCGTGCCGAGCCTGGACATCCCGACCATCGGCGCGACGAACTGGGCCGGCGGGCTGCGGGCCACCGAGCACCTGCTGTCGCTGGGGCACCGGCGGATCGGCTTCATCGCCGGTCCGCCCCGGCTGCTGTGCAGCCGCGCCCGCCTCGACGGCTACCGGGCCGCGCTGGACGCCGCCGGCATCCCGCTGCGGGACGAGTTGATCGTGCCCGGCGACTTCTACCACGAGTCCGGCTTCTCCGGCGGCAGCGCGCTGCTGGACCTCGACGAACCACCGACCGCGATCTTCGCCTCCAGCGACCAGATGGCGTTCGGGGCGTACGAGGCGGTGCGCCGTCGTGCCCTCCGGGTGCCGGACGACGTCAGCGTGGTCGGCTTCGACGACCTGCCGGAGGCGCGGTGGGCCTCGCCTCCACTCACCACGGTGCGCCAGCCGCTCGCCGAGATGGGCATCCTGGCCGCCCGGACGGTGCTCCGGCTGGCCCAGGGAGAGTCGCTGGACACCCCGCGCGTGGAACTCTCCACCGACCTGGTGGTCCGGGACAGTTCGGCGCCGTACCCGCGACGCTGACCGTACCGGCCGCCGCGCCGTCGATCCTGGGCCGCGCCGCCCGCCTCCTGCGCCGCGACGGGATTACCGGGAGCCTTCCGGTAGGTCCCGCCGGCTCGTGGGCGGGTCGGGGCGGCGCCGGTGTCCCGGGGCGGGCCGGCGGTCCCTGGTTTCGGACCGGCCGGTGTTCCCTGCTGACTCGCCACCGATCCTGCCCGATTGACGGGGCGGGCCGGTTTGCCGGGTTAGAGGCGATCCGGCGCTGGGTACCCGCTAGCGACGCCCTGCCACCCGTCGGGGCGCGCGACGGCGAGGGAGTACCGATGAGACTCGACGACGACGACATCCGCAGCACCGCCGGCGGTGGCGGCGAGGGTCCGGCCGACGGTGGCGCGACCCCCGGCCAGCACGACGGTGGCGCGGACGGCAGTGCCGAGGGTCCGGCCGACGGTGGTGCCACCCCCGGCCAGCACGACGGTGGCGCGGACGGCAGTGCCGAGGGTCCGGCCGACGGTGGTGCCACCCCCGGCCAGCACGACGGTGGCGCCGACGGCGCCGCCCGGTAGGCCCGCGGCAGCACGATGCGCGAGAAACCGACCATGGGTGTGGCGCCGCCCACCCGGCGGACCGCACCGGCCCTGGGGCGCTGTGTGGCGGTCGAGCCGGCGAAGTTCGCCGCCGCCCACTGGGGACGGGTTCCGCTGCTCTCCCGGGCCACCGAACTGCCGAACCCGGCGGGTTTCACCGACCTGCTCAGTCCCGCCGACGCCGACGAACTACTCAGCCGGCGCGGGCTGCGTGCCCCGTTCCTGCGGGTGGCCCGTAACGGCGAGGTGCTGCCGACCGGGCGCTACACCGGCGGCGGCGGGGCGGGCGCCGAGATCGCCGACCAGGTACTCGACGAACGGGTCCTCGCCCTCTACGCCGACGGTGCCACCCTGGTGCTCCAGGGACTGCACCGCACCTGGCCGGCGCTGATCGACTTCACCCGTGAACTGAGCCTCACCCTGGGGCAGCCGCTACAGGTCAACGCCTACCTGACCCCACCTGGCAACCAGGGCTTCGCCACCCACTACGACACCCACGACGTCTTCGTACTCCAGGTCGACGGGCACAAGCACTGGCGGATCCACGAGCCGGTGCTGCCCGACCCGCTGGAACGGCAGCCCTGGGGCGGGCGGGCCGACGAGGTGTCGGCGGTCGCCGACGGGCCACCCGCGCTGGACGTGGTGCTGGCCCCCGGCGACGCGTTCTACCTGCCCCGGGGCTGGCTGCACAGTGCCGCGGCCCGGGACGAGGCGAGCCTGCACCTCACCGTCGGGGTGCGGGCACTGACCCGGTACGCGGTCGTGGAGGCGCTGCTCGACCTGGCCGCCGAGGACCGCCGGCTCCGCGCCGGGCTGCCCCTCGGCGTGGACGTCGCCGATGTCAACCAGCTCGAACCGGAACTGACCGAGACCGTCGAGGCACTGCGGGACTGGCTGCTGCGGGCCGATCCGGCGGCCGTCGCGGAACGGTTGCGGCGCCGGGCCTGGCCGGCCGCCCGACCGGCGCCGATCCGACCGCTTGCCCAGGCCGCCGCGATCGCCCGGCTCGACGCCGACACCCGGCTGACACCCCGGCCGGGACTGCGCTGGCAGCTGCGGCCCGAGCCCGCCGACGGCGACGGCGACAGCCCGGGCCGGGTGGGCCTGCTGCTGTTCGACCGTGCCGTCAGCTTCCCGGCGCAGTGCGCGCTCGCCCTCCGGGCGTTCCTCGCTGGCGGCGTGACCCGGGTTGGCGATCTGCCCGGGCTGGACGACGACGCCGACCGGATCGTGCTGGCCCGCCGGCTGCTCCGCGAAGCCGTCGCCGTCGAGGTCTAGGAAGGGGGCCTTCCCGTCGCCGGGGCGGTAGCCCGGTGCTGTGGAAGGGCCCTTCCGCACCCCCTTGGGGTGGGATCACCGGAGCAGCCCGAAGAGCGCGCCGGTGGTGACCAGGCCGGCGACGACCACCACCAGTCCGGCCCGCAGATCCAGTCCGGCGTGCCGCCGCTCGGCGAGGACCTTGGCCGGCAACAGCCCGACCACCGGCCCGAGCAGGGCGACCAGCAGACTCAGGACCGGCATCGCGACCGCGAGGTCTCCGCCGTACCGGAGACCGACCGCGCGGGCGGCCAACCCGAGGGCGTACGCGGCGGCCGAGCCGAGGACCCCGAACAGGGCCAGCAACGGCCGGGTCGTGCCCGGCAGCTCGCCCGGCGTACGGGCCCGTTCGAGCAGTTCACGGGCGCCGTCGAGCAGCGCCTCGGTGTCACCGACCGCCCCGGCCCGGGGCAGCGGCGGTTCGCCCAGGCGCCGGTTGGCCGCGCCCAGGTGCCCGCGCAGGGTGCTCCAGAGATGCAGCACCTCGGCCTCGGTGGCGTCGACCTCCTCCTGGGCCGCCGCCACCTCCGCCTCGGCCCGCCGTACCGCCTGCTCCGCGTCCCGTACCGCGCGTTCGGCGGCGCGGCACTGGCGCGCGTACCAGGCGTCCGCCTCGGCCCGCTCGGCGTTGGCCCGGCCGGTCACCTCGGCCAGTTGCCGGATGGCCCGGGCGTACGACTCGACGGGTTCCGGTTCGTCGGTCATCGGGACGGTCCATACGGGATGATCACCTGGCCGGTACGGTGCACCGCCCGGTCGAAGAACAGGCCACGCCAGGGCCGGGGATACCAGTCGGGGCCGCTGCCCGCCGCAGGGTAGAGGGAGGTGCCCAGTTCCGCCCCCTGCACGTCCAGGGCGATCCAGGCGCCGATCTGGTCGGTACGCGACGCCGGCCCGCCGAGGTCGGCCCGCATCCGGGCCACCCCGCGCCACCAGGCGAAGGTGTGGGTACGTCGCTCGGGGCCGTTGTGCAGGATGTGTCGCAGGTGCTCCAGTCCGGTTCGCCCGCCGAGGCTGCCACCGAGTTGCCCGGCCGCCGCGTCGACCGCGTAGAGGAGCAGGTAGTGCGGTTCGCCAGGGGCGCTGCCCCGGCCGAGCCCGTTCGCTGTCTCGGCCATCAGCTCCGTGATGTCCTCCTCGTCGTACCAGGCGGCGTCGTCGCCCAGCGCCTCGTAGAGCGAGCGGGCCGCGGTGTCGGCGTCCGGGTCCAGGCAGGCGATGGAGAACCGGGCGGTACCGGGCCGGTGTTGGCGGCGCAGCGAGCGGGCCGCCGCCTCCAGCACCGCGCAGGCCTCGTCCACGCCGGTGCCGAGCACCGCCAGGTTGCGTCCCGGGGCCCGGGGCAGCCGCATCCCGGCCGATCTCGCCTGCACGTCGATGATCTCGCCGAGCAGGGCGACCGGCCCTCGGGCGCCGCCCGGGGCCCGCTCGACACCGGCGTCGGTGCCGGCCTCCCGGGTGGCATCGCCGGCGGTGCGGGATTCCCGGCCGGCGGTGCCGACCCGCTCCGTCCCGGGCGGCCGGAGGGCGACGAAGTCGGGTGCCTCGTCCAGCCGGGGGATCGCGTCACCGTCGAAGAGCCGGGCCGGGGCGGCGTCCGGGGGCCGCATCCGCCACAGCCGGTGCTGCAGGTCGCTCCAGGTGCCCCAGTCACTCGCGGCCGGAATCCGGGCCACCTGGTTGCCCTCCGGCATGCCGGACTCGGCGTTGACCACGGCGTGGTGCCGGGGCAGGGTCTGCGCGACGTCGTTGCGTTCGGCCAGGATCCGCAGCGCCTTGGGCAGCGCGATCCGGAGGGTGAACTGGGCGACCAGGGCCGGGCGGCCCCAGAGCGCCTCGATGCCCCGGACATCCTGCGAGGCGAGGACCAGGTGGATGCCCTGGGACCGGCCGCGCCGGGCCAGGTCCTCCAACAGGTCGGCGGACTCCCGGGCGACCGCGTCCCGGCCGGCGAGCAACATCTGGAACTCGTCGACCACGGCGACGATCCGAGGCCAGCGTCCCTGCGGGTCGACGCTGCGAAGTTCGGAGAGCTTGGTGACCTCGTGCCGTTTTGCGGCGTCGGCCCGTCGGCGCAGTTCCTCGGCGAGGAAGCGTAGCAGGGCGAGCCCGAACTCGCGGTCGGTGTTGACGTTGATGCCCACCAGCCGCATGTGCGGCAGCCAGCTCGGGTCGCGCCGACCCTGGGCGAACCGGGCGAACGACACCCCCTCCTTGAAGTCGAGCAGGTAGAACTCCAGCTCGGCGGGGGAGTAGCGGGCGGCGAGCGCACCGATCCAGGCGAAGATCAGATTGGTCTTGCCGGTGCCGGACGGGCCGCCGATCAGGGCGTGCGGCGGGTAGTCCCCGAGGGTCAGCAGCACCGGTCGACCCTGCGGGCCGTCGCCGATCGGCGCGGTCAGCCCGTGCGACGAGTCCTCCCGCCACATCTCGTCCACCGGCGGCAGCAGGTCGGTGAAGGGGGTCGGTGGGGGACCGGCGTTGACCCGGGTGGCGACCTCCCGGCTGGTCTCGGTGACGAGGGTGGCCGGCGGTGCGGGATCGAGGCGTACCGGCAGGTCGGGACAGGAGTCCAGGCGGGCCTCGGCGTCGGTCACCACCACCCGGCAGACGGTCGGTTCGGCGGGCAGCGCGATGCCCCGTACCACCAGGTGCACGCCACAGGCGGCACCGGTCCGGACCACCCGGTCCAGCTGTCCCCGCTCGTGCCGGGACAGTTCCTCGCCGCCGAGCAGCACCGCCACCCGCCACGGTTCGGGGCGCCGACCGGTTGCCGCGGCCAGCTCCCGCAGCGACCGGTACTCGCCGGCGAGGACGGTCTCGTTGATCCGGCGGATCTGGTCGACGAGGTCGTCGAGGAGTCGGGCCAGGCCGCCGGGACCGACGAAGGTCAGCAGGCCGGCGGTGGAGAGCGGGGCGAATCCGGCGAGTCCGCCACCGAGGTGTTCCGGGTCGTAGCCGATCAGCCGGACCGCTCCGGGGGCGGCCCGGCCGAGGGCACGCAGCAGCAGGGTGGCGACGACGTCGTCGCAGCCGGCCCGGTCCGTACCGGACAGCTGTACGTGGCCGGTGTCGAGCAGCGGCACCAGCGCCGGAACCGTCGGGCTGCCGGGCAGGCGGATCGTGCCGATCCGCAGTGGTCCGGGTGGCTCGCCCCGGGTCACCGGTGTCGGCCGCCAGTCCGGCCAGTCCGTGCTGGCGGCACCCGGCGCCTCCCGGGCCGCCGCCGTACCGGCGCGGTTGGCGAGGCGGTCGATCTGGGCGGCGTACCGGTCGGCGAGGTCGGCGACCCGGCGGTCGCGTTCGGTACCGACCCGGTCCGGCACCCGGGCCGCTGCCTCCCGGACCCGCCGGAGCCGCTGCGCGGCGGCGTCCAGTTCGGTCCGGGCCGTGCCGAGTCGGGTCCGGGACGAGCCCAGGGCGTGCGACAACATGGTGCGGACCCGGGTGACGAGCTGGGTCCGGAGGTCAGGCATGGGTGTCCCGGGGTGCGCGGGCGGTGACCGGGCGCTGGTCGACGCCGAGCCGCTGCATGAGCAGCCCGGTGACGATTCCGGCGGCGACCGCCGGATCGGCGGGGTGTGGCTGCTCCACCGGATTCTTCGGCGGTGGCATCCGGCAGACCCGGCTGAGCAACGTCTCCAGCACGGCGGGTGGCAGGTTGGGCAGCAGGTCGGTGACCCGGCTGCCGACCTCCCGGCGTAGCCGGGGCAGGTCGGCAGCCCGGGGTGGGTGACCGAGCAGTGTGGTGGCCAGGTCCCGGAGCACCGGCGGCGCGACCGAGGCGAGGCCGAGCCCGACGTTGGCCTCGACCGCGCGCAGTTCGGTCTGCAGCCGGCCCCGGTCGCCGGAGCGGACACCGGTGGTCACCCGGCGCAGCAACTCCTCCGCGTCGGTGATCTCCCGGTCCGGTTCGACCGCCGGGGCGTCCCGGCGGTCGAACAGCTCGGCGACCCGCACCGCCCACCACCGTCCGGCGGGTCCGGCGGCGACACGGCGGGGCGCGGCCAAGGGCTCGGCGGCCGGTGGGCCGGGACGCTCACCGGCGGGGCCCGGCGGCCGGGCGGCCGGGGTGCCGTCCCGGCCGAGACCGATCGCCGCCAGGTAGGTGGCGAGTTGGTCCTGGGCCAGTCGGAGGGCGTGGCCGGCAGTCTCCGCGTGTTCGGTGGCGGCGGAGAGTTCCGGTACGCCGAGCGGGTCGACAGATTCCTGCCGGACCCAGCGCAGCCGTTCGGAGGCGAGCGTGAGCCGGTCGAGCGCCTCCACCACCAGGGCGATCGGCAGGTCGTCGGAGGCGGCCCGGACCTGGGCGCCGAGGTCGGAGATGATGGACATCCGGATCAGAGGGTCGAGACGTAGAGCTGGGCCTGTTCCACCGCGGCGAGGGTCGCGGCGAGACATTCCTCCAGCTCCTGGGCGGCCTGGGAGAGCGATGCCTGGGCGGCGTCGACAGTGCTGTGTCCACTGCCCTCCAACGCGCCGGCCAGGGTCTGTTGTGCCTCGGCCAGTTTCTCGCTGGCGGCCTGGACCGCGGCCTGGCCGTCGCCGATCTGTTGGAGCGCGGCATCGATGGCTGCCTTCAACTCGGCGACGCTCGCCACGGCGAAACCTCCTGGGGGCGGGGAGGGCTCTTATTAGAGCTTATCCCTCGGACCGGTCGGTGGCCCCCTGGGCGTTTGCTGCCCGGGTGTCCGGTCCACCGGGGGCGGCCAAGATCGGGTGCAGCTCAGGCGAGCTGCTACTTTCTGTGGTCGAATGACTACCGAGTCGGATCTCCGACAGTTTGGGTGGTCGGGCTACGTCAACGCAGCCACCGCGGGCCGCGTACCTCGGCACCGAGCGCGGCCACCCGGGACCGCAACTCCCGGTCCGCGGTGACCACCACACACCTCCGCCCGGTGCCCTCGGCGCCGACCAGGGCCACGATCGTGTCGTCCCCGGACCCGTCGGCGGCGACCACCCGGACCTCGTCGATGCCCGGCACCCGACGGGACACCCCCTCGACCACCAGCACCACCTCCACCGGAGGAGCCAGTCCCGGCAGGCCCAGCCGGCCCACCGGCGCGAGCCGGTCCCGCAGCCCGGCGGTCGCCGCGGCCCGGTCACGCCACCAGCCGTCCGGAGTCGAGCCCACGACATTGGCGGCGTCCACGACCAGCAACGACCCGGGTTCCATCGGCCCAGCCTGCCACCATCCGTCGGCACGGCCGGCAGCGACCCGGCGGCACGCCGGACCACCCCGGCCCGCGGCCCGGAAGCACGGCCGGCGCGAGGGCCCGACGGGGACGAACAGACGACCGATAGGCGGCGTTTGTCGGGCCTTCCGCCGGGTAGGCCAGGTGGCGCCAGTGTCCGTGCCCGCGAGGGACGCGCCCATGAGGGGGACGAAGATGACTCAGGGACCCGGCGACTTCGGTGCCGACCCGTGGGACGAGTTCCTGGCCCGGTACTTCGGGCGGGGGGAGAGCCGGCGGCAGGGGCAACGGGTGGACATCACCCGGCTGATGACCGCGGACGCCCGGGAGATGCTCGCCGACGCGGCCCGGCGGGCCGCGCAGGCCGACAGCAGCGACCTGGACACCGACCATCTGCTCTGGGCGGCGCTGCAGCGGGAACCCCTACGTGACCTGCTCAGCCGGGCCGGCGCGGACCCGGAGGCGCTGCAGGGCGCGCTCGGCGGCGAACGGCGGGTGGAGCGCCCCGCGCGGCACGGCCAGGTCCCCTCGAACATGTCGCTCACCCCGGCCGCGAAACGGGCACTGCTCGACGCCCACCAGCTCTCCCGGGCGATGGGCGCCTCGTACATCGGTCCCGAACACATCCTGATGGCCCTGCCGCTGAACCCGGAGTCCCCGGCCGGTCGGATGCTCGCCGCCGGTCGGATCCAGCCGCAGTCGCTGCAGGCGGCCAGCGCCAACGCGGGCGGCAACGCCGGGCCGCCCGACCGGGGCACCCCCACCCTCGACCAGTACGGCCAGGACCTCACCGACCTCGCCCGGGCGAACGAGGTCGACCCGGTGATCGGCCGGGCCGACGAGATCGAACAGGCGGTGGAGATCCTGTCCCGGCGGACCAAGAACAACCCGGTCCTGATCGGCGAGGCCGGGGTGGGCAAGACCGCCATCGTCGAGGGCCTCGCCGAGCGGATCGCCGACGGTGACGTGCCACAGACGCTGCTCGGCAAGCGGGTGGTCCAGTTGGACCTCGCCGGTCTGGTCGCCGGGACCCGCTACCGGGGCGACTTCGAGGAGCGGCTGAAGAAGGTGATCGACGAGATCCGGGCGCACGGCGACGAGCTGATCGTCTTCCTCGACGAGCTGCACACGCTGGTCGGTGCCGGCGGCTCCGGCGCCGAGGGCGGGATGGACGCCAGCAACATGCTGAAACCGGCGCTGGCCCGGGGCGACATGCGGGTGATCGGGGCGACCACGCTCAACGAGTACCGGCGCTACATCGAGAAGGACGCCGCGCTCGCCCGGCGCTTCCAGCCGGTGCTCGTCCCGGAGCCCACCATCGACGACACCACCGAGATCCTGCGCGGGCTGCGGGACCGTTACGAGGCCCACCACCAGGTCCGGTTCACCGACGAGGCACTGGTGGCGGCGGCCGAGCTCTCCGACCGGTACATCACCGACCGGTTCCTGCCCGACAAGGCGATCGACCTGCTCGACCAGGCCGGCGCCCGGGTACGGCTGCGGACCCGTACGCCGGCCGGCGACGTACGGGAGCTGGAGCGGGAACTGGAGGAGGTGAAGCGGGACAAGGACCAGGCCGTCGCCGACGAGCAGTACGAACGCGCCTCCGAACTGCGTGACCGTTGCCAGGAGTTGAAGGAACGGCTGGAGGCGGCCCGGGGAAACGGCGACCGGTCGAGGGTGCCCGAGGTGGGTCCACAGGAGATCGCCGAGGTGGTCTCCCGGGCCACCGGGATCCCGGTCAGCCAACTCACCGAGGAGGAGCGGGACCGGCTGCTGCGCCTGGAGGGGCACCTGCACGAGCGGGTGGTCGGCCAGGACGACGCGGTGAGCGCGGTCGCCGAGGCGGTCCGCCGGTCGCGGACCGGCCTGGCCGACCCGGACCGGCCGATGGGCAGTTTCCTGTTCCTCGGCCCGACCGGGGTCGGCAAGACGGAACTGGCCCGGGCCCTGGCCGAGGCGCTCTTCGGCGAGCAGGACCGGATGGTCCGGCTGGACATGAGCGAGTTCCAGGAACGGCACACGGTGAGCCGGCTGGTCGGCGCCCCGCCCGGCTACGTCGGGTACGAGGAGGCGGGTCAGCTGACCGAGGCGGTACGCCGGCGCCCGTACGCCGTGGTGCTGCTCGACGAGATCGAGAAGGCCCACCCGGACGTCTTCAACATCCTGCTGCAGGTCCTCGACGACGGTCGGCTCACCGACAGTCAGGGGCGGACGGTCAACTTCCGGAACACCGTACTGATCATGACCAGCAACCTGGGTTCGGAACTGATCACCGGCACCCAACGCAGCGTCGGGTTCGGCGGCGGCGCCGAGGGCGGGGAGGACCAGGAGAACACCGAGCTGCGGGAACGGCTGATGCGTCGCCTCCAGGAGCAGTTCCGACCGGAGTTCCTGAACCGGATCGACGAGGTGATCATCTTCCGTCGGCTGGAGAACGAGCAGCTGCGGCAGATCACCGAACTGCTGCTGGACGAGACCCGGCGGCGGCTGCACGCCCAGGACATCCTCGTCGACTTCACCACCGAGGGGGTGGACTGGATCGCCGAGCACGGCTACGAGCCGCAGTTCGGGGCCCGGCCACTACGCCGGACCATCCAGCGAGAGGTCGACAACCGGCTCTCCCGGATGCTGCTCGACGGCACGCTCGTGCCGGGACAGCGGGTCACCGTGGACGCCCGCGACGACCAGCTGACCTTCGAGGTGTCCGAGGGGAAACGCTCCGGTGGGCGCAGCCCGGCGGCCCTCTCCGCGGGCCGGTGAGCGGCGGTGCGCGCCGCCCCCGAGCACGCCGGACGTGCCGCCCCGGCGTGCCCGCCGAAGTCGAGTGGAGGAGAACAGCGTGAGCCAGCCCGAGGAGAACCGCGAGAAGAGTCCGAAGACCGACGCCGTGCTGCGACCGCCGACCTCAGGTCCCGAGTCGCCCCGGCCGCGGCCGCCCAGGGCGGCGCGGACCAGGGCGGAGGAGGAACCTGCGCCGGAGACGACCGAGGCGACGGAGGAGGCCTGAGATGGTACGACAGCAGCGGGTCGAACCGGAGGTGGAGCAGCTGTGGAACGACTTCCACAGCTGCGTCAACGTCACCTCGGAGCAGTTGCGCAGCTGGCTGTTGACCCAGGGCTCGGGTGAGGAGGCGTTCGGCGCCGACCCGGATCTGGGGCTTCCCGAACCGGGTCGACACATTCTCGCCGTACTGCGCAAGCGCAAGGTCGACCTGACCGACGAGGACATCAGGACCATGCGGGAGACGGTCGCGGAGATCCAGGATCTGCTCGACACCCGCCCCGCCGCGGGGGTGACCGACGAGGGGTGGCGCCGTTCGCTCCTGGACCTGGGTCACGACCCGCTGATCGAGCGGTAGCCGGCCGAGGTCCGCCCGGCGGGAACCGGGCGGACGATCCTGCCGCGGTCACGCTCGGCGTGACCGCGGCAGGATCGTGTCCGGCGGGCACCGCCGCGCATCACTCCCCGCTGATGGTGGAGCCGTCGAGGCCGGCGACCTCCGCCGCTGTGGTCCGCTCGACCCGGATCGCCTCCTCCCGGGCCAACAGCGCGGCGTACTCGGCGACGTCCTCCGGGTTCGGCAGCTCCGGGACCCGGCGCAGGAAGGCTTCCACGTCCCGCGAGGCGGCGGTGTGGGCGGCGGCGATCCGGCGGGCGGTCTCCCGGTCGTCCTCGGGCGGCAGTAGATCGGTCATACCGGTACCGGTACCCGCTGTCGGCCGGTTCGCACCGCCGACCCGCGTACCCGTGCGCCGCCCGGCCCGGAACCGGGCGGCGCACGGTGGTCGGTGCCCCGCCGACCGGGGGTCGGGCCCGGACCGCCGGGGCGCTGGCCGTCGGCGTGCCGGGCCCGGATCGGGCGGGGCACCGTCAAGGTAGCCGTCCGGAAACTGGCGGGGTATATCCCGGCTGACTCATACCGCTCGCCAGGGCGGGCACGGCACGACTAGCATCCTGCGATCCGACGTCTTCCCCCGCGTCGATCGACCTCCCTCGTAGGAGCCCGCGTGCCCGTCCCTCGAACCGGTCACCGACCGGCGGTCCTGCTCGCCTACGCCGCGTTCGTTTTCGTCGGTGTGAGCGCCGGGGTCGGTGGCGTTCTGCTGCCGGCCCAGATCCTCGACTACCAGGTGGACAAGGCGGCCATCGGGACCACCTTCTTCACCTTCTCCGCCGGATTCCTGCTGGCCGGGATCACCACCGGAAGACTGATCGACCGCACCGGCGTCCGGATCGCGCTCGTGGTCGGCGGCGGCGCCTTCGTGGTGGCGGGCCTCTACACGGCCGTCCGACCGCCGTTCCTGGCGTTCGTCGCGGTGCAGGTGCTGGCCGGGTATGGCATCGGCGTACTGGAGTCGGTGCTCAACGCCTACCTCAGTGAGTTGCCGGGCGCGGCCACCCTGCTCAACCGCCTGCACGCGTTCTTCGGGGTGGGCGCGCTGGTCGGGCCGGCGTTGGCCGCGTGGATGCTGACCAGGCTGCCCTGGACGGCGGTGTGGCTGGTGCTCGCCCTGGCCTGCCTGCCACTGGTCGTCGGCTTCCTGACGGTCTACCCGGCCCGGTCGGCACCCGCCGACGCCGTCCCGGCCGCCGGCACGGACGTCCGCCCCGGTGACGACACCCGTCCGGACGGCCCGGGTGACGTGGCCGGCGCCCACACCCGTGCCGTGGAGGGGGCTGGCGGTGGCCTGCTGGGCGCGGCGCTGCGGCAGCCCGCGGTGCTGTTCGGCGCGCTCTTCCTCACCGTCTACGTCGGCCTCGAGGTGAGCGTCGGCAACTGGGCCTTCAGCTTCCTCGTGGATGGGCACCAGCAGACGGCCGTGCTCGCCGGATACACCGTCAGCGGCTACTGGTTGGGGCTGACCGTGGGCCGGTTCGTCATCAGCCCGGTCGCCACCCGGCTCGGGCTGACCCCGGTCGGCACCGTGCTCGGCTGCCTCGCCGGGGTCGCGGTGAGCGCCCTGCTGGCCTGGCTGGCGCCGACCGCCGCGCTGGCCAGCGTCGGGTTGGTGCTGCTGGGCTTCTTCCTCGGCCCGGCCTTCCCGACCGCGATGGCCCTGGTGCCCCGGTTGACCTCGGCCCGGCTGGTACCCACCGCGATCGGGGTGATGAACGGCGTCTCGGTGATCGGCGGGGCGGCGCTGCCCTGGCTCGCCGGAGTGATCGCCCAGCACGTCGGGGTCTGGACACTCCTGCCGTTCGTGCTGGCCCTGGCCCTCGTCCAACTGGCGATCTGGTGGCCGCTGACCCGTCGGATCAGCGCCGGTTGAGCCGGCCTGTGGCCACGTAGGACGGTGTCCGGAGGCGTCAGGCGCTGCCCGGCGGGGTCAGGCGGCGGCCAGGTCCTGCGGGCCGAAGGTGGGGTTGCGGGCCAGCCAGGCGAGGTAGTTGGGGTTGCGGGACAACGAGTCGCTGTACGCGGCGACGGCGTGTCCGAGTACCCGGTCGGCGACCGCGGCGGCCGGGGCCTCCGGGTGCCAGCCGAGCAGCAGCCGCCAGCGCAGCGGCGTGTTGGCCAGGGGACGGGTCACCAGGCCGGAGACCGGCCGGAACGTCGCCTGGGCCAGCGCGACCGCCTCACCCGCCTCGACCAGGTCGATGCAGCTGCGGATGTCGGTCTCGTAGATCTTGCGCGGGGTGAAACCGGCCCGGGCGCAGGCCGCCACGAAACAGCTCTCGAAGCAGCCGTCGCCGGGCGCCGCTGCCCAGCGCTGCTCACTGAGCGCGGCCAGGTGCACCTCGTCCTCGGCGGCCAACGGGTGCGCCTCGGGCAGCAGGACGAACACCGCGTCCACCGCCACGGCCCGCCAGGTCAGCCCGAACTCGGCGGACGGGGTCGCGTCACCGCAGACCCCGGAGAGCACGTAGTCGAGTCGGCCGCTGAGCACCATCTGGGCCAGCTCGTCGACCGACCAGGACGCGTGCGTGCTGATCTGCGCGTGCGGCTGGTCGGCGGCGAGCCGGTGCACCAGCCCACCGAGGATCGGGCTGTTCACCCCGCCGAACCGGAACCGGGTCATCGTCGTACCGGTGCCGGCGAGCCGGGCGGCCTCGTCCTGCAGCCCCTTCATCGCGGGCAGCAGCACCCGGGCCCGGGCCAGCACCAACTCGCCCAGCGCGGTCGGTCGGGCACCCCGCCGGTCCCGTTCGAAGAGCGGGCCGCCGAGCGTGCGCTCGATGCGCTGGAGCTGTGCGGTGAGGGCGGGCTGTGCCAACCCCAGGGTCGAGGCCGCCTTGGTCACGCTGCCCGTCTCCGCGATCGCGCAGACCACCTTGAGGTGCCGCAGCTCCAGGTTCATAGCGTGACGGTAGGACCCGGACGGGATTCTCGGGAAGACCTTTGGACAATGAAAGATCCCCCAAAGGAAATGCAAACTACGCCCGAACGGACACCTGAATCTGCCGAGCGGCCCAGAGCAGCCCTCGTTCGGTGATCATCCGGATCGGCGGAAGCGTCAGATCGTCGAGTTTGTGGCCGACGGTCGAGACGAAGACCCGGCCCGCGCCCCACTGCCGGGTCCAGACCGCGGGCACGGTGACGGTTCGCCGCCAGGGGCTGTCCGTTCCCTCCGGACCGTCCGCCGGCCCCGGCTGCGGCCCCGGCTCGAACGTCACGGTCGCCAGTACGTCGTTGAGCGGATCGGTCAGCACCCAGTACTTCTCGGTCTGCAGGGCCACCGTGCCGACACCCCGGACGATCGGGTGGTCGGCCCGGTCCGGCAGCACGGTCAGTTCGTGGTCGACGAACCCCGGTGGGTGGTGGACGAAGACCCCGCCGGTGAGTTGCTGGTAGGCGTTGTGGTGGAAGGCGGCGACGATGCCACCGTGCCAGCCGGCGAAGCCGGTTCCGGCCCGTACCGCCGAGGCCAGGCCGGCCGCCTGGGCGTCGGTGATGCTCCCCATCGACCAGCACTGCACCACCAGGTCGGCGGCGCCCATCCGGTCGGCGTCGGTGTAGACCGCGAGATCGTCGTGGACCTCGACGGAGAATCCCCGGTCGCGCAGGAACGGGATGAACAGGTCCGTCGCCGCCACCGGTACGTGGCCGTCCCAACCACCCCGTACCACCAGTGCGTCGCGCACCGTCACCACCGTCCACCCCGACTCCGGCCACCGCCGGACCGTCCGACCGTGGTCGGCCCCGCCCGGTTCCCCGGGCGGGGCCTTCGAAGGATCATGACATCCCGGACCGTCGGTACGTTCAGCCCCGGGCCGGCTCCTCGGGCAGGTCCTCGACGTACGTCGGTCGGCCGGTCACCACGTCCCGGACCTTGTCCACCACCCCGAGGGCCGGCTCGACGACCTTGTTCCACGGTGGGGTGTCCGGGGTGCCCGGGTGGGGGCGGGTCGGTGCGGCCTCCTCGGCGATCTCCACCCGGTTGCCCAGCCGGATCAGGTCCGTCTCGCTCGTCGACTCCCGCAGCGCCGGGAAGATCACCGTCCGGGCGGTCTCGGCGTGCCGACGCAGCCGGTGGGCGAGGTCGTCGGCGAGTTGGTCGAACCGGGTGTCGGCCGGGGTGACGTCGGAGAGCTCGGCCAGCGTACGCCGCAGTTCGGTGTCCGCCTCGAGCTCCCGGTCGGCCAGCGCCCCGCCGTCGGGCAGCACGCTGCGGACCGTCGGGTAGAGGTACTGCTCCTCTCCGGAGAGGTGCCGGGCCACCGTCGCGGTCAGCACCTCGGCGACCTGGCTGCGCCGCTCCGGTCCGGTGTCGTCGGTGAGCTCGGCGCAGAGCGCCGCGATCTGGTCGTGCTCCTCGGCGAGCAACTCGAGCATGCTCTGTCCGCCCGGCCGGTAGTTCTCGTCCTCCCCGGTCGGGGGCAGCGGGGGCAACGGCGCGCTCACGGTGGGCCTCCTCACGAAACTGGTCCAGGAACCGGTGCCACCGTATCGACCGGGGCTGTTGCCTGGACAGCCGGCAGGTACCCGAGCCTCGGGTCGGCGAAACCCGCGGCCGGGTGGGGCCGGTCGGTCCGACCGGGTCGGCTGGTATGAAGAAGCCCATGAGTAGCCATTCCGCGTCCGTCCCGCCGAGCGCCGCCGACGAGGTCGTCGAGCTGTGTCGGGACCTGCTCCGCATCGACACCAGCAATACCGGCGACAACGCCACCACGGTCGGTGAGCGGGTGGCCGCGGAGTACGTCGCCGAGAAGCTCGCCGAGGTGGGCGTCGAGGCGCAGTTGCGGGAGTCGGCGCCCGGCCGGACCAGTCTGGTCGCCCGGATTCCCGGCACCGACCCGTCGCGGGGTGCGCTGCTGGTGCACGGCCACCTGGACGTGGTGCCGGCGGACGCCGCGGAGTGGTCGGTGCACCCGTTCTCGGGGGAGATCTCCGACGGCTACCTGTGGGGTCGGGGTGCCATCGACATGAAGGACTTCGACGCGATGGTGCTGGCGGTGGTCCGCGACTGGCAGCGCACCGGCGTACGCCCACCGCGTGACCTCGTCCTCGCCTTCACCGCCGACGAGGAGGCGGGTGGCGAGTACGGTGCGCACTTCCTGGTCGACCGGCACCCCGACCTGCTCGAGGGGTGCACCGAGGCGATCGGCGAGGTCGGCGGCTTCTCCTACACCGTCAACGACGACCTGCGGCTCTACCTGATCGAGACGGCGGAGAAGGGGCTCGAGTGGCTGCGGCTGCACGCCCGGGGCCGTCCCGGACACGGTTCGATGGTGCACGACGACAACGCCGTCACCGCGCTGGCCGAGGCGGTCGCCCGGGTCGGCCGGCACCGGTTCCCGGTGGTGGTCACCCCGACCGTGCGGTCCTTCCTGGAGCAGGTCTCCGAGGCGCTCGACATCGAGCTCGACCCGGACGACCCGGAGCTGGCGATCGCCAAGCTCGGCCCGATCGCCAACATCATCGGCGCGACCATCCGGAACACCGCGAACCCGACCCGGCTGGCCGCCGGCTACAAGGACAACGTGATCCCCGGCCGGGCCAGTGCGACCATCGACTGCCGCAGCCTGCCCGGCCAGTCCGACCTCTTCCTCGAACAACTGCGCGAGGTGGTCGGACCGGACATCGAGATCGAGTACATCCACCGCCAGCCGGCGGTGGAGACGAGCTTCGACGGGGAGCTCGTCGACGCGATGGCGGCGGCGCTGCGGGCCGAGGACCCGGGTGCCCGGGCCGTGCCGTACATGCTCTCCGGCGGTACGGACGCGAAGGCGTTCCAGAAGCTCGGCATCCGCTGTTTCGGGTTCGCGCCGCTGCGGCTGCCGGCCGACCTGAACTTTTCCGCGTTGTTCCATGGCATCAACGAGCGGGTGCCGGTCGAGGGGCTACAGTTCGGCGTGCGGGTGCTCGACAGGTTCCTCCGCCAGAGCTGACGACGCCAGAGCTGACGACGCCGGTTCTGGTGAGACGTTCTGGTGGCGCCGGACCTGGCGACGGCACAGCCGGCCACGCCCGAATTGGACCGGCCGACCCTACCCGACCGACCTGTACCCGCTCCGCCTAGTCTCCGTCTGCCATCCAGTACCCCCGGCCGTGTCGGAGCGCCGCCTGCCCGGCGGACGTGCCGCACCGCCGCTGACAAACGTATCGAAGGGACAGACCACACCATGACCGACCAGCACGCCTCGCTGGACGCCGCTCTGGAACGGGTCATCGAGACCGCCCGGGCGCACCTCGCCGCGGTCCGGGCCGCCGAGGGCCGGATCGACGACGACGCCGTCTGGCAGGCGTACGTCGAGCTCAACAACGCGTCGTACGAGTACGACGAACTCCTGCTCGACGCCTTCGGCGAGGTCACGCCCTGGGACGTGGAGGCGATCGACCCGGACGAGGCGGACGAGCGGCTGGGCGCGGGTGGTGTCGACGGCGCCGAGCCGAACGACCCGCACCCGCTGGTGCTCTCCGTGCGTCACCGCCGGGACTACCGGGTCCCGAGTGTGGCGGCGCTGCTCCGGGTGGCCCAGGCGGCCCGCCGGGCCGGTGCCCCGGAGGACGAGGAGTCCGTCCCGGTCGAGGGCGTCGGCGAGGCGGTCCTCGAGCTGCTACAGACCGGCGACGGCTCGCTGGGCGCGTTGGACATTCCCGAGCTGGAGCCGCTGGACGGGGTGGTGATGGTCAGCGAGGTGGCCGTACCGCTCGACCTGGAGGCGTTCGACGACGAGGACAGCAGCGGGCCGTTCGCCCCCGGACCGGACGACCGCCTGGTCGGTCGGCTGGACGAGCACCCGTTCCTCTCGGACGCCGACGAGGAGGTCGAGCCGAGCCGGTAGGCGTCCGGCCGGCCGCGCCCGGGCCGCCCGGCCGGCTCAGTACGACAGACCCGGCTGCGCCTGGTTGACCACCCGGCGCCGCAGCACCACCTGGCGGGTGCCATCGCGGTAGAGCCGGACCCGGGCCAGTTCCCAGCCGGAGAACTCGGCCTGGATCGCCAGCTGCGCCATCGCGGTCACGCGGTCGACGTTCGGCGGTAACCGCAACGGCGCGTATTCGTAGTCCATGGCCCCTATCCTGCCCACCCTGATCGGCCGACACCAGTCCTTCGCCGGCGTGAGCTGGGCCTCCGGGCCACCTGCCCGGTCCGCCCCCGGCGGCGGCTCAGCCGTCCCGTTCCGGGTAGCCGACCGGTACCGCGGAGACGTCGTCCAGGGCCCGGGCGATCTCGTCCGGCAGGGTCATCCGTTCGACCTGGAGCGCGCCGAGCAGCTGCCCGACCGTACGGGCGCCGAGGATCGGCGCGACGACGCCGGGACGGTCGCGGATCCAGGCGAGCGCGACCTCCAGCGGCGACGCCCCCAGCCCGGACGCGGCGGTGGCCACCGCCTCCACGATGCTGGAGCAGCGGGGCTCCAGGTATCGGGCGACGAACCGGTCGAAATGGGCCGAAGCGGCCCGGGAGTCGGCGGGCCGGCCGTGCCGGTACTTTCCGGTCAGCACCCCGCGACCGAGCGGTGACCACGGCAGCACGCCGAGGCCCAGGCTCTCGCAGGCGGGCAGCACCTCCCGCTCAACGCCCCGTTCGAGCAGCGAGTACTCGATCTGGACGGCGACCACCGGAGCCCGTCCGGGGAAGGCTGCCTGCCAACTCGCGGCCTGCGCGGTCTGCCAACCGGAGAAGTTCGAGACGCCGACGTAGCGGACCCGCCCGCTGTTCACCGCGTGGTCCAGCGCCGACAGCGTCTCCTCCAACGGAGTGGCTGGGTCGTAGCCGTGCACCTGCCAGAGATCGACGTGGTCGGTGCCGAGCCGGCGCAGCGACGCGTCCAGGGTACGCAGCAGGTGACCCCGGGAACCGTCCCGGCGACGGGTGGAACCCGGGCGGAGGCCGGCCTTGGTGGCGATCAGCACGTCGTCCCGGGGCACCAGCGAGCCCAGCAGGGAGCCGATCACCGCCTCGGCGTCCCCGTCGCTGTACACATCGGCGGTGTCGACCAGGTTGCCCCCGGCGTCCAGGTAGCTCTTCAGTTGCGCGGCAGCGTCATCCGCGTCGGTGTCCCGACCCCAGGTCATGGTGCCGAGCGCGAGCCGGGAAACCGCCAGCCCGCTTCGGCCGAGCGGTCGCTGCTGCATGGTTGAACTCTATTCAGAACATCGTCCCGCCGATATCCTCGCTCCCGCCATAACCGGCGCGCGTTCCACCACAGAACGGGCGGGTGGG
>NZ_JBDPLT010000052.1:0-59616 GCF_039871775.1 Plantactinospora sp. B5E13
GCCGACGGTGTCGGTGCCGTCGTTGTTCCAGTCGCCGGCTACGGGGATGTCGCCGGAGGCGCCGTGGCCGTAGATGAATTGGTGGTGGAGGGTGGTGGTGGTGTTGGTGAGGTACCAGGTGGAGTTGTTGGGGCGGAAGACGCCGACGGTGTCTTTGCCGTCGTTGTTCCAGTCGCCGGCTACGGGGATGTCGCCAGAGGCGCCGTGGCCGAACTTGAATTCGTGGTGGAGGGTGGTGGTGGTGTTGGTGAGGTACCAGGTGGAGTTGCTGGGGCGGAAGACGCCGACGGTGTCTTTGCCGTCGTTGTTCCAGTCGCCGGCTACGGGGATGTCGCCGGAGGCGCCGTGGCCGAACTTGAAGATGGTGGTGGCGTCTCCGCTGTTGGTGTCGCGGAGGTACCAGGTGGAGTTGCTGGGGCGGAAGACGCCGACGGTGTCGGTGCCGTCGCCGTTCCAGTCACCGGAGATCGGAATGTCCTCCAGCCGGGGGGCCGTGGCATCCCAGAGCGCGTTGACGATGATCTGCGCGTCCGACGCCTGCACCTGGTACCTGCTGGGATAGGCCGACACCTGCACCGCCTGGCAGACCTCGCCGATCGGGGCGGTGGCCCAGGAGCCGTTCGGGTACTCGTCCTCCATGGCGTTGAGGAAGGCGTTCGTGGCGTAGGTCGGGTTCAGCCGCTGAGCCCGGGTACCCCACCACTCCTGCTGTTGGAACAGACCGAGACTCGTGTGGTCGACCATCTCGCTGATGTTCTGCAGATGGGTCTCGACGATCACGGTGGCGATCGCGATGACACCGGCGCGCGAGGCAAGGCCTCGGGCTCGTACCGCCTCGACCACCTCCCGCGCGCAGGAGACGCGGTACGCGCTCATGTAGCCCCGCATGTCGGACTGCAGCTGCGAGTTCAATCGGGTGGCCAGCGCCGCATCAGCTGCGGTGGGGCCGCCGGGATCGCAGGCGACGGTCTCGTACATCGCGGTCATCGGAGCGAGTGCCGGGGGCAGGTCCGGCTGTTTCGCGACTTCGGCGCCGAACGCCGGGGCGGCGCCGACCAGGGCGGTCATGGTCAGGACGACCGTGACGCAGAGCAGCGGTCCCTTGAACAGTCGGGCGTTCACCGGTGGTGATCCATTCGCAGACAACCTCCAACCAGGGGCCCGGTCCCACTGAACGGGCTCGTGCGGTAGAGGCTGGCGCACCTCCCTGGAGGGAGGCTGAAGCATGGCCGACAGGACGAAAGCTGTACCTGACCGGTACGGCGTCGATGTCAGCGTTGGGGACCGGGGTAGCTGCCGATCGGGTCGGTGAACAGGCGGGAGAAGCCGAGTTCGGCGGCACCGACCAGGGTGGTGTCGTCGCCGAGCGCGGAGATCCGCAGCTGCGCCCGTTCCCGCGAGACGGGCAGGACGTTCGTCGCGATCCGCTCCCGTACCTGGGCCGCCGCGCCGAGGTAGATGTCCCGCAGCATGCCGCCGAAGACGACCATGCCCGGGTTGAACAGATTGATCACGTTGGCCACCCCGATACCCAACCAGTCACCGATGGTGCGCAGCGCCGCCCGGGCGGCAGGGTCACCGCGGTCCGCGGCGTCCACCACCTCCCGAACCGCCTCCCGTCCGATCTGATCGGCCGGCCGCCCGGCCGCGTCGAGCAGCGCACGCTCCCCGACCTCCGCCTCCAGGCAGCCCCGGGAGCCGCATCCGCACGGTCGGCCGTCGTACGGATTGACAAGCATGTGCCCGATCTCGGACCCGTACCCGCCGTCGCCGCCGAGCAACTCCCCGCCGACGATGGTGCCGCCGCCGACGCCCACGTCGCCGTGCAGGTACACCAGATTCTGGACCCCGACGCCCACCCCACGCTGGTGCTCGGCCAACGCGCCCAGGTGGGCCTCGTTGCCGACCAGGACGGGCAGGTCGAGGTCGAGCCGTCGTCCCAGCTCCTGGCCGAACGCCTGGTCGACCCACCCCATGTCCGGTCCGAACCGCACCATGCCGTCGCCGGGCCGGATCATGCCGCAGTACGACGCGCCGACACCCACGCAGACGGCTCGGGGTGACGCCGCGCGCTGCAGTTGCCGGCCGAACCCCGCCAGAACCCGTACCACGGTGTCCAGGTCGGCGCCGGCACGGGCCCGTCGGGCCGCCCGACGTTCCAGGATCACCCCGCCGAGCCCGACCCGGGCGGCCACCAACCGGTCCACCGCGATGTCGAAGGCCAGCACGTAGACCCGGTCGGAGGCGGGGCGGACCAGCCGGGAGGGCCGCCCGGCACGTCCGGTGAGCGCCGCGGGATCCTCCCGGACCAGTCCCAGCGCCGCGAGTTCGGCGGTCAGGGCCATGACCGTGCTGCGGTTCACGCCCAGCCACTCGGTCAGGTCCGCACGCGACACCGCGCCACGGGTGTGGACCCGGCGGAGCAGCGCCCCGAGGTTCCTGCGTCGGCTGTCGCCCGGCAGACGCCCGTCTGAGGCCAGACCCCTGAGCATCACGTGGACCTCGTCGAGTCGCGGGTACCGATCCGAGAAGGATAGTTGTCGCCCGGACCCGCGAGCCACGCCTGCGCGTACGGGATGTGAGGACTCTGCCGCGGGCGCCGGGCTGGCCGGTCCGGCACAGCACGTCCCGGGTCGGCATCGCTAGCAAAATACTGACAATGGCCTACATGTGCGCTGATGGCGGTAAGAGGGTGCATCATGAAGACACGCCCCGCCTCGGTCGGCGAATTCTCGCAGGTCAACGCGGCGTCGTAGGGGACAGGAGGATTCATGATGTTGGACCGAACCGGCCTCGTTCCACCCTGACGCTCCGGTCCTCGGTCGGCGCTGCCGTGCTGAGCGCCGTCGTCGCCACCGACGCTTTCAGTCTTATGAGTGGCGTGTCGCTCCGGGAGGCTGATGTAAAACCTTCGCGGAGGCACTACGGTTAGCCGTCGCTTCGGGTCTTCGCCTGGCGCAGCCCGCGGATATTAAGGACGATTCATGAAGACCGCACCCGTGCGCCAGGATGCGCCCCAGGTTCCACTGGGCACGCTCCGCGCGGCTCCCCTTGATCAACTCGCCGCCGCGGACGTCTCCGCGATCGTACGGCGGGTGGTGGGCACCCACCTGGACGAGACCAAGGTTCCGACGGCCCGGTTCTCGTCGTTCATCTGACCGACAACGGCGTCCGGACCGGCCGAGATGGCACTGACCGAGTTCGTCTTCAAGGTCCACTCCAGATGTGATCTGGCGTGTGACCACTGCTATGTCTACGAACATGCTGACCAGAGCTGGCGTCGCCGCCCGGTCCGGATGACACCCGAGGTGCTCCGGGCCGCCGCGGGCCGGGTCGCCGAGCACGCCGGAGCACACAACCTGCCGGCGGTCTCGGTCATCCTGCACGGCGGTGAGCCGCTGCTGCTCGGCCCCAGCCGGATGCGCGAGCTGCTGACCGAACTACGGCGGGTGGTCAGCCCGGTCACCCGGCTGCACGTCGGCATGCAGACGAACGGCGTCCTGCTCTCGGAACGCTTCGCCGACCTGCTCGCCGAGTTCGACGTCCGGGTCGGGGTGTCGCTGGACGGCGACCGTACGGCCAACGACCTGCACCGGCGCTTCCGCAACGGGGCCAGCAGCCACGACCGGGTGTTGACCGGGCTGGCGCTGCTGCGCCGGCCACGCTATCGAGGTCTCTACTCGGGTCTGTTGTGCACCGTCGACGTCCGGGCCGACCCGGTCCGGGTGTACGAGGCACTGCTCGACCAGGAGCCGCCCCGGATCGACTTCCTCCTGCCGCACGCCACCTGGGAGCATCCGCCCTGGCGACCGGAGGGCGACGGCACGCCGTACGCCGGTTGGCTCTCCGCCGTCCACGACCGCTGGGTCGCCGACGGCCGGCCGGTGCCGATCCGGCTCTTCGACTCGCTGCTCTCCACCGCCCGGAGCGGTCCGAGCGGCACCGAGTGGCTCGGCCTCGACCCGGTCGACCTGGTCGTGGTCGAGACCGACGGCGAGTGGGAGCAGGCGGACTCGCTCAAGGTCGCGTACGACGGTGCGCCGGCCACCGGGATGACCGTCTTCACCCATTCGGCGGACGAGGTCGCCGCGACGCCGGAACTCGCCCGCCGGCGGTCCGGGCTGGCCGGCCTCGGCGTCACCTGCCGCGCGTGTCCGGTCGTCGCCCAGTGCGGGGGCGGCCTCTTCGCCCACCGGTACGGCGATGGGCACTTCGCGAACCCGAGCGTCTACTGTGCCGACCTGAAAGAGCTGATCGTGCACGTGAACGAGACAGAGAAGGCGCCGCCCGCCACGTCGGCCGGGCCGGACGTCACGCTACCGGCGTCCGACCGGGAGCCGTCGGCGTCCGACCTCTTCGGCGCCGCCGTCGCCCCGGCCGGCGACCCGGACGTGGTCCGCCGACTGGTGGAGACGCAGACCGCCATCGTCCGTGGACTGCTACGCGGCGTTGCCGACAGTCTGCCGCGCGGTGGACCGGAGGCCGACGCGTGGGACCTGCTGGCCGAACTCGACCATGCCGTGCCGGAGGCCGTCAACCGCGTCGTGACCCATCCGTACGTGCGGTCGTGGGCGGTCGAGTGCCTGGCCGGCACGGGCACGGGGGCCTGGCACGGGCCGGGCTACCTGGGCGCCGTCGCCGTCGCCGCCGCGGTCGCCAGCGGGACCCCGGCACGGCTGACGGTGCCGGTGCGCGCCGGCCGGGCGCACCTGCCCACGCTCGGCACGGTGCTGCTGCCCGGCGCCGGTGACGGTACCGCCGAGGTCCGGGTGACACCCGACTCCCTCCTGGTCACCGCGGCCGACACGACTGTGGTTGTCCGACCGGGAACAGTCGGGAGCGCGCCCGGTTGGCAGCCGACCCGCGTGATGGCGGTCGACGACCGGACGGTGCTGCTCGAGGACGGGGACCCGCACCGTGCCTGCCACCGGCTGCCGGCGAGCGAGCGGCTCGGCGACGCCGACGCCGCCCGGTGGACCGCCGCCTTCGACGCGGCGTGGCGGGTGGCCGCGGACGAGGTCCCGGGGTACGCCGGGGAGCTGCGGGTGGGTCTGCGGGCGGTCGTACCGCTGCGACTGACCGGTGCGGGGGTGAGCGAGGCGTCGACGGCGCGACAGGCCTTCGGCGGGGTCGCCGCGACGGAAACGGATCCGTCCTCGCTCGCGGTCCTGCTGGTCCACGAGTTCCAGCACAACAAGATGAATGCCTTTCTGGACATCTACGACCTTGTCGACGCGGCGAATCCGGTGAAGATCGTCGTCGGCTGGCGGCCTGACCCGCGACCCGCCGAGGCCGTCCTGCACGGGATCTACGCCCACGCGGCGGTGGCCGCCGTCTGGCGGGTACGCGCCGACCGGGGCGTCGAGGGCGCGTACCCGGTCCACCGGCGGTACCACGACTGGACGGCCGACGCGGTAGTCGCCCTCGAGAAGGCGGACGTCCTCACCCCGAACGGCGCCCGGCTGCTGCGGCAGGTCGCCGACTCGCTGGTCGGGGGGCCGTCGTGACCCCCGCCCCCGCCCTCGCACCCGGTCCGCGGGACACCCTGGTCGCACACCGGCCGGAGACCCTGGCCGCCGAGCTGCGGTCACTCGGTCTCGCGCCCGGCGACGTCGTACTCGTGCACGCCGCGGCCCGACGGGTCGGGTCGGTCGTCGGCGGGGTGCCGGCCCTGGTCGCGGCCATCCGGACGGCGCTGGGACCGCACGGCACCCTGGTGGTGCCGGCCCAGACGCCCGACAACTCGGTCAGCAGTGCCGCCCACCGTGCGGCGACCCAGGGGATGACCGACGACGAACGTCGGGCGTACGAGGACACCATGCCCGGCTTCGACCCGGCGACCACCCCGTCGTTCGGGGTGGGGCGGCTCGCCGAGCACGTCCGGCGGCTGCCGGACGCGGTACGCAGCCACCACCCGCAGACCTCGTTCAGCGCCTGGGGGCCCCGGGCCCGGGACCTGATGCGGGTCCACGACCTCGACAGCCATCTCGGCGAGCGGTCCCCGCTGGCCGCGCTGGAGGCGGCCGGTGCCAAGACCCTCCTGCTGGGGGTCGGGTACGAGTCGTGCACGGCGCTGCACCTCGCCGAGTACCGGCTGCGTCGTCCGCCACCGATCCGCGCCTACCGCTGCTACGTGCTCCGCGACGGGCGGCGGGAGCGGTGCGACTTCCACGCCCCGCACCTGGACGCGACGCCGTTCGCCGAGATCGGCCACGAACTCGACCGGGCGGCCTTCACCCGCCGGGGAACGGTCGGCGACGCCGTCGCCCGGTTGCTGCCCATTCCGGAGGCGGTACGGACCGCCGTCGCCTGGCTGGACGACAACGCCATCCGGTAAGGGTCTGGTCACGTCCTGATTACGTCTCTAGGCTGGTCGATACGTTTCGTGTGGTGTCGGCTGGAGAGCGTCGGGTGATCGGTTACTGGTTGGCGGTCGAGTGCACCCTGCGCCGGGTGGTCGCGTCGGCATGAGTCATGAAGCAACCCCCGCCCCCGGCTCCAGGTACTTCTATCTGAGCTACGTCGCCGCGCCGCGCCAGGACGACCGTACGCTCGGTGACCACTGGGTCCGTCGCTTCTACCACGACCTGAACCTGGCGATCGACGGGCGGCCGGGGACCCGCCTGCGCCGGCAGGGTTTCGCCGACTTCACGGTACGGCGACTGGAGGACCGCCCCGAGCAGAAACGGATCGCGCTGGCCGAGGCCGAGGTCTTCGTGGCCCTGTACTCGCCGGACTACCTGAACCGCGAGGATTCGCGCAAGGAACGGGAGTGGTTCCGGCAACGGTTGGTCCGTGCCGGCCGCCCGATCGACGGCGACAACATCCTGCCCGTCCTGTGGACCCCGTCGCCGGCCGCCGTCCACGCCGCCGACCAGGCCCGGGCCCTGGTGTTGGCCGCCGGGGTGGACGTCTACGCCGTCAACGGCATGAGCGCGCTCTGTCGACTGCAGAGCTTCCAGGCCGCGTACAAGGACATGCTGAACCGGCTGGCCCAGCACATCGTCGACACCGCCGAGCACCACCCGTTGCAGCCGGTCGAACCCGCCCGGGAGCCGGCCGAGGTGCCGACGTCCCGCCCGAGCGAGGTGCCGTTCCTGGCCGTGGTCATCGCGCCGGAGCAGGCCCTGGTCGGGGCCGACCCGGCCCACCTCAACGGGTACGTCGGGGCACGCGCGGACCGGTGGCGGCCGTTCGACGGTCGCCCGCCGGTGGTCGACGACGTGAGTACCGCCGTACAACGCCTGCGGATGCCGGTCGAGGTACGGGACTTCCTACCGGACACCGGTCTGTTCGAGGGCTGTCCGGGGGTGCTCCTGATCGATCCCCAGGTGGTGGAGACGGAGAGCGGACGGGAGGTCGTCCGCGCGGCCGCCGACTGCCTGCGGCGGTGGGTCGGGGTGGTGTTCATCGCGGACGAGTCGGTCCGGCGCCGCCGCCCAGACGGGCCGCCGCTGCTCGAACGGGCGGTCGGTCTGCTGCCGGACGCCGCGAGCCCGTCGATCTTCACGACCCACGACGACTGGCGTTCCGGGATCCACAACCTGGTCCAGCGGATGCGACGCCGTTATCTGGACGAGAGGCCCGCCTATCCGCCGCCGGGACGGCCGATCAGCAGACCGCGACTGTGGGACAGCCGCCTGCCGCCGGACGTATCCGACGACCAGCCGAGGTCAGGACGGACGGAGTGACAGATGACGCAGGCTGAGGGACAGATCGTCACGTTCTACTCGTACAAGGGTGGCACCGGTCGCACCATGGCGTTGGCCAACGTCGCCTGGATCCTGGCCGCGAACGGCAAGCGGGTGCTGGCCGTCGACTGGGACCTCGAATCCCCCGGACTCTCCCGCTTCTTCGCCCCGTTCATCGACCGCGACGCGCTCGACAGCACCGGCGGCGTCATCGACCTGATCCGGGAGTACGAGTGGGCCACCGCCACCAAGGCGGACAAGACCGACGACCGCTGGCATGAGCAGTACGCCCGGGTGCACAAGTACTCCTTCTCGCTCAACTGGTCGAACTTCCCGGAGGGCGGAACCCTCGACTTCCTCCCCGCCGGTCAGCAGAACAACGACTACGCCGGCGCGCTGGCCGGCATGAACTGGGACGAGTTCTACGAGCGGCAGGGCGGCGGCCACTTCTTCGACGCCCTCCGGGTCGACATGAAACGGCACTACGACTACGTCCTGATCGACAGCCGGACCGGCTTCTCCGACGTCGCGGACATCTGCACCATCCAGCTGCCGGACATCCTGGTCACCTGCTTCACCCTCAGCGAGCAGGGGATCACCGGGGCGGCCAAGGTCGCCCGGCTGGTCGAACACCGCTACGGCTCGCGGCGGATCCGGGTCCTGCCGGTGCCGATGCGGATCGACCCGGCGGAGAAGGTGAAGGCGGACACCGGCCGGGCGGTCGCCCGGCAGCGGTTCGCCGGCCTGCCCAGCGGCATGACCGAATCCGAACGTGACGGGTACTGGGCCCGCATGCAGGTGCCGTACCAGGCGTTCTACGCGTACGAGGAACTGCTCGCCACCTTCGCCGACCAGCCCGGCACCAACGGCTCGCTGCTCTCGGCGTACGAGGGACTGGCCCGCGAGATCACCCGGGGCGAGGTGCGGGCGCTGCCGCCGATCAGCACCGCCGTGCGGGAACGGATCACCGCCCGGTTCACCCGCTCCTCCACCTCGGTCGACAACGAGATCGCGCTGCGGCACGCGCCGTACGACCGGGTGTGGGCGGAGTGGATCGGCCACGTGCTCGCCTCGGCCGACGTCACGGTGATCGACCCGTGGTTCGCCGCCACCGACGACGGCACCGTCCGGGCCGCCCGGGAGCTGACCATCGTCTCCGAGGCCAACGCGACCGAGGAGGCCGCCCTCGCCAACCCGGACCGGTCTCCCGACCGGCTCCCGCTGATCGTCTACGTCGCCGACGTCCGTCGGCTGGCCAACGTCCCGGCCTCGCACACGGTCTCGGTCGCCGGGCTCGACGCCCAGGCGGCGACCACGCGGATCCTCCGCCTGGTCGGCCGGGAGGGCACGGTGCCCGACGCCGAACTGCCGACCGGCCCGCGGTTCCCCGGCCGGGACAACGCCGTTTTCGAGGTACCCGGCCGCAACCAGCGCTTCACCGGGCGCGAGGCGGACCTGCGGGAACTGCGTACGCTGCTGCGCAGTAGCCCGAAGGTGGTGCTGGCCGGGCCCAGCCCGGTCGCCCTGCAGGGCATGGGCGGCATCGGCAAGAGCCAACTGGCGCTGGAGTACGCCCACCGCTACCGCGCCGCCTACGACGCGGTGTGGTGGATCGACGCCGACCAGGTGCCGTTCATCGAGTCCGCGCTCGGTGACCTGGCCCCGTCGCTCGGCATCGCGCTGTCCGACTCCAACCGGGAGAACGCCCGGGCGGTGCTGCAGGCACTCCGGCACACCGACCTGCGGTGGCTGCTCATCATGGACAACGCCGAGGAGGTCGAGGGCGTCCTGCCCTACGTGCCGGAGGGCCGGGGCCACGTCCTGATCACGTCGCGGAACCTGCAGTGGGGCGAGCGGGCCACCACCGTGCAGGTCGACGTGTTCAAGCGCGCGGAGAGCATCCAGCACCTCACCGAGCGGGTACCGACCGTCCGGGCGGACCAGGCCGACAGGATCGCCGCTCTGCTCGGCGACCTGCCGATCGCGGTCGCCGCGGCGGCGGCCTGGCTGGCCGACACCGGGCACTCGGTCGACGAGTACCTGGCGGAGATCGCCCGGTTCGGTCCCGGGGTGGTGATGGAGCCGCACAGCAACGTGTCGGTGGAGGCCACCTGGGAGCTGTCCCTCAACCACCTGCGGGAGAAGAACCCGGCGGCCTACCGGGTGCTGCAACTCTGCTCGGTGTTCGCCCCCGAGATCTCCGCCGACCTCGTCTACAGCGACGAGTTCGCCGAGGCCCTGGTGCCGTTCCACCCGCAGGCCAAGGAGCGGCTGGTCCGCCAGCAGCTGGTGCAGCAGGCGAACCGGCTCGCGTTGATCCGGGTCGACCTGCGCGCCGAGAGCCCGACGGGTGCCGAGCGCGGTCGTGGCGGCCTGGTGCTCATGCACCGCCTGCTGCAGCACGCCGTCCGGTCCCGGATGACCCCGGCCCAGCTCGACGAGGCCCGGCGCCAGGTGCACCTGGTCCTGGCCGCGGCCCGCCCGGAGGGCGAGGTCGACGACCCCGAGGGATGGCCGAGGTTCCGGCTGATCTGGCCGCACCTGGAGACGTCGAGGGCGTCGCTGAGCCGTGAGGTGGAGGTACGGGCCCTGCTCATCGACCGGGTCCGCTACCTGCAACTGCGCGGCGACCTGGAGATCGGCCGGCAGCTCGGGCAGGAGGTCGCGGCGACCTGGGAACAGATGCTGGCCGAGGAGACCGACGAGCGGGCCCGCGGCGACCTGCGCCGACAGTTGCTGCACCTGCAGTTCAATCTGGGCAACATCCTCAGCTTCCTGGGGTCGTTCGGGAAGTCCCGGGAACTCGACGAGCGGGTCCTCGCCGCCCAGCGGGAACTGCTCGGCGAGGACCACCCGCACACTCTGATGACCGCCGGCGGGCTGGCCCGCGACCTGCGTGGACAGGGGCTCTACAACGACGCGCTGCGCCTCGACGAGGGGACGTTCAACGCGTGGAAGCGCAACTTCGGCGAGGAACATCCGCGTACGCTGGCCGCCCTCAACAACCTGGCCAGCACCCAGCGGCTGATGGGGGGCCTGCGGGAGGCCCGCAAGAACGACGAGCTGGTGTTCGCCGGCCGCCGGGCGATCCTCGGCGAGAACCACCCGGACACCCTGGCCTCCTCCGCCTACGTCGGCATCGACCTGCGGGACGCCGGCGACTACGAGCAGTCGATCGCCCGGCTGAGGAGCGTCTACCGGGACTTCCTGCAGACCCGCGGCCCCGAACACCTGCTCACCCTGCGCAGCCAGGCGAACCTTGCCGTGTCACTCCGTTCCGCCGGGCACGCCGCCGAGGCGGGGAAATTGCTCGACGCCGCGTACGAGCTGCTGACCGAGCGGTTCGGGCCGGACAACCCGGAGACCCTCACCTGCCGGCTGAGCCTGTCGATCAACCTGCTCACCGTCGACCTGTACGAGCGCGCCGGCCGGGAGCTCACCGAGGTCCAGCGCATCTACCACCGCAACCTGGGCGCCCGGCACCCGCTGACCCTGGTCTGCCAGCTCAACCTCGCGATGGTCGCCCGTCGGGCCGGTGACCTCGCCGGAGCCCGGCAGCTCGCCGGCGCCTCGGCGGAGGAACTGGCCGAGGTGCTCGGCAGCGGGCACCCGTATCCGCTCTCCGGCTGGATGAACCAGGCGATCTCCATCGCCGAGCAGCCGGACCCGCCGGAGGGCCGGGCGGCCGCCGACCGGGCGGCGGTCGACCTGCTGCGACGTGCCTCGGAGGGCCTCGAACGGGTGCTCGGCCCGGATCACCCGAGCATGTTGCGGTGCCGGGCGAACCTGGTGCTGCTGATGGAGCGGCTCGAGCCGGGCGGCCGGCGGCGGCTGCTCGACACCATCGCCCGCGACCTCGCCGACCGGCTGGGCGAGGAGCATCCCTCGGTGGAGGCGGTCCGCGAGGGCAAACTCCAGCGGCGGCTCATCGACCCGCATCCAATCTGATCGGCGGGCGGTCCGACGGGCGGATCAGCCAGGCGAGGATCTCCGGCAGCACCTCGACCGCGCCGAAGTGGGCGGTGTGCCGTTGCACCTGCGCCTGCGCGCCGGGGATCTGCCGGGCCAGCCAGCGGGTGTGGCTGGCCGGTGCGAAGTTGTCGTCGGCGCCGTGCCACAGCCGTACCGGCATCCGGATCTCCGCCAGCGTGAAGCCCCAACCGGCCCGCAACGCGAGTACGTCGTCGATCCAGCCGTCTGGGCCGGTGCGCAGCGCCTCCGCGTAGGCGTCGGTCAACTGCCGGCGGATGGAGACCCCGGCCACCACCCGGCGGTCCGCCTCGGTCATCTGCTCCCGCAGCAGCGCGAGCAGCGAACCCGGGTCGTCGAGCACCCGTTCGGCCCGCAGCCGCAACTGCTCGGCCAGCCGCATCACGTCCTGCCCGGCGTTACCGTAGTCCCGGGTGTTGGCGTCGGTCATCCCGCCGAACCAGTCCAGCCCTGGCGCGTCGGACGGCGCCAGGCCGACCAGCACCGCGGTCCGTCGTACCCGTTCCGGCAGCAGGGCCGCGCAGGCGAGGGCGTGCGGGCCGCCACCGGACCGGCCGACCACCGAGAACTGGTCGATGCCGAGACTGTCGGCGATTGCCGCGACGTCGGTGGCGGCGTCGGCCACGCACCGACCCGGGGACCGGCTGGACCCGCCGTAGCCGGGACGGTCGTACGAGATCAGCCGGACGCCGAGCCGGTAGAGCACACTCGGTCTCGGTTGCGGGCCGCTGCGGCTGCCCGGGGTGCCGTGCATCAGGAAGACCGGCCAGCCGCGTTCCGCGCCGGCGACGGCGACGGTGAGGCTCCTCCTTCCGGTACGGACGACGTGCTCGTGGCGGGTCGGCAGGTGCGACACTCAGGCCTCCGAACGGCTGGGAGCGGGTGGTGGCGGCCCGGGCAGCCTTGACCGGAACCTCATCAGGTGGTGTCCTCCGGCGTCCCCACCAGATCGCGCAGGGTGTCGAGGGCGGCCGGCAGGGTGGCGACGGTCGGCGTACGGCCGTGCGTCCGCAGATAGCCGACGAGAAGCTGGCGCAGGCGTGCCTCGTCGAGGAACTCGTCCGCACGGCGGTGTGAGAGCAGCCGGAGCATCGTCTCCGGCGGGATCTCCCGCCATGCGAGGTCGGCGTACTCGCTCAGCGCCACCAGCAGCCACAGCGCGGTCCGGTTGCCGACCCGGGCGTTCGCGAAGTGTTCCGCCATCTCGGCGCAGACCACACCGTCGTCCAACGGCAGCTCGTCGAGCCGCTCCTCCAGGTCGGCGAGGACCGCCCGGACCCGGGGTACGTATCTGCCGGGCAGCCGGTCGAGTCCCCGGCGGAGGATGAGCGCGTGCAGTACGGCGTGGTCTTCCGGGGTGCCCACCGAGTCGAGCAGTTCGGGGAACTCGTCGATCAGGTAGGGGCAGGCGAGGATCAGCTCGGGCGGGGCGGTGACGGACCGGGGCAGCCGGGTGACCGCGATCCGGGTGAGTCCACTGAGCACCTCGCGGGGCAGTTGTGCGCCGTCCTCGGTGAGACACTCCAGCAGCAGCGTGGCGCTGGTGCTGGAGACCGTCTCCGGCCGCTCGACCGCCCGCTCCAGCAGCCGGCGGTAGCTGCGCTCGTCGTACAGCGTCAGTCGGGGCAGTGACGGCACCGGCCAGCGTCGGGTGGCCAGCGAGACCACGTCGGCGTGGAACCGGGCGCTGTCGAAGCTGTCCGGGGTCTGGCCGCGCCAGGTCCTCGCGCCCGCCTGGAGCTGGCCGTACGTCGTGACGTCACCGAGCAGCCGGGCCTCCTCGGCGACGATGCTCACCGTCTCGCCGCGCTGCGCCCGACGTTCCGCCACGATCAGGCCCTTGCCGTCCCGGGTCAGCGAGCCGATCATCGCCAGCTGGCCCTTCTCGTCCAGCCCGGCACGCCACAGCCGTACCGTCGAGATCCAGGTCTGCTCGTCCATCAGGTCGGTGTGGGGGACGCCGTCCGCACAGACCAGCGCGGCCAGGCTCACCAGGTTGGCGGTGTAGGCGGCGAGCAGCCGGACGGGGTCGTGCGGGGAGGGGCGGTAGCCCTCCACGCCCGCGAGGTTGCTGCGCTGCCGGGCCTCGGCCAGCAGGGCGGCGATGGTGTCGACGACGGCGTCCCGTTCGTCCGGGTGACGGGCGGCGAGTTCCCTGGCGAACACGACCACGGCCTCCCGCTTCACCAGGGGCTGGTGGGAGAGCAGGGCGCTGAACTGGCCGGTGTCCAGCTGGGCGCCGAAGCCGGGGCCGGTGTACATCCGGCCGCGCAGGTCGGCGAGTTCCCGCAGGGACCCGATGACGTGTTCGGCGATCAGGAAGTCGCCGATCGTGCCGTGCAGGAACTCGTAGGTGCGCCGGGCGTCCTCGCCCTGCAGGTCGTCCGGGCCGTACACCACGAAGAAGGCGGCGGTGACGAGCTGCTCCGGGCCGAGCACCTCGCCGAACTCGAAGCGGGCGCCGCCGGTGGTCCGGGAGGCGAAGCAGTCCAGGTCGGCGCGAAGGTCGGCGCGGTTCACCACCTCCCGGTTGCGGTTGAACATGGCGAACGCGGTGACGGCCAGGTCCCGACGCAGCCGGCGCTCGCGGAGTTCCCGCTCGGTCTGCGGCAGCGACTGCGGGGCCTTCTCGGCGATCTGGCGGCGGATGAACGCGGTGAGCAGGCCGGTGAACAGGTCGGAGCGGGAGATGCCCCGGTCCGGGCGTCGGTTGACGCTGTGCTCGTTGTAGTAGATGGCCAGCAGGGTGAGCAGGAGCGGTTGCCGGGCCAGTTCGTTGTGGGACATCAGCTCCCGGGCCGAGAGCCGGCGGAACCCGTCCCGTTTCTCGTTGGCCTTGTTGACCGCCTTGACCCAGGTCGTGATCTGCGCGTCGGTGAGATCCTCCAGCCGGATCAGGACGGTGCCGTGCGGCACGCTCGCCCGGTCCATCACCAGCATCCGGGAGGTGATGATCGGGATGACCGAGGCGCCCAGTTCCCACTGGGCCTCCTGGAACTCGGCCACCCGGTCGATGTACTGCGAGTGCGCCGTGCCGGTGGCCTGGACGAGTTCGTCGAAACCGTCGAAGATCACCACCACGGTGGTGGACTCGGTGGCCCGGCGGAGGTCCGCCCAGCGGATCCGTTCGTCCAGGAGCTGCTCGATCGCGGACTCGATCTGCTCCGCCGGGGAGGCGTCGGTGATGATCCGGCGCAACGGTACGACGATCGAGGTGAACCGGGTGGCCGGGAGACGGGCCGCGATGACTTTGGTGAGCAGGGTCTTGCCGGCCCCCGGCTGACCCAGCACCAGCAGGGGCCGGTGCAGGCTCGCCGGGTCGGTCAGGTAGTCGGTGAGGAAGCCGACCAGGTCGGTACTCCTCGGCTGGTCGTTCCACCAGATGTCCCGTTCCGGCGCGGCGTGCTTGCCGTACTCGGCGATCCGGAAGTCCGGGCTGATGAAGCCGCCCTCCACGGTGGGCAGTCGCAGGTGGAAGTCGATGTCCTTGATGTGCAGCAGCGGTTGCCGGAAGACCCCGCTCATCCACCCCGCCACCCGATCGAGGGTCTCGCGCAGCGGGTCCGGTCGCTCGGCCGGGACCGGTGCGACCAGTTCGGCCAGGTTCCGGTAGAGCGCCTCCAGGGCGTCGAGCCGGTCCGTCACCCGTGCGGTCAGGGTGCGGTGGTCGGTCAGGTTGTGCTCGAGCGCCTGCCGCATCGTCCGGAAGCCGAACTCCGGAAGGTCGGTGGCGAGGCGGTCGAAGCGGTCCTCGTAGTACCGCACACTGCGGTCGACCACCCTGGTCCGCAACGAGGTGAGGTCGAGCCCGTGCCGGACCTCCGACCAGGCGGCGAGGCCCTCGCAGAAGGCGATGGTCGAGTCGTAGAGGGCGACGTAGGCGGCGCCGACCTGGCGGCGTGTCTCGTCGAGGCCGCGGACCGACGAGGGCAGCGGGAAGTGTCCACTCTCGATCTCGTGCGGCAGGGTGTGCCGGTTGCGGTCCCGGGGCAGCGCGGCGAGCTTCTCCGCGTCGGTCAGCTCGAGCCGGTCGAACCCGGGACCCACCTCGTCGCGGAACGCGTCGAAGAACGCCGAGAGCGCCAGTACGGTGTGGCTCGCCTCGAGCAGTTCGTAGTACGACTTTCCGCCCGAGGCGCGGATCCGGCCGGCCTGGTTGTCGCTGACCTCGCGGACCCACTGCAGCAGGGAGTTCTTCGGGCCGAGCAGGGTGAGGGCGGCGGGGTGGGACAGCGCTCCGGCGGCCAGGATCCCGCCGGTGATCGTCTGGTCGATGTCGGTGAGGGTCGTGCTGCCCGGAGCCAGGAGGCGCAGCGCGGCACGGTAGCTGAGACTCGAACGGCGCGGCATGCCGCCCCTTCCGCCGCGGGAACCTGAATCCCTGCAAAGCATACGAATCCCAGTCGCGGAATGCTATCAGTCCTGTCCTGTCGGTAGTCTTTGTCGCTTTTCCCGGTCGTCCCGGGAGCCGTCGCCCCGCCGGGCGTGCGGCGGTGACCCCCCGCCCGTACGGCCGTCACCGCCGGCCGGTCAGCTGCCCTGACCGCCGGAGATCGACGACTTGTCCGGGAAGACGGAGTACTGGTCGGCCGAGGCGTACGCGTCGGCGGTGACGTTCAGCAACTCGATGTAACCGCCCGACATGGTGATCGCGTCGGCCGCGTGCTGGAGGGCACCGCGTTGGTTCATCCGGAGCGCCTCCAGGAACTTCTGGGTGCTCAACGCCGACGAGGTGTACGTGTAGTGCGGCGTGTTCTCGATGGCGCCGCGGATGTCGGACTGGGTCCGGTCGGCGCCGGGGACGTGGCGTTGGATCTGGTTCACGCCCTCCTCGGCGCCCCAGAAGTCGGCGCCCAGCTTCGCCTCGGAGTCGGCCACCAGCGCGTTGAACCGGTCCGCCAGCGACCTGGCCCGGTCCAGCACGGTCTGTTCGTGCGCCAGCAGATCCTCGGGGCGGACGTGCACCGACTCCCACTCCGGCCCGCTCGACAGCAGTTTCTGCTGGTCCGGTTGGTCGGCCCCCGGGTCGCCGGAGCCCGACTGGCCCGGGGTGCCCGGCCCGTCGCCGCTGCCGTCACCGCCTCCGGAAGCATCGCCTCCGGCAGCACCGCCGCCCTTGGCGTCCGGGACGACGGTGTGCAACGGCTGTGGGCCCGTCCAGTTCACCCGCAGCGACTTGGCGGGCGCGACGTTGGGCGGGCTCGACGCGTCCGGCGTGCCGTCCCCCGGGTCCGGCAGCGGGTTGGGGTCGTAGGCCGACCGGTACCTCGGCATGTGTCTTCGCCACTCCTCGTGCTCGCTCCCGGCCCAGTATCCGTCGCGCGTCGGTGGCGGTGCCGAGTCCCTCATCGGCTACCGGCCGGGGTCCCTGGAAAGTGACTGTCCGGGCGTCCGACCGGATTCCTATCGTCAGACCGGGTTGCTCTGCCACCACGCCCGTACCCCGAAACCAGCTAAGGAAGTCGGCCGTGCCGAGGGAAGTGTCACTGCAGGAATTCAGGGTGATGATGCGTGTCTTCGGCGAGGCGATCGAGACGGTCGCCGCCCAGAACCGGCGGGTCGAGGGAGTCCTCGGAGAGCTGCGTGGCGCCTTCGTCGCCGCCCAGGACGAGTGGCGTTCGCCGGCCGGCGCCACCTTCGCCGACCTGGTACGGGAGTACGACGCCGACGCGGCCGACCTGAACGGGCTGCTCGCCGAGATCCTGCGGCGGATGCGGCAGACGTACCACAACTACCACGAGGTCGAGGTCCAGGCGGTGGCGAACCTCAACAACACCAACCCGAAGCACCAGGGGGCGGGATGACCAGCCCCACCGGTGGCGCCCCGGTCCCCACCGGCACCACCTACAGCTCCGGCGACGCCGACCTGGTGATGGACCTGGCCGGGGTCTGGGCGATCGGCAAGAACACCATCCCCGGGTACGTCGACGAACTCGTCGACGCGCTGGACCGGATCACCAACGCGCTGGAGTCGATCGAGCTGAACTGGGCCGGTTCGAGCCAGCGGGAGGCGCAGGACATCAACGACCGGTGGCAGGCCTGCGCCAGGTCGCTGTTCGGCACCAAGCAGCAACCGGAACTCGGCGTACTCAACCGCATCGCGGGCGGGCTGCAGGGCGCGGCGCTGAACATGAGCGTCGCCGAGTCGCAGATCGTCGACCTGTGGCAGAAGTACATCGACCTGCTGAACAAGATGCTCGCCGGCCAGGATCCGGGCGACACCGCCGGCGGCGGCGACCACACCCCGCCGATCAGTGAAGTCTGACCGACAACCATCGAGAGACGGCACCCTGACATGACCCGGATCCCGTTCCACCGGCCGGCCCGACTGGCCTACCCCGAGGCACCCAAGGACCGGATCACGGTGCCGACCCCACCGCCGGTGACCCGGGCCCAGGCGTCGAACGCCTGGCTGACCATGATGCTGCCGCTGCTCTCCACGGTCGCCATGGCCGGTTACCTCATCTCGTACCAGCGCCCGTTGTTGATCATGCTGGGCATCGGGTTCGTGGTGCTCTCGGTCGTCGCCACGGTCGGCATGCGGTGGCAGATGAAACACGCGGCCGAGGCGAACCAGCGCCGGCAGCGCGAGCGTTACCTGGAGATCCTGGACGACGTACGCGGATCGGCACGGGCCCTGGCGGCCGCGACCCGCCGCTCGGCCGTGGTCCACCAGCCCAGCCCGCGTCGGCTGCTGGCCCTGGTCGGCGCCGGCCGCCGCACCTGGGAACGCCGCCCCGCCGACCCCGACTTCCTGCGGGTGCGGTTCGGCGTCGGCGCCGGACCCCTCGGCAGCGGGGTCGAGTCCGGCGGCCGGATGGACCCGATGGCCGAGTACGACCGCACCCTCGTCACCGAGGCCGAGACGGTGGTGGCCGACCACCGGACCGTCGGCGGACAACCGGCCTGGATCGACCTCGCCCGGTGCGGCGTGGTCAGCATTGTCGGCACCGGCCCGGCGACCCGGGCGCTGGCCCGGTCGGTGGTGGCCCAGATCGCCGCGCTGCACGCCCCGGAGGACGTCAGCATCGTCGTGCACACCGGCGGCGCGGACGGCTGGGACTGGGCGAAGTGGCTGCCGCACACCCACGAGCCCGGCGCCGCCTCGGCGGCGGGCGTGACGTCCCTGGTCGCCGAGGACTTCGACCTGCTCGCCGACCACCTGGAACGGGAACGGGACCGGGCCCGGGAGGAGGCCCGCAACCGGCGCACCTACGCGCCCGGCAACCTTGCCCGCCGACTCGTCCTGGTGCTGGACGGCTACCGCCCGGACGCACCCTGGGTCCGTACCCCGATCCTCGAGTCGCTCTGGACCGACGCCGGACCGGACCTCGGCATCACCGTACTCTGCCTGGCCGGCTCGCAGGCCGCCGAACCGACCCGGGTCGACGGTCGGGCGACCGTCGCCGCCGACGGCGGCCTGGAACTCAGCGGGCCGAACCCGGAACGGTACGCGGTCATCGAGTCCGCCCGGGCCGACCTGAGCCCGCCGGAACTGTGTGAGGCGATCGCCCGCCGGCTGGCCCCGCTGCGGCTCACCGAGGACCGGGAACCGGTACTGTCCCGGATCACCACCCTGCCCGAGATGCTCGGGGTGACCGACGTCGGCCAACTCGACCCGCGACGCGGCCGGGTGCTCCCGGCCGACCCGGACATGCTGCGGGTGCCGCTCGGCGTCGACGGCGACGGCGAACCGGTCCTGCTCGACCTCAAGGAGTCGGCCCAGCGCGGCATGGGCCCGCACGGGCTGGTGGTCGGCGCCACCGGCTCCGGCAAGAGCGAACTGCTCCGCACCCTGGTCACCGGGCTGGCCGCCCGGCACAGCCCGGAACTGGTCAGCTTCGTACTGATCGACTTCAAGGGCGGCGCCACCTTCGCCGGGGTCACCGAACTGCCGCACGTCTCCGGCCTGATCACCAACCTCGCCGACGACCTGGCGATGGTCGACCGGGTACGCGTCGCGCTGCAGGGCGAGCAGCAACGCCGCCAGCGGCTGCTGCGTGACGCCGGCAACGTCGACTCGGTCCGGGAGTACCAGATCCGGCAGGCCGCCGGCGGCACCGACGTCAACGGCCGGCCGCTCGAACCGCTGCCGTACCTGCTGATCATCGTCGACGAGTTCGGTGAACTGCTCTCCGGCCGGCCCGACTTCATCGAACTCTTCGTCCAGATCGGCCGGGTCGGCCGGTCACTCGGCATGCACCTGCTGCTCGCCACCCAGCGGCTGGAGGAGAGCCGGCTGCGCGGCCTGCAGTCACACCTGTCGTACCGGCTCTGCCTGCGTACCTTCTCCGCGGCCGAGAGCCGGGCGGTGATCGGCACCCCGGACGCGTACCACCTGCCGCCGGTGCCGGGCTCCGCCTACCTCAAGGTCGACGAGACCGTCTACACCCGGTTCCGGGTCGCGCACGTCTCCGGCCCGTACCTCGGCGCCCCGGACCCGGACGAGGAGAACCGGCGACAGGTCCAGCTGGTGCCGTTCACCCTCCGCTCGGCGGCGCTGACCGCCTCCGCGCCGACCGAGGTCCGACCCACGCGGACCGTCGACCTGAACACCCGTACCGAACTGCAGGTCGCCGTCGAACGGCTCTCCCGGCTCGACCAGCCGGTGCACCAGGTGTGGCTGCCACCACTGCCGCCGGTGGTCGACCTGGGCAGCCTGCTCGGCCCGGTCGGCGAGGACCCGGACCGCGGCCTGACCGCCGAACTGTGGCAGTGGCCGGGCGGGTTGAGGTTCCCGGTCGCCGTCCTCGACCTGCCGCTCGACCAGCGGCAGGACCCGATGGTGATCGACCTGTCCGGCAAGGACGGCAACGTCGCCGTGGTCGGCGCGCCGCAGTCCGGCAAGAGTGTGCTGCTGCGCACCCTGGTGATGTCGGCGATGCTCACCGGCACCCCCGACGAACTGCAGGTCTCCATCATCGACTACGGCGGCGGCGGACTGCTGCCGCTCGCCGCCGCCCCGCACGTGACCGGCGCCGCGTCCCGGCTGGAACCGACCCGGGTACGTCGACTGCTGGCCGAGGCGATGCGGCTGGTGACCGAGCGTGAGGAGCTGTTCCGGGCCGAGGGGATCGGCTCGGCGGCCGAGTTCCGGCGCCGCCGGGACGCCCGGAACCTGCCGCCGGGGACCCGGGGCGCCGACCTCTTCGTGGTCATCGACAACTGGTCCGCGGTGCGGGGCGAGATCGAGGAGGCCGATCCGCTGGTGGTGGAACTCGCGGCCCGGGGACTCGGCGTCGGCGTACACCTGGTCCTGTCCGCCAACCGCTGGGTCGAGATCCGGGCCAACCTGCGGGACAGCATCGGCGGACGGATGGAGCTGCGGCTCAACGACCCGTACGAGTCGGAGCTCGGCCGGGCCTTCTCCCGGCAGCTCACCGGCGCGGTACCGGGACGGGGGGTCATCGCGCCCGGGGTCTTCTTCCAGGCGGCACTGCCGACACTGGACGCGGGTGGCGGTGCCGAGGTGGTCGAGGAACTCTCCGAGGCGCAGGCGAAGCTGGTCGCCCGGCTGGCCGGTGGCTGGCGCGGCGCCACCGCACCGGCCGTACGGATGCTGCCGGAGCGGCTCACCGTCGCCGAGCTGACCGCCGTCGCCGGCCCCGGGGCGGGCGCGATCGGCCTGGACGAGGTCGACCTCGCACCGGTCACCGTGGACCTGACCCGGGAACAGCCGCACTTCCTCGTCTTCGGCGACAGTGGCTCCGGCAAGTCGCAGTTCCTGCGTACCTGGATGCGGGCGCTGGCCGAGCGGGTGCCGGACGACCGCGCCCGGTTCATGGTCGTCGACTACCGGCGCAGCCTGCTGGGCGCCGTACCGGACGGGCACCTCGGCGCGTACGCGGGAGACCCGCACGCGGCCGAGGCGTACGCGACGCAGCTGGCGGAGCGGCTCGCGCAGCGCCGCCCGCCCAGCACCATCTCCGCCCGGGAACTGCGGGAGCGGTCCTGGTGGAGCGGGCCGGAGCTGTACCTGGTCGTCGACGACCTGGACATGCTCACCACCGGGGCGTCGTCGCCGCTGGCACCGCTGATCCCGTTCCTGGTCCAGGCCCGCGAGGTCGGCTTCCACGTGGTGGCCGCGCACCGTGCGGCCGGGGCGTCCCGCACGATGATGTCCGGCTCGCTGCTGGCCAGGGTCGCCGAGCTCGGTACCGACGGGCTGCTGTTCTCCGCCGAGGGACGGGAGGGCCCGCTGCTCGGCGGCGTCCGGCCCGGACTCCAGCCGCCCGGCCGGGGCCTGCTGGTCCGGCGTAACCGGCCGCCGGTGCTGGTCCAGGTGGCGATCGACCCCGAGGACGAACTGGCCTTCTCCTGACCGGAGTACCCACCTCCGGCCGGCGTAGCAGCGAACGACCTTCCAGGAGCAGAGCACGATGCCCGATGATCTGGGACCGGACCCGCAGACCGGACTGATGCCGGCGCGGTATCCCCCGGGCGCCGCACCGGACTTCGAGGCGATCTACGAGTACGCCAAGCAGTGGCTCGACCTCGGCGACGAGATCTACCTGTACTACATCAACCTGGCGTTCCCCACCCTCAGCCTGACCTGGAGCGGCGGTGCCCGGGACAAGGCCCTGGAGTCGCTCGAACCGCTGCGTCGGATGCTGGTCGACCCGAAGCAGGACCCGAGCGGTCAGTCGTTCCTCAGCGCCGCACGGATGGTCTGGAACGTCGGCGAGTCGATCAACTGGTACGCCGACAAGCTCCAGGAGCAGCGGAAGAAGGAGGAAGCCCAGGCGATCAAGGAGATGTTCCTGGGCATCTTCATGTTCGCCCTGATCTTCGTCGCCTTCATCCCGGCGCTCAGCTTCATCGCGAACCTGATGGCGACGTTCACCCGGCTGCTCACGGCGGTGGTCCGGATGTTCCAGGGCGCGGTGTGGATGCAGCGGCTGGCCGGCTTCGCCGGCGGTGCGATCGACGGCGCGCTCGGCGCCTTCGTCAGCGACAAGGTCTTCAACGACCTCGCCGGAAACATCGCCGGCACGCACCTGGACGAGGACCCGAAGAACATCATCATCAACGTCGCGGTGGGTGCCGGCGTCGGCGGCATCTTCGGGCTGGGCGCGGTGGGCCGGAACGCGCCGCACGACATGCCGGGCGGGATCGGCGGCCCGAAGACCATCGGTACGGGGACGAGCGTCTCCGGACCGAAGAACGTCAGTACCGGCGTACCGGACGTCACCGGCACCCCGGGCGGTGTGAAACTCCCCGGGGACGGGCTCTTCAGCGGACCGAAACTGGAAGGGCGGGGACCGGTCACGGTCCGCGGTGACGGGGACGCGGTGCTCTTCGACCCGGCGCCGCCGTACAGCGCCAGGCCGACGGAGAACGTCCGGCCCGGCGGGCCGACGTCCGGTGTGGAGTCGCCGTCGGTTCCCCGGGACGTCCGCCCGGGCGCCCCGAGGTTTCCGGGTGAGGGGAACACCCTCGGCGCCCGACCCGAGGTCAGCGACCTGCGTCCGGCGCCGAACGTGCGTGACGTCTCGCCGGCCGGGCCTGGTGTGCGGGATGCCTTGCCTGCTGGGCCTGGTGTGCGGGATGTTCCCCCGGCCGGGCCGCACGAGCCGGTGCCGGCGGGTCGGCCGGATGCTGTCGCCACTCCGCCGGGCGGCGCGAAGTCCCCGGACGCGGGCAACGCGCAGAGCGCCCGGCCGGACGGGTCCCGATTCCCGGGCACCGGTAACACCCTCGGCGCCAAGCCCGGGGTCAGCGACCTGCATCCGGCGCCGAACGTGCGGGATGTTCCGCCGGCCGGGCCGCACGAGCCGGTGCCGGCGGGTCGGCCGGATGCTGTCGCCACTCCGCCGGGCGGCCCGAGGTCCCCGGACGCCGGCAACGTGCTGGGCGCCCGGCCCGCGGTCAGCGACCTGCGGCCGGCGCCGAACATCCGTGACACCCCGCCCGCCGGGTCGACCGGCGTCCGGGCCGAGCCCGGTGGCGCGAGGGCGGACACCGTCGCCCCGGCCAACTCGCCTCCCACCCGGGACACCCCGCCCCCGGCCCGTGACCTCGGTGACCGGCAGGCGGCGGCGACGTCGACCGGAGACGGCAACGCGGTCTCGGCCCGCTCCGGGTCCGGGGACCGTCCCGGCACCGGTCAGGCCGCCGGCAACGACGACCGTCGCGGCGGCGGCCAGCGTACGGACGGCGACGGCCCCGTCGTGTTGCCGGGCCATGTCGGGCCGCCGCCCGGGGCCGGGCGCGAGGTGATCCGGATCGACCCGGAGACCGGCGCCCGGGACCTCGTGACGATCGGGAAGAAGCCGTTCCCGGGCACCGGCCGAACCTTGGGTGCCACACCCGGCAGCGACCTGCACCCGGCACCGAATCTTCCGCAGGGACCGTCGCCCCGCCAGCCCCAGAGCCACGGGCAGGGCCAGGGCGGCCGCGCGGGTTACGAGTTCCACGAGATCGACCCGGCCACCGGCCGGACCAGCCCCACCGGGCTCGGACCGGACGACGTGGTGGTCAGCGCCAAGCCAGTGGACCGGCAGGTCTTCCGCACCAACGTCAACACCGGTGAGCGCGAACTGGTCACCCTGTCGCGGCTGCCCGGTCGGGGCAACACCCTGGGCGCCGCGCCCGGCACCGACCTGCGTCCGGCACCCCGGATCGGGGAGGGCGCGTCCTCCCGTCCGGGTCACGGGCCGGGAGCCGACGGCACCTACCGCTACCACGAGATCGATCCGCACACCGGTGCCGCCACCCCGACCGAGGTCGGCCCGAGTGAGGGGATTGTCCGGGTCCAGCCGGCCAGCGGTGTCGAGCAGCGCAACTTCGTCGTCAGGAACGGCGAGAAGATCCCGGTCGGCGCGCCGGACGAACGCGTGCTGCGGTACGACTGGGGCCGGCGGCAGTGGGACGTGGACACCGTGTCGCCCGGGCCGGCGCCGGCCGACCGGTCGGGCAACCCGTCCCCGGGAGGGGGGAAAGACAACCCGCTCACGGATTCGCCCCCCGGGCTCCAGGTGCTGCGCCGGGACGCCGACGGCAACATCGACCTGCTGACGTACCGGCGTGACCCGGTGCGGGTGGCGAACGGCAGGACCGACGGATTCACCTTCCAGGAACTCGGCACCGGCCGGACCGGATGGCACGAGGGGGAGTACTTCGGCACCCCGAAGGTCGAGCGGGTCACCACCGTCCCGGACGCACACCGGTTGGACGGGACACCGGTCAAGCTCACCGAGCACGGCGTCCTGGTGCGTGATCCGGAGACCCGGCTCTGGACGCCCGTCCGGAGCGGTGGCGGTGCGGACGTACCGGTCGCGCCGGCCCGGCCGGGCGGCTCGTCGTACTACCGGGCGACTCCGGAGCAGGACGGGTTGACGCCGGCCGGTGTCAAGGGTGACCCGTTGCCGGTCATCAAGGTGCGGGGCGACGGCAGCGTCGAGACCAGCACCTTTTCCCCGTCCGGCGACAGCCTGCCGCAGTTGCGGGTGGGCCGCAACGGCGAACTGCTCAACTCCACCCCGAACGGCATCCGCCCCGAACAGCTCAGCTTCGACCCGAAGTCCGGCAATCTGACGTTCCGCGAGCCCACCCCGTACGAGGCGGGCGGCGGGTCCGGCGGTTCGGGTGGCGGTTCCGGCGGTGGGCCGGGCGGCTCCGGTGGTCCCGGTGGCAGGCCGGGTGGTCCGGGCGGTGGTTCCGGTGGTTCTGGTGGTGGTCCGGCGCGGGGTGGCGGTGGGCTTGGTCAGCGGCCGACGGGGACCGGTTCGCAGACGCAGACCCAGACGGAGACGCGGACGATCACTTTCACCGAGGACAAGCCTCCGCAGGTGGGTGACCGGACCCACGGCGGCGGCCCCGAGGACGTGGTCGGCGAGCCGAAGCCGGTTGGCCCGGAGCCGGTGCCGAACGACGGTGGGATGGTCGGCGGTGGTCGACCGGATAGCGGCGCTGGTACCCGGACGGTCCCGGCTCCGGCGCAGCGGCCGGCGCCGGAGCCGAAGCCAGCGCTGCCGGAGTCCGGCTCGCCGCAGGTGGGGCCGAAGCCGGAGCCGGTGTCGTCGCCGGTCGAGGGTGGCGGTGTGGGTGGTCGGCCGTCGCGGGAGCAGTTGGCGGCGGCGGCGCAGCAGCGGATGAACGCGGGTACGACCCCGGTGGACGATTCGGCGCTGGTGGTGCCGAAGCCGGAGTCGGCTGGGGCGGTTGGGGTGCGGCCGGTGGAGTCCGGGCCGGTGTCGGAGCCGGGTCGGCAGGTGTTCCGGGTTGATCCGGTGACCGGTGAGCGTGATCTGGTGACGTTGTCGGTGCCGAGGGAGCGGTTCCCGCAGGGTGGTGGTGACACGCTCGGCGCGCAGCCGGGGACGGTGAAATATCCGGCGCCAAGGAGCGTGGGTGCTGGGCCCGCTGAGGGAGTTGGCGCGTCTCGGGGTGCCGGTGGCCGGGGTGGCTACGAGTATGTCGAGGTGGATCCGCGTACCGGGGTGGAGACTCGGACGTCGGTGCATCCGGACGAGTCGGTGCTGCGGGTGCAGCCGGTCGGCGGTAATGGTCAGGGTGCGAGTGGCCAGGGCGGCGGGCGGAGCCCGGTGGGTGAGCCGACGGAGCGGGTGGCGGTTTTCGACTCGCGTACGGGTCGGTGGGATGTCACGACGGTGAGTGCGCAGCCGGCGTCCTCCGGGGTGGAGTCGCGGAACTATCACGTGGTGGTGCCTCGGGGGCGGACTCTGGCCGAGCCGGTGCCGGAGCCGCCGACGTTCCAGGTGTTGCGAGGCGACACGAGCGGCAATGTTGACCTGTTGACGTTCGACCGGCCGCCGGTTCGGGTGCCTGAACCGGATGCGGGTGCCGGCTCCGGGTATCGGTATTTCGAGTTGGAAGCGGGTCGGTGGTACGAGGGTCGTTTTGACGGCACCCCGTCGAGGGTGGAGCGGGTGACGACGGTCGGTCCGAGAGGACACCGGTTGGACGGGCAGCCGGTGGAGGTCGATCCGGGCCAGAACCGGGTGCTGGTACGTGACCCGGTTGCTGGGCGTTGGGGATTGGTACGCAACGATCGGCCGCAGGACGCGGCTGCCGTGGAGCCGGTGGATCAGCCGGTGGCGGGTGGTCTGACGTACTTCCGGCCGGGGGACGATGGCACGGGTTTGCGGCCGGTCGGGGTCAGGTCCGAGCCGTTGCGGGTGGTCCGGGTCGACGCCCACGGTGGGGTGTCAATGACGACGTTCTCGCCGTCGGGTGGGACGGGTTCGCCGCAGTTGCACCTGGATGCCGACGGTGTGCTGGTCGGGGCGGGGCCGGACCGTGTCCCGTCCGACCAGTTGGTTTTCGACCCGGGGTCGGGTCGGTTGACGTTCACCCAGTCCGACGGTTCCGGGACACAGGGCTCAGGCGGCCCGTCCGGCGGTTCTGGTGACGGGCGGACACTGGGTGGCTCCGGTGGTGGACCGGCACGGGGCGGTTCCGGCGGCGGTCCGGCACGGGGCGGCGGTGGGCTCGGCCAGCGGCCGGCGGGGACGGGCTCGCAGACGCAGACCCAGACGGAGACGCGCACGATCACCTTCACCGAGGACAAGCCGCCCCGGGCCGGTGGACGACCCGGGGACGACCTTCCCGAGCCCGTGGTGCGGCCGCCGGCTCCGGCGGAGAGCGGCACGGTCGAGCAGCCCCGGGATGTGGCGGACGGCGACGGGCCCGAAACGGGTACCGGCGGCTCCGGGGCGCCCGAGGGGACCCACCCGGTAACGCCGTCCTCCCTGGTCGGCTCGGCGGACCACACCCCGTCGTCCCCGGTGGACGAAGATCGTGTCGGGGTGCCGATCGTCGGTGGGGAGCGACCGCTGCTGTCCCTCGAACCGCTGCTCCACGGCGATCCGCTGACCACCAACCGGCGCCTGGCGGACGATCCGGCGTACGCGACCGACGTCATCACCGCAGCCTGGTCCCACCCCGACGCGACCCTGGCCTACGGTCGCAGCTACGCCCTGCTGCCCGCCGCCGACCTGCCCCGTTTCATCACCGTCGGACAGGGCGCCGTACAGGTCAGTACCGACCGGCCGCGGTCGGTGCCGGACGGCCACCAGTTGCTGGTCTTCGACTCGTACCGCATCCAGGTGCCGTACGGCGATCGGGCGGTCACGCTTGTCACCGGCTACGAGGTGGAACTCCTGGGCCGCACCCGGCTGGGAGCGCGTTTTGTGCAGCCGCCGGATCCCGACGTCGTACCGCCGGCCGGTGCCCGGCGCCCGGATCCGTCGGTGTCCGGGCAGACCGGTCCGCAGGACGGCGGATCGGCGGCCACGCCGTCGGAGAACGCAACCACGCCGTCGGAGACCGCGGACACCCGGATGCTGGACCGGATCAGCAGCCGGGTCACGGGCGAGATCACGAACAGCGGCGGCGACGACCTGCTGGCGGACCTGTTCACCGCGCGGTATCCCGCCGGGGCGCGACTGCCCGGCGGCGGCGATGCCGGGCAGGACATCGCCTGGCGGGCGGACTCGGCGGCCGAGGGGCCGGGCTGGCAGCGGGTCGCCTCGTGGCAGGACGTGGCAGCGGCGGCGGGGCAGGCGGGCCGGGGCGGCTTCGCGCTGGTACGCCTCGAGGACACCAGCCGAGATGCGGTCGGCGTGCACGTGGGGCGGGACGGCACGCTCTGGATCGTGCACGTACGTCCCGGCGCGGACCCGGTGTACCACCGGTTCGACGAGGCCGGTACCGCCAAGCTTCCCGACCCGGTCCGGGTCGCCGTCCTCGACTACTGCGCCGACGTGCAGTCGGCGACCTGATCCCCGCGCCGCAGGAGCTGCGCCCTGGCCCGCCGCCGATTCGTCTCGTCGGCGGCGGGCCGCACGCTGCGGGGGCGTCGGCCTACCCGCCGGGCAGGAGCAGCACCTCGCTGCACCTGTTGAAAACCATGATCTGCCGGGGCGGTGGCGTCCCGTCCATGGTCAGTGGCACCGGAACCGGTCCCTCCGGGGTGAAGCTGATCTGCCAGAGCTGCCCGTCCTCGCCGTGGGCGAGCACGGACGGCGGATGGGTGTCGTCGGGCAGGACCACCACGAAGCCGCTGTCGTTGGCAATCTCGAGAGCCACCTGCACCCGCCGCCACGAGTCGGTGCGGAGGACGCCGGCCGTACCTCCGGCGACCGCCTCGTCGAACCAGTCGGCGACCGCCATCCCCTCCATCTCCGGCTGACCCCGGTGACGGATCTCCATGAAGCGGGCGTCGAGGAAGTCGACCAACGGCTGACCGCCGGCCCGGTACGCCCCTTCGGGCAGCCTCCGCGCCACGTTCAGCAGCGATCGGACGGTCTCCGGCAGGTCGGCCTCGGTGGACGGGGGAGCAGCGGCGGTCGGGGGAGTGCCGGCGGTTCGGGAGCCGGCGGCGGTCGGGGGAGTGCCGGCGGACGGTACCGCGCCGATGCCGTCGAACGGATGCCGGACGGTGGCGTCGTACGGACTCCGTAGGGTGAGGTGACCACCGGATCCGCCCGGAAGCGGAAGCTCGTCGTTGACGACATCCCACGGTTCGCTGCCCGGGGTGAACAGCAGCCAGCTCTCCCCGCCGACGGTCAAGAGTTCGGCCCGCTCGTCGGAGAGGCTGACGAACAGGTCCGTCACCGGGGCCGCCACGTGCCAGCCGCCCGCCTGCGCCAACCGCCGGGCGAACCCGTCCGGCAGTGCCCCGGTCGCGCAGGAGAGCAGCGTCACGTCCGCGCCGGCCGGCAGCAGCGCCGCCAGCATCGTCGCCAGTTGCTCGGGGGTCAGCAGGACCTCGCGGACCGCGCCCTCCGCCTGCCTCACCGGCACCCGCACGAACTGGCCGGCCGGGTGCACCAGCAGGGGCACACCCCGGCCGGCTTCCAGCAACGGCCGCCCGGCCAACTGCGTCAACTCGGCATCGGTGAGCAGGGCCCAACCGTCCCGTGCCTCCGGCACCTGGCGCCACAACACCTCGGCGCCGTCGGCGTACCACACGTTGTTCCCGCCCGGTTCGAGCCGCGACACCACCGGAAGCGGGACACCGTCGGCCCCGACCGGCACCCCGTCCGGGGACACCGGCCCGAGGGGGAAACCATGAGAGGCGGTCGGCAGACCGGCCGCCTCGACGTGCGCGTCCCGGACGATCCGCTCGAGGTCCGAGTACGTCCGCTCCAGCGGCCCCAGGTCCATGAAACGCAAGCCCAGCGCCCGCGCCTCGAGCACGATCAGCCCGTCGACCAGGTTGTCGAACTGGCTGTTCACCCCGAGCATCTCGCCCTGACTCCGGCGGACCGCGCCGGTGTGCAGCAGAGCGTTGTCGAGGTAGCTACCAGCACCGGCGACGCTGAGTGGTCTGATGGCGGGCCCGCCCTGCCGGCCGGTGAAGGTCCGGTGGTCCTGCTCGAAGTCGGGGTACTGCTCGCCGAAACGCTGCTCGAAGACGGCGCGGATCCACGAGGCGTAGTCGTGGACCACCCGGCTCGCCGCCGGGCTCAACCCCTGGCGGATCCGCCACAGTGGCTGCCGGGCGACCAGTGCCACGTGGTGTTTCCCGGCGCTCCGGGCCGTCGTGCTGAGGATCACCCCGGTCACCTGCATCGCGGCGAGGGCCAGCAGTCCCTCGATGTCCCGTACCTCGGCCGGGGAGAGCTGCGCCCGTTGTCGCAGCCCGCTGGTGATCTCCTCAGCGAATTCGACGGCCCACTCGGCGTCAAACCTCGGGTTCTCCAGCCAGGTCATCCCGGCCACCCCGGAGATGATCGTCCTCAGGGCCCGGAGCCGGGCGCCGAAGCTCATGTGCGCGTACAGGTCGGGGACGTTGCCGGGCCGTACGGGAACGAAGTGGGCGTGCCGGGCCTGCTCGTGCAGCGTCCACCCGTCGACGGCCCGCAGCAGGTCGGTGAGCCGGACCGAGTACTCCCGCGAATTCGGGGCAAGAAGACGGCGGGACGAGCGGGCGATCTGGTTTATCGCCTGGCGGAGGGCCTCGGCCGCGTCCCACCGGTCCATGCCCATCTCACCCGGCAGCATGCGAAACGGCCTGGTGTCGACGAACTCCATGATCGGCAGAATCTCGGTATCCCGTACCTGCTGCTCCGTCAGGCCCGGCACGTCCTGCCAGACCTGACCGTTGTGCAGGAACCGGAACGTGCCCCGGTCGAGGACCACCTCGATGCCGGTCTGTGGATGCCGGGCCAGCCAGGGCAGGCGGCGCCGGTCGACGTTGTCGGGAAAGGTCAGGTAGCCGCTGTGCACCTCGGTCTCACGGCCGCCGAGCCCGGCCTCCCCACCCGTCAGTTGGTCCGGGTCGACCCGGGTCGAGCCCGGTGGCGGGTTGATGCCGGGGGTCAGCGGGAGGAAGAACAGTTCCCCGACCTCCGCCGGCATCCGGGCCAGACCGCCACGCTGCCCGTCGAGGGGTACGACGCCGTGCGCGTCCCGTACCAGGTTGAACGCGTGCGAGACGCCGGCCCCAGCCTCTCCTTCCGTTCCGGCGGACGCCGGGGTCGGCGGGCGTACCAGCAGGATGCCCCGCGCTCCGACCTCGGCCGCGCCCATCACGGTCAGCACCGGTTCCAGGGCGGTCCGGTACACGATTGAGTCCGTGGCCGGCAGGCCCAGCCGGTCCCGCTGGTATTCGACCAGGTGCGACTCCGGCATGATCCCCTCGGCCGGCGCCTGCCAGACCAGTTCCTCACCCGGCACCAGGTTCATGTCGGTGACCATCGCGGTCAGCACGCAGTTCGTGACCGACGCGTCCGGATTGACCGCCGTCAGCCACGGGTACGCGGCCCCCACGGTCTTGTCGTCGGCGAACCGTGACGGGACCACCTGGTCCGGCCCGCTCTCCGGGGCCGCACCGGCCCAATAGGAGCCGGAGCCGTCGAACCGCGACGGGTCGGGTCCACGGTACGACGTGCCGACGTTCGGCCGGGAGGAACCTGAGCGGGACGAGCCGGTCCCGGAGGAACCTGCCCCGGAGGAACCTGCTCCGGATCGGCTCGTCCCGGACCGCCCGCCCCGGCCCTGGCCGGTGGGTACGGACGCCGGCGGCAGCCCGGTCGCGGTCGACGGATCCCGCAGTCGCACCCAACGGACGCGGTCGTCGCCCCGTTCGTGACTGACCCGCCCCAGCGGATCGCGGGCGGCGTCGACAAGCTGGCCGAGCAGGGCGGCTGCCCGGGGCGGCAGGACCACCGGGGTGATCTGCCGCGCCCGGGTGATCGGGTCCTGGCGACCGGCGAAGGAGTCGCTCACCGACGTGATCCGCTCACGCAGTTCCCGGCGACCCGCGATGAACTCGATCACCGCGTCCCACACCACGGCAGGGTTCGCGTCCTGCTCCACCACCGGACGCACCATCGACAGGTTCAGGTTGCCGGGATTGTTGTGCAGTTGTGCGACCAGCGTCGAGGCGACGTCGGCGATCCGCGCGTAGGTCGCCGCGGCGTCCACCACCGGAGGCGGCGCTGTCGGCGCCGCGAGCCAGGTGTGCTCCTGCCCGATCGAGAAGAACCGGTCCTCGTCGCCCAGGTCCGGCAACTGCCACCGACCGTCGAGGCGGAGCTGTCGGGCCATCGGCCCGAGCACCCGCTCGGACGGGCCGGTACGGTGGATCACCTCGTTGCGTACCTGGGTGTAGCCGTGGCTGTGCACCTGCCGGGCGAGTGCCAGGACGTTGGCGGGGATTTCTCGACTCGGGTCGAGCACGTTGTTGATCCCGGCCGGCCGGGTGTAGTTGTCCGACACGGAGGCGGCGTACGCCCGTCCCAGCCCGGTGTTGGCGGCGGCGACCACCACCGCGTTGTTGACCCGGGTGATGAGCCGGGCGAACCCGTACCCGCCGGGCGTGCCCAGCACATGCTCCAACATCGGGTCCAACGGACCCTGGATCTGGTTGTCGACATCGGTGTAGACACCGCCGAACCGCTCCAGGATCTCGATTCGCAGCAGGTCACTGGCGGTTCCGTAACCGGCACCGGTACGTCGGGACATCTCACTGCGGTAGAGCGCCTCGACCGACATCGCGTTCGGGCCGGCGAACACCTCGTCCACGTTGACCAACTGGATACCGTGCTCTCGGGCCCAGTTCACCATGTCCAGGACATTCGCCTCGACGGTCCCGGGCCGGGGCGGCGGGTGCATCCCGCGGGCCCGCTCGATCTGCGCCCGGGGCACGTCGGTCCACAACACCACCTGGTAACCCCCGGACGCCTCGACCACACGTTCGAGGTTGTGGCGGGACTGGGCGTGCTGTCCCTCGCCGGTCAACGGCCCGCCCAACCAGATCGCGTGCACGATGCGGGGTATCCGGCGTCCCGTGATCCGTCCCGCCCGTACCCCGGCAATCCGGGGCTCACCGACGACCGAGTCCGGGTCGGCGACCAGGTTTCTCGGGTCGACGTCAGCCCGCCTCGGGGTGCCGCCGTTGGTCAACGAGATGGCCCGGAAGAATCCGGCCCGCTGCCGCGACTTCAAGGCGTCGAAGTCGTAGTTCCACAGGAACGCCGGCGGCTCCGGGCTGGTTCGGGTGCCGAAGTAGTCAGGACCGATCGACCCGACGGTACCGTCGCCGGCCGGCCCGGCCGGTCCGCCCACGCCCCGCGCGTTCGGCCGGTACCGATCGACCAGGAACCGGGTGAGCTGCTCTACCGTCGGCGGGCCCGCGTCTTCGGCCATCCCGCTGGCCGTGGTGCCCGCACCGGACGGCGTGGGCGCCGACCACCAGGCCATCCCTGCGGGGAGGGACGCCGACCTGTCGTGGCTGCCACCGTCCAGGCCCGGCACGGTGCCGGTGCGGATGTGGTGCGCGGTCCACTCCGCCAACCCCACCGGGTTGCTCGGCAGGGGATGTTGTTGCCGCAGTTCGGTGAGGTGCGCGGTCGCCTCGGCCGCGTCCACCGGCGGATGGTCGTGGTCCGTGAGCCACCGGTTGACCCGGGTCAGGAACTCGTCGTCGACAACGGGTGGCGTCGCCGGCAGCCGGGGCGTGTCCGTTCCGGGCGGTGACTCGCCGGTGGCGTACCAGCGTGCCACCCGGGCGGCCTCGTCCGGGCCGTACCGGTCCAGGACGTAGGCGGTGCTGCGCAGGCCCGGCAGCTCGAGCCGCAGCGACCGGCCCGCCCCCTCCGGATACAGGTCGCGCGCCTGCGCCAACAGCTGCTCGTAGCGCTCCTGGCTGCGCTTGCGGAGTGCCCTGGTGAGCTCGTCCTCGGTTGGCAGCACCGGACCGGCGGCCCCCCAACCGAGCGCCGGCACCGTCTCGGCTGGCACCGTCTTGGCCGGCGACGGCCCAGCCGGCACCGTCTCGGCCGGGCCACCGAGCGCGGCTGCCGGGGTCGGCCGCCGGTCGGTGCCGAAGTTCGCCGGCGGCAGGACAGGCTCACCCGGCCCGGCCCGGCCGGTGGTGAGACGGGACCGGTCCCCGAACGTCGGGAGCGGTGAGCGGAACACGTCGCTGCCCGCGCTGAAAAGGACCTCGCCGGCGGGCGGCTCCTCGTCGACGTCGGGCGTCAGGGCGAGACCGGACGGCGGCGTCGCCCGGGCCGGCCGCCCGCCCTCCGGCAGGCGCGCCGATTGCTCCGGCAGGCGCGGTGAGTCCTCCGGCAGACGCGGTGACCCGAGGTCCGGCTCCTCGACCTCGTACGCGGCGGCGCCTCCGGTCGACGTCGGCTCGCGCAGCGTGCCGTAGGCGTGCCCGAGTGCGCGGGAGAGCGCGGCGGCGGCGGTCCCCCCGCTGGCGTGGAACTCGGCCGCCACCATCGTGGTGAACGCGTCGAGCAGCGCGAACTGACTTGTCTGCCGGGGGGTGGGTCGGTGGGTCACCAGGGGACGCTGGTGGTCGACCGCCACCTGGAATCCGGCCCAGGCGAGGGCTTCGCCGTACGCCTCGGTGCGCTCGCCCAGCAGGTCGAGGTGACGGCGGGCGGCGTCGAGCTGGTCTCGGTGCACCGGGGTCAGCCGTACGATGTCCGGGCTCCTGCTGTCGGCCCAGGACCAGTTCGAGTCCGGGCTCAGCGTGGCGATCAGGTTGTCCGGCGTGGTGACCGTCGGGTCGACGACGTCCCGCCCCAGCGCCGCGCCGACGAGCCGGGTCGCGAAGACCACACAGTTGCTGGTCAACAGATGGTAGTTCTCCCCGGAGCGCGCCACGGCGAACAGGTACGCGTCGGCGAGCTGTCCGGCGGTGATGTGGTGGACCCCGAGCACCCGGGCGTGCCGGGCGAGCAGGTACCGGGTGTCGTCGTTGATCCTGCCCTGCGCGCCGAACAGGCCCTCGTCCGGATAGAACCCGAGGGCGACCTGTCGCCCGTTCGGCAGCCGGATCGCCACCACCGCGTGTCCCGGGCTGAACGCGGCATCGGTGGCGAGCACCCGGGACGGCGCGGCCATCAGGACGAGTTCGATGTCGGCGGTCGGGTTGCCGGCCTCCTCCCGGGCGTACTCCTGCAGGGGGCGGGCGAGCTCGACGAATCTCGTCACCCACTCCTGCGGCTCGGGTCGGGACAGGTCGAACCGTCGGGCCGGCGGGGGCAGCAGGGTGAAGCCGCGCAGGGTGCCGTACGTCCGTCCGAGCCGCTGTGACAGGTCGCGCGCGGCGCCCTCGCCACGGGCGACGTGTTCCGCCGCGACCAGGGTGGTGAACGAGTCGAGCAGGTCCAGCTGTGCTCGTCGGGTGGTGCCGACGTACCCGGTCACCAGCGGGCGCTGGTGGTCGAGCGCCACCTGCTGGGCCGCCCACGACCGGGCCTCGTCCACCCGTGTCCGGTCGGTCCGCCCGGCCAGCGAGGACGCGGCCGAGGCCAGGGCCGCCGCGTCCGTACGCTCCAACGTGGTGACCGGGTCGGTCGCGTCCGACCAGGTCCGGCTGGAGTGGCCCAGCATTGCCGTGACGAACTCGCCCACGGTGGCGTCCATCGGCGCGTCGGTGATCGGGTGACCCACGGCGGTCCTGGCGAACCTCCGGACGAACTCCGAGTTGCCGTCCCGTAGCGAACGCACCCAGAGGTCGGAGTGTTCGAGGCTGAACAGTACGGCGCGGGTCAACTGCTCCGGGTTGACCCGGATCGTCGCCGCGACCCGCAGCGTGGGGTCGAGCAGGCCACTGGTTGTCGGATCCGGTCCGAGACTCACCGGATCGACCCGGCCCGGAACCCGGACCTCGACCCAGACCCGGTCGGCGGCACCGGACGCCGCCACCACGACCAGGTCGACCGTGGGAGCGGACTCCGTCTCCGCCGCGCGCTGTGCGTACTCCCGCAGGGGGCGCAGGCGTTCCATCATCAGCAGGAGGCTGTCGCCGTCCGCCTCCGATTGGGGGAAGGGGACAACAGCGGCCGGTGCTGGCGTTGGTGCCGGCGCCGGGTCGCGGTCCGGACTCGGCAGCGGATCGGGATCCGGCTCCGGCTCCGGTTCCGGCGTGGCCGGGGTGAGATCCAGGTCGGCGCCGCCGGGGGAGAGGGCCAGGCCGAGCGTCCGGGGGGTGATCCGCGGTGCGGTCGGATCCGGGTGCAGCAGCTCCGCGACGAACTGCCCGGCGGTGGTGACGGGTACGCCGGTGCGTGCGTCGAGCAGCGGCACCGTCCAGAGGTCCAGCTCGGTGTCGTCCGGCAGCCCACGTTCCGCCCGCAGATCGGCGGCGAAGTCCGGGAACCGGGCGGTGAAACCGGCCGCGAAGAGGTCACGGATCACCGGCGCGTGCTGGACGAGGAAGTCCTGCAGTTGCGGGCCGGCCGCCTCCCACTGGGTCAGCATCGGTTGCCGGGCGAGCAGGGTGGTCCCGGACCGCACCGTCGCGCCCGGGTTCGCCTGGTCGGCGAGCACGTCGGAGAGCTGCACGTGCAGCAGGGTCATCAGTTCGACGGTGGTGGCGACCGACCGGTCGGCGGCGGCGTGGGCCGGGATCTCCCCGACCGGTGGTGTCGTACCGGTCCGGGCGGCCAGCAGGTGACCCGCCACCTCGTACCCGAACTGCCGGGCCGCGACGAGAGCGTCCCGGTCCGCCGGTCCGCTGCTGTCGACGAGGTCGTCGAGCAGCCGGAGCAGACCACCACCGAGCGGGGCGGCGGTCCCGGGTGGCGGCGCGGCCTCGTGGGGCTCCGGTCCGCTCCCGGCCGGTGTGCCGGTCGACCAGGAGTTGTCACCGCCCGGCTGGATCCGACCGTCGACGTCGACCAGCACCGCGCTGGCGCCGACCGCGTCGCGTACCGGTGCGGGCAGTTCGCCCACCGAATGGATCCGGCGGCGCAGCGGATCGACCCAGCGGACACCGGTGGTGGTGGCGACCAGCGCGAGCGCCTGGTCGTCCTGCCCGTCGGGCATCCGTAGCAGCACCAGCGCGAGCCGGGGACCGGTCGCGGTGGAAGCGTCCAGCGGGTCGAGCCGGCTGGGACGGTTCACCTCGTGGGCGAGTCCGGCCAGCGACGCCACCGGAGCCCAGCCGCCGGTTCCGGCCGGGCTGTCACCGGGCGCGGCCAGGCCGGCGACCGAGTCGCTGTCGGTGGGCGCGGCCAGACCGTCGACCGAGTCGGTGCCGTGCAGGGCTGCCGCGAGGCCGGCGACCGCCGCGAGGTGGTCCGCCGGGGTCGGTACGCCGTCCGGGGTGGCCGGTAGCGTGTTGACCACCGACCGCAGTTCGGACACCGCGAGGGCGTGACCGGGCGGCGGGGCGGTCGCCGCCACGGACTCGACGGCCAGCAGGGCCGCGTGCTCGGCGGCGATGTCGCTGCCGGACGCCCGTACCGTCTCGGTCAGCAGCAGCCGGTCCACCGGCTCCAGCCGGTGGGCGCGGACCGCCTCGGCGCGTACCCGGTCCGCCACCCGAGGGTCGGCCCCGGTCGGGGTCGGCAGCAGCCCGCGTGCGGTCAGCTCGCCACGGACGGCGGTGCGGAACAGCGCCAACGCCAGCTGTTCCGGGGCGACGCCGGGCGGTGGGTCGGCCGCCGGTGCCCAGCGGCCGAAGCCGGTCACCGGCGGAACGTTCTCCTCCGACACCTCGACGAGGGTCTGCCCGTCCGGGCCGGCGCCGTCCCGGCCGCCCGGGGTCGATCCGCCGTACGCCGCGCCGGCGACCACCCGTCCGGTCAGCCGTTCGGTCTCCTCCGGACCGAGGCCGAGGACCCGCAGGTTCTCCGCGACCAGAGCACGCAGCGATTCCCGGGTCAGCACGACCGGTCGGGCGGTCGCCCCGCTGGTCCGTACCACCGGCGGCCGCTGGCCCCCGGGAGACCGGGACCGGTCGAAGGTCGTCTCCGCCAGCCACGAGGCGGTGGCGACCAGGTCGACCGAGGAGCGGGGGTCCGCCGGCGGGTCGCCGACCGGTACGGTCAGCCGCGCCGGCGGGCGGGTGGCGTCGTCCGAGCGCAGCGGAAGTCCGCTGCCGAACCGCACCGGACGGGTGCCGTCGGCGTCGTGGTGGCCGACCGCGGTGTACGTGCGTCGCACGTGCGGGGGCACCGGCGCCGCCCGCCACCGCCCGTCCTCGTCGCGGACCAGGTCGGTCACGGCCCGTACCCGGTCCAGCAGCGACGCGGCGCGCAGCCGCTCCACCACCACCCGGACGACGATGTCCGGCTGCTCGTGCCGGCCGGCGAGCCCGGTCAGTCCGGCCAGGTCGAGCCGGGTCGGATCCTGGGCGAGCTGGTCACGGGCGGCGGTGTGGACCCGGTCGACGAGGTCGAGCGTGCCGACCCGGTCGAGCAACGGGACGGGCCGGCCGTCGGCGGTCGGGGTCCCGGCGTAGCGCCAGCCGAGGCGGTGCGCCTCGACGAGTTCCCGGGTGGTGATGTCGGCCTGCGACCGGGTCAGCCCGCTGCCGAAGACGGTGAGGTGGCCGCCGGCCTCGACGACAAAACCACCCCGGGGGTACGTGTCGTCGGTGCCCTGCGGGACGACGCCACTGGTGGTCGACGACGTGTAGACCGTGACGTCGAAGCCACGCGCCCGCAGCGCGGTGCCGAAGTCGGCCCCGACGGTCCCGCCGATCACCGCGATGGACCGGACCGGCAGGTCGGGGTCGGCGTACTCGCCGGCGAAGGAGCCCTCGTCGGCGACCAGCCGGGCGAGGGTCGCCCCGTCGACTGCCGGTGGGGAGACGACCGCGAACGTCCGGGTCTCCGCCACCCACGGCACGGTGAGGTCCCGGAACCGCGCCGTGCCGTCGGACGGTGCCTCGTGGTGGCGGGCGTACGCGCGGTCGCAGTCGGCGATCCAGCGGGCCACCAGGTCGGCCAGGTCGTTGTCCGACCCGCCGAAGGAGAGCCCGACGGTCCGTCCCCACCGGTTCGACAACCGCTGCGGCCCGGCCGGACCGCCGGTCGCCGAGGGGCTGCCGGAGCCGGACGGGGGCGGTGGTGCCAGGGTCCCCTCGCTCACCGGGTCACCACCGTGCCGGGGGCGGGACGGAAGCAGTTCATCGGTTTTCCCTTCACAGCGGGTCGCGGTCGTCGGTCACGGACCCGGGAGAACGGCGAGCCGCCGTACCCGGGTCGGGCACGGCGGCTCGCCCTCGACGGGCCCGTACGTCACGTGGCGACAGCGTCCCCGTTCGTGGCGGCGCACCCGGACGGCGACCCCGGACCGGACGTCGGTCAGAAGCTGCGGCCGAGGTTCCAGAGCAGTGCGTAGACGTCGTAGACGCCGAGCAGCAGCGGGGGCAGGAGAAGCTGACAGGTCGTCAGCAGCGCCCGCAACGGTGACCGCTGGTGGCGGCTGTCGTCGACCCCGCCGGTACCGGAGCGCCACAGCAGCACCGGCACCCCGACGCTGACCGCCACCACGCCGGCGAGCAGCGCCAGCGGCAGCACCAGCGGTTCGGTCGCGGTCCAGTGCGCGAGCGCGGCGAACAGCCCGAACGCTCCCGCCATCGCGGCCACCACCGGCCCGATCGCCTCGGTGGTGAACTCGAACGTGCCCGCCCGGACGAGCAGCGCCACCACGGCCACCGCGGCCAGGGCGAGCGAGAAGACCGAGGTGTCGCGGGTCAGCACGAGCAGCGCCACCGCGACGTACGCCGAGGTGACCCCCATCAGCAGCACCAGGGTGCGCTGGGCGCGGAGCACCCGGTCGCCGAGCCGGTCCGGGTCGGCGTCCGGTTCCACCGTCGGTGACGACATCCGCAGCCACGAGGCGGCGGTGAGCAGACCGGCGGTACGGGGAGCGACGGCGAGGAAGAGCGTGCCGACGGTCACCGCCGTGGCGGCGGTGGCGGACGGGGTGGCGCCGAGCGCGATCACGAGTGTGGTCATCGTGCCGGCGGCCACGACCAGCAGCGTCACCGCGGCGAGCATCACCCCGGGCACCGCGACGAGGGCGATGACCAGGCCGAGCACCGTCCCGATCTGCCCGTAGACGAGGTGCCGGACATCCCAGCTCGGCGGACCGAGACTCAGCAGCGACACCACGATCATGCAGGGGACCACCGCACAGCCCAGCAGCGTCCGCAGGTGGTGCGGCAGCACCCTCGGGTACGGCTGCAGCAGCCGGGCGGTGATCGCCAGCCCGATTCCGACAATCGCGGCGAGCATCGCGACGAGGAACCGGCTGCGGCCGACGACGCCCAGGTAGCCGAGGAAGACGAGCATCCAGCCGGCGCCGAGCAGCATCGCGGCCCGGCCCCGGGCCCGGATGTCCCACCGGGGGCCGCGGCCGGACTTGCCGAGTTCCGAGACCACCTCCCAGACGCTGCGGACGACCGGCTCGTCCGCCTCGCCGTCGAGGACGTCGCGCAGATAGAGCACGGAGCCGTCGACGATGCCGGCGCCGGTCAGCGAGCTGGTCACCGGCAGCGGCGGCGAGCCGACCGGGGCCAGGCTCCAGGTCGGCGGCAGCGCCTCGTCGGAGTCCTGCCCGACCAGCCGTGCCAGCAGGTCGGCGTACTCGGCGATCGGCGCGTCGGCGGGTACCGCCAGGTCGACCCGTTTGCCGGTGCCGACGACGGTGACGAGGCAGCGGGGCTGGACCTCAGTGCTTCCAGGTTTCGACATTGGCCCATTCGCAGTCGGTGTAGTTCTGCCAGGTGATGTTCATCGCGCGGGCGATCTGACCGAGAACGCCCTCCGGCCCGAGCAGTCCCTCGGCGGCGACGTTCCACTCCTGCTGCAGGCCCTCGTAGTACCGCTTGTTCTCACCGTCCCAGTTGTCCAGCACCGGCTGGAGCTGGTTGCGCAGCTTGATCAGCTCGTCCTCGATGGTCTGGGCCATGTTGTTCAGGTACGGACCGGCGTGCTCCAGGTCCAGGGGTACGGCGATTTCGCGGGAGTCGATGCCGCCGGGCATTGGGGTCTCCTTCGGGGGCGACGATGTGGACGGACGGGCGGATCGGCGGGTCAGAACCGGGCCGGCGGCAGGTCGAAGCCGGCCTGACCCGGCATCAGCTGACCGTTGACCGGCTGCAGGTTGCGGACGTTCTCCGCCTCGGTGTCGGTGTAGTTCACGTAGTTGCCCTGCAGGCCGAGGCTGATGTTGGTCAGCGCGTCGTGCATCATCCGGGCGTAGATGTCCCAGTCGGTCATCAGCTGCTGGAAGGTGTCCTGGGCGATGCCGTGCCAGGTCGCCTCCAGGCCGACCACGTAGTTGCGCAGTACGGCGAGCTGCTGCCAGACCTGGTCGGCGGTCTGACTGCAGTTGATCGAGGCGCCGTGCACCATCTCCGGTGTGACGCGAAAGCCTGGCATGGTCATGGCTGCTCCATATGGAGTACGGTCGATTCCTGGTGCTCGCGGGACCGTCGGGCCGTACCCGGGTGGTGTCGGGACCCCGGGCGCTGCCGCGGCGCGGGCCGACGGACCCAGTCCAGGTTCACACCGTGGCCACGGCCCCGCGAGTTACCAATCGGATGTCCCCGCCGGGACCACCCGCCGGGCCGGTCCACCGCGCCGCCTGCTCACCGGGCTGAGACGTAGCCCAGCTCGATCGCCCGCCGGGTCAGTTCGGCCTTGTTGCCGGCGTTGAGTTTGGTCCGGATCCGTTTGACGTAGGTGCTGACGGTCGACTCGGTCAGCCCCATCCGGCGGCTGATCTGTCCGTGCGTCAGGCCCTTTGCCACCCACCGCAGCGTCTCGATCTCCCGGCTGGCCAGCTGGGGCTCCCGACCGGCCGGCTCCGGAGTGGTCTGGTGGACCAGGTGGCCGAGCAGATCGGCGGAGACGTGCAGGCCGCCCTGGCGTACGGTCTCGACCGCGAGCAGCAGTTCGGCCGCCTCCGACTCCCGGGTGAGGAAGGCGTGTGCCCCGCCCTGCAGCGCGGCGGGCAGGTTCGGCGGGTCGTCCGGCCGGCACAGGGCGATGGCTCGGCTGCCCGGTGGCAGCAGCGCCCAGAAGCTCGCCCCGATCCGGGTGCTGCGCTGCGGGTAGAGGTCGAGGACGACAAGTGCCGGCGGGTCGTCCCGGGTCGGGAGCGCGGTGACGCTCTCCACCCCGTACCGCACCGCCACCCCGGGCGCCTCGGCCAGCACGTGGGCCAGACCGCTGCGGATGATGGTGTTGCCGGACACGACGGCGAGCGGGAGCGGCCCCCCGCCGCTGTGCCGCGCGTCGTCCGGTCGGACGTCGACGCTGTTCATGACTGCTTCCCCCGCGGGTCTGCTCCGACACCTCGCCGCTGCCGCGGCCCGTCCGGTCGGGGCGGGTGGTGCGGCGGCGGGCTGGACACCAAAACGGTGTCCCCCGTCCCATGCAAGATCGAGAAGCCCGGGTTGCCCAGGCGGGATCAGTGGCGGAAATCCGAAAATTGCCGAATCTGCCGGTGAATCCGCCCACTCTCCGGGCGGCCGGCCGCAGGCGGATCGCCGGCTTGTCGGTGGCGGGCTGTACGGGATGTGCCGGGCCGCTCACCGAACTCGTCCACGACGATAGCGAGTGGACCGGCCCTCGTCTGCCCCGTCACGACGTCCCAGAACGGGTACTGTCCGGTAGCCGTCACCGGCGGATACAACTTGTCCATGACCATGCCCGACTTCCGCCAGTTGACCGAGCAACTGGCCCGGTTCAGCAGCGACGTGCAGCGCGCCCGCGAGGAGTTCGAGGCGGTCGAGGTGTACGGCAGCTCACCGGACGGCGCGGTACGGGCCACCATGCGCTCCGGCAAGCTCGCCGCCCTCACCATCGCCCCCGGGGCGATGGAGCAGGAGCCGACCCGCCTGGCGGATCAGGTGCTGGCGGCGGTGCGGGACTGCGAGGACCGCTCCACCGAACTGCTCACCCGTCGTACCGCTCCGATGGCGGGCACGATGGAGAAGATGATTGAGGAGCTGAGCTGACGGCGGACTGTCCCGGCGTTGTCATCAGCTGGCTGAGCAGCCGGGGGACGAAGGTCACCCGCTCCTGCACCTGAAGCAGTTCCTCGGCCAGCAGCCGGAGCGGATCCTCCAGCCGGTACCGCGAGGGCGACGAGGTCGGGGCGAGCAGGCTCGCGTCCACCAGTTCCTCGACCGTCTGCTCGGCGCGGTCGGGGTCCGACTCCAGCAGGGTCGCCGCGACCGGTACGGAGGCGATGCCGTCCGAGGTCAGGGCCAGCCGCCGGAACAGGCGTTGCGCGTCCCGGCTCAGCAGCCGGTACGAGCTCTCCAGGACGGGGCGTACCGCCAGGTCGCCGGCGACCAGCCGGGACAGCCGGGTGCGTCCGTCGCGCAGCCGCCAGGCGAGATCGCCGAAGGCCCACTGTGGACGTACGGCCATCCGGTTGCCGGCGATGCGCAGGGTGAGCGGAAGGTGACCGCAGAACCGGGCCACCTGCGTCGCCTCGTCGGGTTGGGCGACCAGCCGGTGCCAGCCGCTGATCAGCCCGAGCAGGGTGAGCGCCTCCCCACGCTTGAACCGGCTCAGCTGGATTCGTTGTCCGGCGTGCAGCCCGGCCAGGGTGCGGCGGCTGGTGACGACGAACCGGGCCCGGCCCTCGCCGGTGAGCAGCGGCCGGATCTGCGCCTCGTCGGCGACGTTGTCGAGCACGACGAGCAGGGCGCGGTCCCGGGACAGCGCGCGGAACAGGCCGGTCCGGTGCTCCACCGACGTGGGGAGTTCGGCCTCGGGGACGCCGAGACCGGTCAGCAGCAGACCCAGCGTCTCGTGGGGCTGACGCGGCCGGGGGCCCAGACCCTGCAGGTCCACGAAGACCTGGCCGTCCGGGAAGTGCTCCACGAGCCGGTGACCGGCGTGCACGGCGAAGCAGGTCTTGCCGACGCCGGGCGGGCCGGAGATGAGCACCGGCGCGGAGCCGAGGTCGGTGGTGCGCTCCGCCCAGAGCAGCAGCCGGTCGAGGTCCGCCTCCCGGCCCACGAAGTCGCACAGGTCGGCGGGCAGGCCCCAGGACTCCGCCCGCTCGGGCTGGGACCGGGTTTCGTCCGGGCCGGTCCGGGGTTCGCGGACCGGCCGGGCCACGGCCCGGAACGTCTCGGCCTTCGCGCCCCGCAGATCCAGCGCGCCGACCAACGCGTCGACGGTCCGCCGGTGTGGCCGCGCGATGCGGTCGCGTTCCAGGTCCCCGACGGTACGGACGCCGAGACCGGAACGGAGGGAGAGTTCCTCCTGGGTCAGGCCGGCGTGCAGTCGTGCCTCGCGGAGCAGTCTGCCGAAGGTCGTCCGGGGCGTGATCATCGCGGGAAGCTCCGCGTCCGCCGCCACGGGTAGCCGTTGGTGGGAGGGCGTCGACCCGTCCCGCGTCGACATGGAGGAGATCAGCACCACCGCTGCCGTTTCTCTGCCGAATGTTCTGCCATCAGTCCAACCCCGCTCAGGCATCGTAGTCGCGGCCACCGACGGTAGTGAGCCCACTGGGCGGTTAATCACAATGGCCGGGGTTTGTGACGAGCGTGGGCCGCGCGAGTTAACGCACAGTGAAACGGCCTCCGACCAGTTAACTCCTCCCGCGATGCGGACTGACGGCACCCTCAGGCGACTCGGTCCGGCAGGTCCGCCGGGACGAGCAGCATCAGGTCGTCCTCGGTCGGGTCGGCGACCTCGGCGACCCGCTGGGCCTGGCGTTCCGTCATGTCCTGGAACGTCTGCCGGGCCGCCCGGCCGTTGCCGAAGCGGACGTCCCGTTCCAGGGCCGAGAAGTGCTCCAGCAGCGCGACGCCGGTGGCCTCCGCCAACCGGTACTGGTGGGCGCGGGCCTGCTGGCCGACGATCCGGACCAACTCCTCGGGCGTGTAGTCGGCGAAGGTCAGGGTACGGGTGAACCGGGAGGCGAGACCCGGGTTGGAGGCGACGAAGCGGTCCATGTCCGACGGGTAGCCGGCGGCGATCACCACCACCTCGTCGCGGTGGTCCTCCATCAGCTTCACCAGTGTGACGATCGCCTCCTGACCGAAGTCACCGCCCTGGCCCGTCGGCACCAGCGAGTACGCCTCGTCGATGAAGAGGACCCCGCCGATGGCGCGCCGGAACACCGCCTGGGTACGCGGCGCGGTGTGCCCGACGTACTCGCCGACGAGCATGGAGCGGTCCGCCTCGACCAGGTGACCGGAGGCAAGCAGTCCGATCGCGGCGAGCAGCCGCCCGTAGAGCCGGGCGACGGTGGTCTTGCCGGTACCGGGGTTGCCGGCGAAGACGAGGTGCCGGCCGAGCGGCGGCGGCTGCAGCCCGGCCTCCTGCCGCTGCCGGACCATCTGCATGACCTTCACGAGCCGGCTCACGTCCTGCTTCACACTGGCGAGCCCGACCAGTCCGTCGAGCTCGGCCAGCAGCTCCGGCAGCGACTCGCCGGCCGTCGCCGGGATGTCCCGGCCGGCGGTCGGGCCCGGCACCGGCCCGCCGGACGCCGCCGCGCCGACGAGTACGGCGGTGCGTGCCGGGCGGGCCGACGCCGGCAGGTCGTCCGCGGCGACCCCGGAGGAGCTGCACTCCGCGAAGCTCGCCTCGGCCCGGGGGTCGAGGCTGACCCCGCGCGCCGTCTCGGTCAGCTGGAGCCGCCGGAACGTCGGATCGGCGCCGGCGCCGACGTGCAACGCAGGGTAGCCGGCCCTGGACACCACGCAGTCGTCGAATGCTCCGTGCGCCTCCGCATGCAGGTAGATGCCGTTCTTTCCGGTGTCGGAGACCGTACTGGACCGGACCGTGGGGCGGGCCCCGGCGCCGACCACCAGGCCGGTGCCGCCGGTGTCGGAGATGGTGCACCCGTCGACCCAGGCGGTGCCGTGGTCGGCCAGTCGCAGCCCGACGTCGCCGCTGCCCCGGATGACACAGCCGGAGAGGAACGCGCCGGTGCCGGCGGCGACCAGCACCCCGGTCTGCCCGTTCCGGGCGAACTCGCAGTCCCGCAGCAGTGGGCGGTGCCGGCTGGCCAGCGTCGACCCGGTCGCGCCGCCGACGACCGTACAACCGGTCGCGGTCAGGTCACCCCGGTCCGCCACGTCGAAACCGCCCATCTCGGCGGCCCGGATCCGTACCTGGTCCAGTGCGGCCAGGCCCCGTTCGACCACGCGTACCCCGAACTCCGGGGTGTCGTGCAGCTCGGCGCGGGTGACGACGACCTCGGCCCGGCCGCCGACGTGCACCGCCGTGTAGCGGGTGGCGCCGAGCCGCAGGTCGGTGAGGCGGGCGCTCGCGTCGTCGCGGACCAGGACCCCGTTGGCGCCGGCCCGCTCGACGGTGACCCGGTCGGCCGCCAGCTCGGCCCGGTCGCGTACGGCGAGGCCGGAACTCCCGGCGTGGCTGACCGTGACGCCGTCGACCCGGACCCGGGCGGCGTCGGCGACCAGCACCCCGGTACGTCCGGGGTCGGTGACCGTGGCGTCGCGGAGCACCGCGCCGACCCGCCCGGAGAACCAGACGCCGAAGCCGGCGGCCCGGGCCACCTCGACCCGCTCCAGCAGGGGACCGCCGGTGCTCGCCCCGGTCGCGGCCGGGGCCGACGCCGCCGGCCCGCCGTCGCCGTCCGGTTCCAACGGCGGTGGACCCTCGACCCGGATCCCGTCGCCACGTGGATCGCGGACGCGGGTGCCGCGTACCGTCGGCGCCGCCTGCTCGCGCAGCACCAGACCGGCACCACCGGGTCGGCTCACCTCGCAGTCGTCGACCAGACCACGGGCGGCACCGGCGAAGACCAGCCCGTCGGCGCCGGTGTGGCTGACCCGGGTGCCGGTCAGCTCCGGTTCCGCGTCGCCCCGGACCAGGATGCCGACGCCGGGGGCGCCGGTGACCGTACAGTCGACCAGCCGGGCCCGGCTCACGTCGTCGAGGACCACTCCGGCGTCGGTCACCCGGCAGGTCCGCAGCACCGGAGCGGCGTCACCGACCACCTGGACCGTGCCCCGGATCTCGCAGCCCTCCACGGTGACCGCGCCCCGCTCGGCGAGCACCGCCACCGCGCCGTCGGTCGCCTCGACGGTCAGCCCGTGCAGACCGCCGGTCTCGGCGAGCAGGGTGACCGCCGGACCACCGGCACCGGTCAGCCGGACAGTGCCCGGGCCGCCCTCGGCCCGGATCACCACTGGTTTGTCCAGGATCAGCCGCTCGACGTACTCGCCCGGCTGGACCGAGATCGTGGCCCCGGGCGCGGCCGACCGAACCGCCGCGCCGATGCTGCGATGCGCGCCCCAACCGCGGGGCGCCACCCGCTCCCAGGCCGTCCGCACGTCACTCGGCGACGCAGCGCGCCTTGACCGCACCCCCGGCCAGGTGCGGGTACGTCATCGGGTAACCGTACGGGTTGCCACGGTTGGTGAGCTTGACGCCGATCATGCCGTTGTGCACCGGCCAGGTGCCGAGCGTGACCCAGCTGCTGTGGTGGGCGCCCTGGTTGACGTACTTGTCGCCGGACGGGTTGACGTAGGTGGTGTTGTCGATCGTGGTGCCGTGTACGACGGCGAAGTGCGCGTTGGTCGCGGCCACGTCGCGCGAGCTGGCGCTGGTGGGTACGTAGAGCGACAGCGTGCACTGCTGCGCCCGGCTGCCGACCTTGAAGCCCCAGACGATGGCCTGCCCCGCCGTGTCCCGGTTGGCGTCGCCGGACATCGGCATGTCGGTGAACTGGCCGTTGCAGCCGTTGCCGGTGTAGCTGCCGTGGGCGAGTGTCCACCAGCCGGCGTCGCCGTTGGTGTACCAGCCGTGCTCGGTGTACGTCGTACCGGGGCTGGTGCAGCCCCGGCCGGCGACGCCGGTGTAGGTCACCACCGGCTTGGGTGTGGTCCGGACGGTGTTGGTGTTGGAGTCGGTGGAGGATGCCGACGAGCCGGTCGAGTCGCCACCGGCGGTCGAGCCGCTGCCCCCGGTCGGCCGGCCACCGGTGTGGTGCCGGGCGTCCGGGTGCCGGACGGGGACGGAGCCGCGCTGGACTCCGCGGCGGTCCGGGTCTGCTTGTCGCCGCCGCGCAGCAGTGCCCCGCTGGCCACCACCACGGCCGCGAGCACCACGATGATCAGGGCGCTGATCGCCACCTGGCCCATCGGCGAGCGTGGCTGGTCGCGGCGGACGGTACGGGTGAAGGCGCCGACGAACCCGCCCCGGGCGCTGCGCGGCCGGGCAACCGGCGACGCCTCCGGCGAGGGTTCGGCCAGGGGCTCGGGCGTCCGGTCCGGCTGCGCCCCGGTGGCGCCCGCCTGCTTCGCGGTGCCCACCTGCTCGGCCGTGGCGGATGCCTGCTCCACGGTTCCCGCCTTCCCGGTCGCGGTTGCCTTCTCCGCCGTGGCGGCCGCTGCCGGGCCGGTCTCCTTCTCCGCCGTCGACGCCTCGGTCGGCTGCGACATCCGTCTTCCCTTCGCCCCTGAAGTTCACGATCCAGCGGGTCCTCGACGGACCCGACCCACCATCACCCTGTCTACGCACCGGACGGATGTCCCGGCATGTTCCCGTTCAGGGACGCCGCCGGCCGGCCGGATACCCCGACGGCGCGTACGGCGACGGTCGTCGCTTCCGGGGGGATCGACTGCGACAATCGCCACATGGGTGACAGCGAGCCGGACCTGATCCGTACCTCCGCCAGCGCCAACTTCCTGGAGTGGAACTTCTCGATCATGTCCGGCGGACCCTGGTCCGTCGAACAGGGGATGACGCAGCTGCTCGCGCACGAGAGCGCCGAGGGCCTCTCGCTGCCGCTCGCCGTCGCGGTGCAGTCCGACGCCAGGGTCATCCAGGAACTGGGTCGACGGCGCACCCCGACGGCGGTGGCGGCACTGCGCGCCTTCCAGGCGATGAGTCCGGTCGACACCCAGCGGGACCTCGCCCGGCTGAACGCCGACCGGCTCGTCGCCGAGGGGCAGCCGGAGCCGTCCTGGACGGACACCCTCGGCCGGGTACGCGTCGACGGCTGCTGGTGGGCGCACGACGAGTTCGGTGAGACGGCGATCCTGCTCTGCGCCTTCTCCTACGACGGCGACGACCCGCACGGCATCCTGATGCTGATCGACCGGACCCTCGGCGGCGGCATGGTCCGGGAGCTGACCCTCAGCATGGACGTCGACGCGCTGCGGGGCATCCTCGGCGGCGCCGACGGCGGCGGTGAGGGCATCGTCAGCGAACCGCTCGACCCGGCGTACGCCCGCCGGCTGATCGAGGACGCGATCGCCACCTCGGACGAGCTGTCGGAGAACCCGGAGTACAAGCTCAGGCCGTTGCCGCAGGCGTACCGGAAGATGCGGGCCCTGACGCTGGCCCGGGCCCGGGCGTTGAGTCCGGCCGCCGCGCCACCGGAGCCGTTCCCCGGCAACGTCGAGGTCGAACTCCTGAAGCGGAACTTCCTCGACTCCGACGCGGCGTCCGGGCTCCCCCGGACCGGGGCGACGACCCGGGCCGTCGACCTGCTGGTCGCGCACTTCGTCGAGCAGGCCGCCTGCCACCCGCTCCAGCTCGGTCCCCGCCGGGTCCAGGCCGTGCTCGGGCTGTCCAGCCTCGGGCCCGAGGCGGTGGGCGACCCGGACGTCGTACACGTCCTGCCGGAGGTCGCGCGGGCGTGGATCTCCTGGACGGCGACCGAGCGGGGCCTTTCGGTGGAGGCCACCAAGCAGCTCGAACGGGTCGCGGAGCAGGCCTGCGCGACGCTCGGCGCCGCCGCGTCCGAGGAGGCCGCGTCCGACGGTGGGGTCGCGTCCGACGGGGAGGCGGCGGGGGATCCGAGAGGGTGACCGGGCCGGGGCGTACGCCCGCCCGGCCGAGGGTCGTGTCCGGGGCGGCCTTCTTCGACGACGCCGACCGGATCCTGCTTGTCGATCCGACGTACAAGGAGTTCTGGAACCTGCCCGGCGGCGGCGTCGACGCCGGCGAGACACCCCGGGTCGCCTGCGTCCGGGAGGTACGGGAGGAGCTCGGGCTCGACGTCCCGATCGGAGCCCTGCTGGTCGTCGCCTGGACGGCGGAGGGTCCGGACGGCACGCTGTTCTTCGTCTTCGACGGTGCTCTGCTGCCGCCCGACCGGCAGGCGGCGATCAAACTGGACCCCGGCGAACTGGCCGGGCACGGCTTCTTCGCGCCGGAGGTGGCCCGGTCGCTGCTGCCGGCGTCGCGACGGGTGCTGCTGACCGAGCTGCTGCGGGCCCGGGCCGACGGCCTGACCCGGTACGTCGAGTCGGACCCGGGCTGACCGGCCACCGCCCGCCACAAGGTGGCCGTCTGCTCCCGTGCCCCGAGGGCACCCGGATCAGTAGAGCTGCGGCGGGTTGCCCTTGCGGTCGACCACCTGGCGGACCTGGCCCTCCCACTGCCCGATCAGCTGTCGCCACTCCGGCGACTCGAGATACTCCTCGGCCGGGTCCTCGACGTCGAACTCCGGCAGGTACGTCCCGACAACCCCGCGTTCGAGAAGTCCGTCCGCGACGACCTTGCTCTCCTTGAGGATCAGGATCGGCAGGCCCAACTGGTACGCCATGGCGGGTTCGATGTGCGACCACGGGCTCGTGAACCAGACCTCCCGTAGGTCGTGACTCTCGCGGCCGGCCAGGTCGGTCCGATGGTTGCCCACCGCGTGTTCGACGTACGTCCGGCGGAAGGCGACCGTGATCAAGCCGTTCGACTCGCGCATCAGCCGACGGATCGCCTTCAGCGGTGCGTCCATGTCGTAGTCGGTGACGCCCAGGGTGCGTGGCGCGAAGCCCCGGCTGTCCAGGTGGTCGCAGAGCCGGTCGATGAACCGTTGTTGCTGGTCCATGCAGGGTTTGGGGTAGCTCAGGAAAATCGATGTCTTGAAGGTGGGCCGGTGAGCGGCGCTCATGTTCCCCTACCAGCGTTCGCGGACGGAGTGCTGGGTACCGTACAACGCCCCGGCATCACCGCCGTCGGTGCCGGCTGTCGGCGCGTCGCCCGGCGCCGGCACCGGCGCCCCGGTCGAGGCGTTCACCCTGGGCCGGAACTGGGTGAACGAGAACCGCGACTGAGCCGCCGGACCAGGTCGGCCGCTCCGACCGGGGCGGTCTGCAGGACCACCCGGAACGAGGGATCCGCGGCGGCCACCTCGTCCAGGATCGCGAGCAGCGTACCGAGCTGGGCGGGTGCCTCGTCGACGAGGAGCTGTCCGGCGTCGCTCAGGACGAGCGTCGTACCGGTGACCGGCAGGGTGTCGCGGAGGCTGTCGGCGAACGCGTCCCAGTTGTGCCCGAAGTGGTCGGGGAAGTGCAGTACCCGGGCCCATTCCGCGTACAGGCCGGCCCGGGTCCGGCAGGCGGCGCCGTCCAGCACCGTCGCGTCCGTCGTCAGGGCGGCGACGGTCGTCACCCCCAGCCACCGAGGCAGGCGGTCGTCCTCCGGCATGAAGCTCTCCCACAGTCGGAATCGTCGTCTCGGGCCGGTCACCCCCGTGTCGGGGTCGGGCGGACGCCGGTCCACCCGACCCACGACGATCAGGTCAGAGCCGGTAGAAGTCGGTGTAGTGGTTCGGACTGAACCAGGTGACCCCGGTGCTCCGGTTGACCACGATCCGGTACGCGTCCCGCGCGGCACCCTGCGTCCGCGGGTAGACGTCGTACTCGTGGTAGGTGGCGCCGGCCGGCAGTTGCCCCTCACGGTTGTAGAACTGCCCGCCGGCGAAGTTGGCGAGCCCGCCGCTCCAGGAGTACCAGTTGCGGGCGGTGGGGAACCCCTTGGCCGCCCAGCCGCTGCGCGCCGTACGGGCGTCCGCGCAGCGGGCCATGGTGCACGAGCTGTAGACGGCGGCCGAGGCGGAACTCGTGTACGTCGGCACGACCACGGCCGGTCCGACGAGCATCGTCGCGATGGCCGCGACCAGGAGCAGGAGCCGGGGGAAACGGACCCGGACGGGGTGGGGGAGTGGGGCGGAGACGGTCAACGGGACCTCCAGAGCCGGTCGGCGGGGGAGATGCGTGGACCCGCGTCCTGGGCGGGTCCGGCTCCAGTGTGGAGCCTTGTCGATCGCTCGGTCAGTGCCCATCGGCGAATTCATCGGCACTATGCAATGAATTCGGCGCGTGTTGGCGCCACCAGCCGCACTCCTCGACGTGCCCCCGCAAACGGGCCCGCGTCCCGGCCGGCGGGCTACAGTTGTGCCCGATGGTGGACGGGGCGTGGTTCGGCGTACTCGCCGTCGCGGCCGGGGTCGCGGTGGCTGTGGTCGTCGGTGTGGTCGTACTGCGTCGCCGGTTCGTGGTGGTGACGGTCCGCGGCCCGAGCATGGAACCGTCGCTGCGCGAGGGCGACCGGGTTCTGGTCCGCCGTCGCCCGCTGGTCGCGCTGCGTACCGGGGACCTGGTGGTTTTCGCCGAGACACCGGCACCCTCCCGTCCACCGACCCGACCGGCGCTGCCGGACCCGGGGAGGGTGGACACGGCCGAAGGGTGGCTGATCAAGCGGGCGGTCGCGCTGCCGGGTGACCCGGTGCCGCGTGAGGCGGGGCCGGCGCTGGCGGTGCTCGACGACGAGGTGGTGCCACCGGGTCGCCTCGTGGCGATCGGTGACAACCCGGGCGCCAGCTACGACTCGCGTCACTACGGCTACGTGACCGCCGACCGCCTCCTCGGTGCCGTGCTCCGCCGCATCTGAGTGCCGTGCCACGCACCATGACCTGACTGCCGTGGCGGCGCTGACCTGCCTCTCCGGGACCGCTATGCGCGCGCTGTACGGCCGGTGTATCGCCGGTGCCTAGCGTGGGGGCAGATCAACATCGAAGGAGGTCGGGGATGAAGAAACTTGTCCGCCGGGTCGCCGACAGGATGGTGACCATGGCCGTGCCGCGCGTCGAGGCGCAGGCGCAGCCCTGTTGGTGGGGTGAGTACTGCTACTGCCGGTCCAGCTATCTCTACTACCAGCGGTGCTGCGCCTCCGGCACCTCCTACAGCTGCAGCTGCCAGGCCCGCACCGGGCCGACCGGCTGCTGAGACGGTCACCGCATCGGCGGCGCCGGCCCTCCGGTCGGCGTCGCCGATTCCGGCGTCACGGACCGAGGCGAGGGGATCGGCGGGATGGCGTACCTGGAGATCGCCTGCGGGATGCTGCTGGCCGTGGTGTTCGCCTGGTCGGCGCTGAGCAAACTTCGGTCACGTGCCGCCTTCGACGAGTTCGCCCGGTCACTCGCCCCGCTGGTGAGCCGTACCGTGCCGGCGGCGGTCCTGCTCACCGCCGCCGAGGTGCTGGTGCCACCGCTGCTGCTGGTGGCGCCGGTCTGGGGTTTCGGACTGGCCGGCGGGTTGCTCGGCGTACTGACCGCCGGGGTGGTGCTGGTCGTCCGGCGTCGGCTGGTCGTGCGTTGCCGGTGCTTCGGCGCGGGCCGGGCGCGCATCGGGCGGCGACACGTCGTACGCAATCTGTTGCTGCTCCTGGTCGGCGGGCTCGGCCTGGTCGCGGCGCTGTCGCCCGGCACGGCGCCGTCGACCGACGCCGCCGGCGTGCTCCTATCCGTGGGGGCCGCCGTACTCCTGGCGAGTTTTGTCATCCACTTCGACGACCTGGTCGAGCTGTGGGCCTGACCGACCCACCCGCCTGACCGACCCACCCGCCTGACCGACCCACCCGCCTGACCGACCCACCCGCCTGACCGACCCACCCGCCTGACCGACACCGAGGGAGATCTGTCGTGCTGTATCTCGTCGTGGCGAACATCCTGTTAGGAATCGTCGCCGTCGCCAACCTGATCTTCACGTACGGCGTCATCCGGCGACTGCGCGAACACACCAGCCGGCTCGACACGCTGGCCTCCGGGCCGGCCAACTCCGACATCATGCTGGCGCCGGGCGCCCAGCCCGCTCCGTTCGAGCCGGTCCTGAGCACCGCGGACGAGCCGCTCGACCGGGACGCCCTGGTCGGGACAGCCCTGGTCGGCTTCTTCTCGCCGAGCTGTGCCCCGTGCCGGGAGCAGGCGCCCCGGTTCGTCGAGCGGGCGACGGCGGCCGGCCCCGGACGGGTGCTCGCGGTCGCCGTCGGTACCCCCGAGACCGTGCACGACCTGGTGACCCTCCTCGAACCGGTCGCCCGGGTGGTGGTCGAGGTCGAGGACGGGCCGCTGCACCGGGCGTTCGGGGTGCAGGGATATCCGGCGCTCTGCGTGCTGGACGGCGACGGCCGGATCAGCGCCAGCGGCAGTGTGGTAGACCGGCTGCCCGAACTGTCGGCGGTATGACCCGTACCACCGACCCGGACGCGTGGCAGGCGGGGCCGTCGTCGGCGCGTCTCGGCTCGGCCACGGCCGGGCGCTATCTGCGCGACGCCCTGCTGCTGGCCTGGCGGGCGGCGCCGCTGGCCACCATGGCCAAGGTGCTGCTCGCCCTACTGGCCGGTGCTGGTCCGGTGGCGCTGGCCTGGCTCACGAAACTGGTGCTGGACCGGCTCGCCTCCGGTGCGGCCGGGCGGCACCTCGGCGACCTGCTGATGCTGGCCGCCGCGCTCGGCGTGGTGGGTGCGATCGTCGCAGCCCAACCACACCTGACCGGGTACGTCGACGGGGTGAGCAGCCGGGCGCTCCGGCTGCTCGTCACCGGCCGCCTCTACACGGCGGTGAACTCCTTCGCCGGGCTGGCCCGACTGGAGAATCCCCGGTTCCGGGACCGGCTGCAACTCGCGGAGAGCGCCGGACGGCTGGGGCCGGCGCACTGCGTCAGCGGCGGGCTCGGCGTCGCGCAGGGGGCGCTGACGCTGCTCGGGTTCCTCGGCTCCCTGCTGGCCGTCGCACCGGCGATGGTGCTGGTGGTCGCGGTGGCGGCGGCGCCGACCACCTGGGTGGAGATCCGGCTGAGCCGGCAACGCGCCGCACTGGCCTGGCGTCTGGGGCACGCCGAGCGGCGGGAGTTGTTCTACGCACGCCTGCTGACCAGCCTCGAAGCGGCCAAGGAGATTCGCCTGTTCGGCCTCGGCGAATTCTTCACCGCCAGACTGTTGCGGGAGTTGCGGCACGTCAACCGCGAGCGGAACACGATGGATCGCCGGGAGATGTTCGGGCAGGCGACGCTGGCGCTGCTCGCCGCCGCGGTGGCCGCCGGCGGGCTGGCCTGGGCGATCACCCTCGCCGCCGGGGGCCGGCTCACCGTCGGCGACGTCACGCTCTTCGTCGCGGCGGTGGCCGGGGTGCAGACCGCGCTCGGCGGCATGGTGGCGCAGGGCGCGGGCATGCACCACGCACTGCTGCTCTTCGACCACTACCGGGCGGTCGTCGGTGCGCCACCGGATTTGCCGGAACCGGCCGGGGCGGTGGAACCCGGCCCGCTACGGCACGGCGTCGAGTTGCGTGACGTGTGGTTCCGGTACGCGGACGGCCAGCCCTGGATCCTGCGTGGCGTCGACCTGGTCATCCCGGCCGGGTCGACGGTGGCCCTGGTCGGACTCAACGGAGCGGGCAAGAGCACACTGGTCAAGCTGCTGTGCCGGTTCTACGACCCGGTCCGGGGCGGCGTCCGGTGGGACGGCACGGACCTGCGCGAGCTCGACGTGGTCGGGCTACGAAGACGGCTCAGCGTGGTGTTCCAGGACTTCATGGGGTACGACCTGTCCGCGGCCGAGAACATCGGCGTCGGAGACCTGGAACGGCTCGCCGACCGGGCGGCCGTCACGGCGGCCGCCCGGTCGGCCGGCTGCCACGCCACGCTCGCCGCACTGCCCGCCGGATACGACACCCTGCTGTCGCGGATCTTCCTGGACGACGCGGCGGCGGAGGACCCCCGGATCGGCGTGTCGCTCTCCGGCGGACAGTGGCAGCGGGTCGCGGTCGCCCGTTCACTGCTGCGCGACGGACGGGACCTGCTGATCCTGGACGAGCCGACCGCCGGACTGGACGCCGAGGCCGAGCACCAGGTGCACCTGCGGCTGCGCGCGCTTCGGCAGGGGCGTACCAGCCTGCTCATCTCGCACCGGCTCTCCACGGTCCGGGACGCGGACCTCGTCGTGGTGCTGGACGGCGGCCGGGTTGTGGAGCAGGGCTCCCACGAGTCGTTGATGGCGGCCGGTGGGCGCTACGCGAGGCTGTTCCACCTCCAGGCCCGGGGCTATCGGGCTTCGGATCAGAAGGTTAGGGGTACGAATCCCTTCGGGCGCGCAACATCAAAGGACGCTTGACCTGCGAGAACATGGGTCAGACGCCGTTGCCTTTCTGTCCTTTGCGGTCGGTTGAATGCTCGGTGGGTGCTCGTGCGACGAGCATCCCCTCCGTCCCGGCGAGTCCGCGCCGGGTCCCGGTCAGTCCGGATGCGTTTGGCAACGATTCGGGTCGTTGTCCTCCCCTTACCCAATGCCGGGACGCCGTGGCGGGGTTGCTGCGGGCACTCGAGCCACAGCGGTTCCTCCTCCTCGGCAGGATGCCAAGTCAGGAGGTGTCCGGTCTCAGGGAGTCAGTTCACCTTCTGGCTCGCCGCAGGCGATCCAGGTCGCCGCCCGGTCGCAGTCGTTGTACACGGACCAGGCAACGACTCTTGTCAACTCTGTGGGAGCCATGGCTGACGGCCGCTGGCCGGTCCCGGTTGCCGGGACCGGCCAAGCGATCGAGCCGCCTACTGCCCCAGGCGGAGTCAGCGCGTGGTCAGGAGATCTGCCAATCGATCGGATGCTCGCCCGGAGCCGGGATCAGCGCGGTGAACAGCGGACTGGGCTTTGCGAGGACGGCGTTACGGAACTCCGCCCAGTAGCCGTCGGTGCCCAGGATCTGCTTGGCCCTGGGAATGGCTGCCGAGTCCGGCGCGGAGTAGTAACGCACCTTGGTGTTGTCCCCGTCGACGGCGGCTCGGTACACGACGTCGGCGGTGATCGACGGGTCGGAGCCGGTTGGCGCGTTCTTGGAGAAGAACGCATCGATTCCAGCCTGATAGTCCGCAGGGACGTCCTGCGCAATGTCGATCTTCGTGAAAATGCGGGTGGAGTGCTGTCCGGGCAGGACGGCCTTGACCGCGATGCCGAAGGCGGCCACCTCCAGGCTCATCCCCTCGCTGAGCGCCGCCACGGCTGCCTTGGAGGCGGCGTAGACGGCGCTGTACGGATAACCCTGCTCGGCGGTCAACGAGGAGATGTTGATGATCGTTCCGGAGCGCTGGGCGCGGAAGATCGGCAGGAAGGCCCGGCTGAGCGCGATCAGTCCGAACACGTTGGTCTGGAACTGCCGGTGGATCTGGTCCATGCTGCTCACCTCCACCGGCCCCATCTGGTAGAAACCCGCATTGTTGACCAAGACGTCGACCTGTCCGAACTGCTCCACCGCGGTCTGCGCGAAGGGCCCTGCCGCCTGCTCGTCATCGACGTCCAGCAGCAGCGTCCTGACCCGCTCCAACTCATCGTGCACCGTCAGGTCGGCCTCCTTGCGGACCGTCGCGACCACGTTCCAGCCTTCGGAGGCGAACTTCTCGACGATGGCCCGGCCCATTCCAGTTGCGGTACCGGTCACCACGATCGTTCTCGACATGGAGGGCTTCCTCTCCCATTAGTCCCGGCCCGGACATCCGTGCCCTCAATGGGCTTTGTTGCTGTCCGGGCAAGTGGTGGCTTGCTGATGCGTCCAAGTGTCATCGTGGTTCATCGGGCCGGCCAGGTTCGGTTCTTCATGGGAAAGTTCATCATGGGAAAGACAGTCCCAGGTATCCGCCGAGGCCCGGGGGTAGATTGGGTTTCATGTCCAAGCGCCCGGAGTCCAGCGTGAGCAATCCGCTTGCCGAGTTTCTGCGCGCCAGTCGTGCACGTATCCGGCCGGACGACGTCGGCCTACCCGACGGCGGCCGGCGGCGCCGCGTTCCCGGGCTGCGCCGTGAAGAGGTCGCCCAGCTGGCCAATGTTAGCGCGGACTATCTTGCCCGGCTCGAGCAGGGACGCGTCACCAGTGCGTCACCCGAGGTCCTCGACGCCCTCGCGGACGCGCTTGGTCTCGACCGCGACGGCCGGGAGTACTTGCACTCGATCGCAGGGCCGAAACAGCGCCCAGGATCCCGTACTCAGACCACGTCGCGGGTTGACCCGCAGACCCAGCGATTGCTCGATACAGCGGTTGAAAGTCTGGGGTCTGTCGCGGTCATGACGGTTCCGGTTCGAGGCTGAGTCCGGTCTGGGCGAGGAAGCCGGGGATCAGGTCGGGTCGGTACTGGATGCGTTTGAGTCGGTTGCGGATGATCGCGGCGAGGTGGTCTACGCCGTCGACGGTGAGGTTGCCCAGGCTGGACTTCATCGTTGACCACAGGCCCTCGACGGGGTTGAGGTCGGGGGCGTACGCGGGTAGCTGTACCACGGTCAGCCAACGGTGGCGGGCGGCGATGAGTTGCCGCATCGCCGTGCTGGTGTGGGTATTGACTCCGTCCCAGATCAGGATGATCGGGGCGTGGAGTTGGTGGTGCGCGGCGGTGATCAGGGTGGCGTAGTCGTCCTCGGACAGGCTGCGGCGCTCGCCTCTGCGCTGGCGGTGGACACGCAGGCGGTAGAAGACGTGGCCGCGCTGGCCGGGCTTGTAGGCGATCAGTCCGGCGATCGAGACCCGGCCCGAGCCTCTACCCGACACCCGGACGACGGGAGTGTGTCCACGGCGGGCCCAGGTACGGGCCCTGGGCGGGCGTAGGGTCTGTCCGGCCTCGTCCTCGAAGACGATCCACGCTCCGGTCGTCGCCGCTAGCCTCGTACCTTGGCCCAGGTGGTGGCCCGCCAGTCGGCGATCGCGTCCCCGTCGCGTTGGACGGCCCGGTGTTTGGGTACCTGCGGGGTGTAGCCGATGCGGTGCAGCAGATAGGACACGCCACGCAGGGTGTAGGAGACGTGGAACAGCCGGCCGATCAGGGTGGCGACCCGGGCCAGGGTCCACCGCTGGTCCTCGGTCCAGCCGTGCGCGGCCGGGCCGAGGTCCAACTCAGCCCGCAGCCGCAACACCTGGTCCGGTGAGAGCCGGGAGACGTTTCCACCCGGCCCGGTCGAGGCCAGGGCGGTCATCCCACCCGCGCGCCAGCGGCGCCGCCACTGGTAGACCGACTTCGTCGACACCCGCAACCGGGCCGCGACCTGCGCCGCCGGCACATCCACGGCGAACATCCGCGCGGCCTGCATCCGTACCTGTTCCCGCTTGGCCCGTCCCGCAGCGGACAGGCCACCACTATCGGCGTACCTCACACCCCAGGTATAGATCGACGCCGACCTGCCGTCCATAGTGGTTGGTCACATGTGATCGACCGGACCAGACCCCAGCCATTCAACCGCTGTAGCCTGTACGAAGTTCCCGCCTACGTATTCGGCCGGAGACTGGATATCCTCGCCTGGAATCCCCTGGCCGCTGCCCTGTTCGCCGATTATGGGGCACTGCCGGAGCGGCACCGGAACCTTATCTGGCTCACTTTTCTCGATCCGGGTTACCGGGTATTGAACACCGACTGGGCCAGGGCCGCCCAGGAATGCGTCGCCTATCTACGTATGGAGGCCCGGAACTACCCGAGCGATCAGCGCCTGGCCGAACTTGTCGGGACTCTCTCCGTCAGAGACGCGGACTTTCGCACATGGTGGGGCGGCCACCTCGTGACCGGCGCCGCACTGCGCCGCAAGAGCTACCAGCATCCACTGAGGTGATCTCAGCAAGGATCCGGGGGCGGTTCGGGATGACACGGGCGTACCGTCCATAGCGGACAGCTTTTGATAAGGACGTGGAGCCATCGGTAGACAGGTTCTTGCGACGGAATCGGTCT
>NZ_JBDPLT010000053.1:0-59129 GCF_039871775.1 Plantactinospora sp. B5E13
GCCCGCTGACGCGGGCGGCGGCCGGGCCGTTTCCGTCCCCGTTGCCAACGACAGCTAGCGGCAACCGTCGATGCATGATAGAAAGCTTCCAATCATCCGGTCCGTATGAAAATTACCTTCTGAGGGAGGCTCGGGTGAAAGGGATGATGGCAGCTCTGGCCGGCCTGGCGACCCTGCTCACCGGTTCGGCCGTGGCGACCGCCTCGCCGACGATCACCGACGGCACGCCCGCGACGCCGGTGGCCGCGACCGGCGTGGCAGCCGACGCATCCGGGGCGTCCGCCGCGGCGGTCGGCCCCCAGCCCGGCACCTTCGTCGGCCGGGGCTTCGACACCTGCGCCGCGCCCGCCCAGGCCACGATGAACGCCTGGCGGGCGAGTTCCCCGTACCGGGCGGTCGGCATCTACATCAGCGGTGCCAGCCGCTCGTGCGCCCAGCCGAACCTGACCGCGACCTGGGTCAGCAACCAGACCAGCAACGGCTGGCGCCTGATCCCGATCGAGCTCGACTACCAGGCCCCGTGCGGCACCCGGACACCGAAGATGTCCGGCGACCCGGCGGTGGCCCGCTCCCAGGGCACGAGCCGGGCGACCGCCGCGGTGAGTGCCGCCCAGGCGCTGGGCATTCCCGCCGGCAGCACGATCTACAACGACATCGAGCACTACCCGTCGAACGCGTCGTGTCGGGCCGCCGTGCTGTCGTACCTCTCCGGCTGGACGGAACGGCTGCACACCCTCGGCTACCTCTCGGGCATGTACTCCAGTGGCTCGTCCGGCGTGCAGGACCTGTGCGCCGCGTACCACGACCCGACGTACACCCGGGTCGACCACCTCTGGTTCGCCTGGTGGAACGACGTGGCCGACCTGGACGCCGGCCCGTACTGCCCGGCGGAGTACTACGACGACCACCAGCGGCTGCACCAGTACGCCGGCGACGTCTACGAGACCTGGGGCGGGGTGCGGATGCGGATCGACCGCAACTACCTCGACGTCGCCCCCGGCACCGGCCAGCCACCGCCGACCTGGAGCAGCACCGTCGACAACACCACCGCCGGACGGTTCACCGCCAGTACGAACTGGGGTACCTCGACCTACTCCGACCAGCGCCACGGCGCCGACTACCGGTTCGCCGAGCCCGTCGCCGCCAGCGACGTCGCCTGGTTCCGGCTGGACATCCCGGAGACCGCCCGCTACGAGGTCTCGGTCTGGTACGCCGCGAACGCCGGCTACAACGACGCGACGCCGTACGTCGTCGCCACCACCACCGGCAACCAGACGGTACGGGTGGACCAGCGGACCGGTGGCGGACGCTGGGTGTCGCTCGGCGTCTTCACCCTGCCCGCCGGGGACGGTGACCGGGTCGGGGTGAGCCGGTGGACCACCGGCACCGGCTACGTCATCGCCGACGCGGTCCGGGTCACCCGGACTTGAGGCACCGGGGACGACCGCGGGTCCCGGCGACACCACGGCCGGCCGGGATCATCCGGGCCGGCCGTGGCGGCGGACCGGTGTCGGGTCAGCGGGCGGCCAGGACCCGGTCCCAGCCGGGCAGCTGCCCGGGCTCCCGGTCGGGCACCCCGACGTAGTCCGCCGACGGGCGGATGATCTTGCCAAGCCGCTTCTGTTCCAGGATGTGCGCGCTCCACCCGGCGGTCCGGGCGCAGGTGAACAGCGGGGTGAAGAGTTCCGCCGGCACCCCGGCGAAGTCCAGCACGACCGCGGCCCAGAACTCGACGTTGGTCTCCAGCACCCGGTCCGGCTTGCGCTCCCGCAGCTCGGCCAGCGCCGCCTCCTCCAAGGCGAGGGCCGCCTGGTAGCGGGGAGCGCCGAGCTCCCGGGCCGCCGTACGCAGGATGCGGGCCCGCGGATCCTCGGCGCGGTAGATCGGATGCCCGAAACCCATCAGCCGACGCCCGCTGTCCAGCACCTCCCGGACGTAACCGCGCGCGTCGCCACGCTTCTCCACCGCCTCGACCATGCCGAGCGCCCGGGCCGGGGCGCCGCCGTGCAGCGGGCCGGACATCGACGCGACGGCCGCGGAGAGGCAGGCCGCGACGTCCGCGCCGGTGCTGGCCACCACCCGGCCGGTGAACGTCGAGGCGTTCATCCCGTGCTCGGCCGCGCAGGTCCAGTACCGGTCGATCGCCTCGACCTGACGCGGGTCCGGTTCGCCCTGCCAACGAATCATGAAGCGTTCGGTGATGTTCCGGCCCTCGTCGATCAGCCGCTGCGGTACGGCGGGCAGCCGTGCCCCACGGGCGGCCTGGGCGACGAACGACAGCATCATCACCGAGGTCCGCGCCAGGTCCTCGCGGGCCTGCCCGTCACTGATGTCGATCAAGGGTCGCAGTCCCCAGTACGGCGACATCATCGCCGTCGCCGCCTGCACGTCCACCCGGATGTCACCGGAGTGCACCGGCACCGGGAACGGCTCGGCGGCGGGCAGGCCGTGGCGGAAGTCGCCGTCGACCAGCAGGCCCCACACGTCGGCGAAGCCGGCCCGGCCGATCAGGTCCTCCACGTTGACACCGCGGTAGCGCAGGAAGCCGCCGTCGCGGTCCGGTTCGGCGATCTCGGTGTCGAAGGCCACCACGCCGGCAAGTCCTGGGTTCACGTTCAGCATCGGCTCAATGTCCGGTCCCGGCGTCAACCCTGTCAACGTTGATTCAGTCAACATGGGATCATGGCCACATGACCGAGGACCGGCTGCTGACCACCGAGGAGGTCGCCCGCCGGCTGGGCGTGAAAAAGGAGACGGTGTACGCCTACGTCAGCCGTGGGCTGCTGGCCAGCCGACGCAACGGCGACGGCAAGGCGAGCCTCTTCGCCGAGTCGGATGTACTGGCCTTCGCGGCGGGGCGACGCCGGTCCCGGTCCGTTCCCGACGCCCCGGCGATCCACACCGGGATCACCCTGATCACCGACGACGCCCTGTTCTACCGGGGGCACGCCGTCGGAGTGCTGGCGCGTACCGAGTCGTTCGAGTCCGTCGTCACGCTGTTGTGGAGCGGCGAACTGCGACACGTTCCGCTGACCCCGGACGACGGGCTGCGCCGGCTCGCCACGGCGGTGACCGGGCCGCTGCCGCCGACCGCGCGGCTGGCCGACCGACTCCGACTCATCGTCGCGGCCGCCGGTGCGGCGGACCGGCTGCGGTTCGACACGACCGACGCGGCCGTCGTGTCGACCGGCCGGACGATGCTGGACACCATGGTCGCGGCCCTGCCGGTACGGGTGTCCGGGGCCGACCCGGCGACGCGGTTTCCGCTCGCCTGCGCGCTGTGGCGGCGGCTCAGCCCGGTCGAGCCGACCCCGGCGGGGGTCGCCGCGCTCAACGCCGCCCTTGTCGTGCTGGCCGACCACGACATCGCCGCCTCGACCCTCGCGGCGCGGGTGGCCGCGTCGACCCGGGCACACCCGTACGCGGTGGTCGGCGCCGGACTGGCCGCGATGGACGGGCCGCTGCACGGCGGGGCGAGCGGGCTGACCTACCGGATGCTGGCCGAGGCGGTCCGCTCCGGCGATCCGGTCGGCACGGTCTCCGACCGGCTGCGTGCCGAGGGCTGGGTCCCCGGCTTCGGGCATCCGCTGTATCCGGCGGGCGACCCCCGAGCGGCCATCCTGCTCGACCTTCTCCGGGCCACCCCGGACGTCGACAAGCATCGCGGGCCGACGCGGCCCCCGGGCGGGGATGACAGCGACCCGACCGGCGAGGTCGTCGCCGAGGTGGCCACGACGGTCACCCGTCGTTCCGGCAAGCTGCCCAACGTGGACTTCGCGGTCGCCGCGCTCGCGCTGCGGTACCGGATGGACCTGGACGCGGGCGAGGCGGTCTTCGCGGTCGCCCGGACGGCCGGTTGGCTCGCGCACGCCCTGGAGGAGTACACCGACCGCCCCAGCCGGTTCCGGCCCAGCGGTCGGTACGCCGGGCAGTTGCCGAGGGACGCCCGTCCGGGCGGATGACCGTGGCCCGGCCACCAGGGCCCGACGCGGCAGATTCTTAACGCCCGATGGCCGTTTCTTAACATCACGGTGCCATGACCGGTGGACCGCCCGCCGTCGCGTCGCACCCAGTGTCCGGCACACGCTCGGTACTCGCTCCACTTTCTCCTGCTCTACCGCCCGGCCGTAGCACTTGCCCCGTCAGTGTCGATCGTGTTAACTACCGGCTGTCTGTGTTAACTCCATCCGTGATAGCAACGGTTTCGGGCGTTAAAACGGCTCGACCGTCTCCGATCGCACGAGGAGGCGTTTTGTTCCTGACGATCGCGCACCGCGGGGACCCGCTCGCCCACCGCGAGAACACCATGCCCGCCTTCCGGTCGGCGGCGGCGAAGGGCGCGAACACCCTCGAGTTCGACCTGCGGCTCACCCGGGACGGACGGATCGCCCTACTGCACGACGCCCGGATGGACCGGCTCTGGGGCGTACCGGCGGCGATCGCCGACCTGACCCTCGACGAGGTACGGGCCGCCGGCGCCGACGACCAGCAGGTGCCCACCCTGGACGAACTACTCGTCGCCTTTCCGGAGACGACGTTCCTGGTCGACCTGAAGACCGACGACGTGATCGAACCCGCGGTACGCGAACTACGCCGACACGGCGACGCCTTCGACCGGGCCATCTTCGTCGCGGCCCGGCAGGGCGGCCGGGAAGCCCTGGTCCGGCTGCGTACCGCCGAGCCCGACGCGCTGATCGGACTGGACTGGACCGAGCCGGTCCCGCCGTCGGAGGACCTGCTCGACGCGATGCGTCCGCAGTACTTCGGTCCGCGGTGGCGGGTCGCCGACGCCTGCGGGGTGCCCGCGATGCGGGAGCGCGGCTACCGGGTCTGGGTCGGCCCGCTCGCCGCCGAGGCGGACCTGGCCGCCGCGTACGCCTACGGCGTGGACGGCATCGTCAGCGACGACATCGACGCTCTGCTCCGGCTGGCCGCGCCCGTCGCGGCCGGCGAGTGAACCGACGGAGACCGGGGAGGTGACGGAGGTGCCAGCCAGCGAGGCGGTGCTGCCGGCCGACGACACCGCGCTGCCCCGCACCGGATCGGACAGTGCCGGATCGGACAGCACCGAGACGGGCCGCGCCGGGACGGCGCCGGGCAACCCCCGCACCACACGCACCGGACGCCGCGCCCGACACCGTCGCCGGCTGCGGGAGTACGCCCTCTTCCTGGTCCTGGTGGCACCCAACTTCCTGCTGCTCGGCGTCTTCTCGTACTGGCCGGTCGTGTACAACGCCTACCTGAGCCTGACCGAGTGGGACATGATCGCGCCGGTCAAGCGCTTCGTCGGGCTGGACAACTACGTCGACCTCCTCACCGGCGGCGAGTTCCCCGGAGTGCTGCGCACCACGGCGTACTTCATGGTCGGGGTGGTCGGAGGCAGCCTGCTGCTCGGCCTGGCCGTGGCGGTCCTGCTCAACCAGCGGCTCCGCGGTCGGGGGCTGGTCCGGACGATGGTCTTCGCCCCGCACGTGCTCTCCGGCGCGGCGGTCGGACTCGCCTGGCTGTTCATCTTCGACCCCAACTACGGACTGTCCCGGTTCCTGTTCGAACTGGTCGGGGCGGACTCACCCGCCTGGCTCACCGACTCGGACCGGGCCCTGCCGGCGATCATCCTCGTCTACCTGTGGAAGAACATCGGCTTCTGCGCCATCGTCTACCTCGCCGGTCTGCAGAACCTGCCGAAGGACCTGTACGAGTCGGCGGCGCTGGACGGTGCCGGCCCGTGGCGGGTGTTCCGCCGGATCACCCTGCCGCTGCTCTCCCCGGTGACGTTCTTCCTGACGGTGACCACGATCATCTCGTCGTTCCAGGCGTTCGACGTGATCGCGGTGATGACCGACGGTGGCCCGGGCGGGGCGACGACCATCCTCTCCTGGTACGTCTACGACAAGGGATTCAGCGACTTCCAGGCCGGCCCGGCCGCCTCCGGGGCGATGGTGATGTTCGCGATCCTGCTGGTGGTCACCCTGCTGCAGACCCGCTACCTCGAACGGAAGGTGCACTACCGGTGACCACTCGGCTGCGCCGGTTCGGCCTCCACCTGCTGCTCGCCCTGCTCGGCGTGCTCATGGTCGGGCCGCTGTACTGGCTGTTCACCTCCTCGTTGAAGCAGTCCGCCGACATCTACACGTTCCCGCCGGTCTGGTGGCCCGGCAGCCTGCGGTGGGACAACTATCCGGAGGCGTGGCGGGCCGCACCGTTCGCGGACTTCTTCGTCAACTCGGCGGTCACCACCGCCGCCGGCACCCTGCTCGAGGTGACCAACGCGGTCCTCACCGCGTACGCCTTCGTCTACCTGCGGTTCCCCGGCAAGCGGGTGCTGTTCGGTGTGCTGCTCAGCGCGCTGATGGTGCCCGGACACGTCACCCTGTTGGCCAACTACCTGACCGTCGCCGACCTGGGCTGGATCAACACCTACCAGGGCATCATCATCCCCGGCGCGGCCAGCGCGTTCGGTGCGTTCCTGCTGCGCCAGCACATGCTGACCATCCCCACCGAGATCGTCGAGGCGGCCCGGGCCGACGGCGCCGGCCACCTGCGGATCCTCTACCGGGTCGTCCTGCCGCTGTCCCGACCGATGCTGATCACCGTGACCATCGTGTCGCTGGTCGGCAAGTGGAACGACTTCATCTGGCCGCTCATCGTCACCAACACCGACACGATGCGGACCCTGCCGGTCGGCCTGCTGATGCTCAAACAGGCCGACGGGTACGTCAACTGGGGCGCGGTCATGGCCGCCACGGTGTTCGTCGTCCTACCCGTACTCGCCGTCTTCTTCGTCGCCCAACGACACATCGTCGCCGGCCTCACCCAGGGCGCGGTCAAGGGCTGACGTCCTGATCATGTCTTGAGCCCCCGGAGGAAACCATGTCCGTCCCCCTGTCCCGCCGTCGTCTGCTCGGCCTCGCCGGCGGCACCGCGCTCGCACTGACCCCGCTCGGCTGTGGCGGCGGTGGCGGCAGCGGCCAGTACAGCCAGCCGAAGGGCGACGTCCCGGCGCAGTACCGCAAACGGCAACGAGTGGTGATCTGGTACCCGTACACCGGTGTCACCGGCGAGGCGTTCAACCGACTCGTCGGCAGGTTCAACGAGTCCCAGCAGGACGTCTACCTGGAGGCACAGTTCCAGGGCACGTACGACGAGGTGGCCCAGAAGCTCGCCGCCGGTCTGCAGGCCCGACAGATCCCGGAACTGTGCATCTTCTCCGAGGTCTCCTGGCACCGGTTCCACCTCAACCAGACCCTGGAGCCGTTGACCGGCTACTTCACCGACGGTTTCTCCCCCACCGAGTACGTCGACTCGCTGATCAGCGAGGGCACGGTCCGGGGCGAGGTGTGGTGGGTGCCGTTCGGCCGCAGTACGCCGCTGTTCTACTACAACCGGGACATGTTCGCGAAGGCCGGACTGCCGGACCGGGGTCCGAAGACCTGGGACGAGCTGCGGGAGTGGGCGCCGGAGCTGCGGAAGCTGACCGTCGGGGGCCGGGCGCCCCGGCTGCACGCGTACCCCCGGGTCGACGGTGACTGGATGTTCCAGGGCGCGGTGTGGCAGTGGGGCGGCAACTACTCCCGGGGGATGGAGGTCGCGATCGACACCGGCGGGGCGGTCGAGGCCGGCGAGTGGCAGCGGCGGCTGATCCACCAGGACAGGCTCGCCTACCTGGCGGAGAGCCCCCGGGTCGACTTCACCAACCAGCTGATCGCGACGCTGCAGGAGTCCACCGGGGTGATGACGGCGCTGACCAGGGAGGCGAAGTTCTCCTTCGGCGCCGCGTTCCTGCCCGAGCAGAAGGCGTTCGGTTGCCCGACCGGTGGCGGCGGGCTGGCGATGCTGGCCGGCGCGCCGAAGGAGCGCAAGGAGGCCGCGTTCGCCTTCGTCCGGTTCGCCGCCCGACCGGAGAACGTCGCACAGTGGTCGATCGACACCGGCTACCTGCCGTCGACGAAGGCCGCCCAGCAGACTCCACAGCTACGGCAACTCTTCGCCGAACGGCCCGGCTACCGGGTCGCGGTGGAGCAGTTGCCGAAGACCCGGGCGCAGGACCAGGTACGACTGCTGGTGCCGAACGCGAACAAGGCGATCTACGGCGGGCTGCAGAAGATCTACGCCGACAACCAGCCGGCCCAGCAGGTCTTCACGGCGGTCGCCGAGGAGCTGCGCCGCAACGCCGAGAGTGTCCGGGACGCCGTCGCCCGGTACAGCTGACCGTCGTGTGTAGACGGTAAGCTGCCCGACCATGGGCGCCTCGGATCCGGGACCGACGCCACCCCCGGCACCCACCGCCGGTGCGGCCCCGCACGGCGCCGCCCCGCACGGTGCCGCACCGGGCGGTCCGGGCACCCCGGCCGGTGCCGGGACCGGGGTACGGACCATCGACGGCGGGTCGGCGTGGGCGGTACGCGACCAGTTGGTCGAGACGTACCGGGCGGTGTTCTGCGCGCCGCCGTGGAACGAGCCGCCCGCCCGGGCCGTCCGGTTCGCCGAACTGCTGGCCCTCTGGGTGGAGCAGCCCGGCTTCACCGCCGTCCTGGCCGGGCAGGACAGCGCGCTCACCGGTTTCGCGCTCGGGCTCACCACGCCGGACCCGTTCCCCGACGACCGCGCCTACGGTCAGGTACGCCGCCTCCTGGGCCCGGCCGCCGAGGCGCTCTCCGGTGCACTCGAGGTCGCCGAACTGGCCGTACTCCCGTCGGCGCGGCGGGGCGGGCTCGGTCGCCGACTGCTCGACGCGTTGGTGGCGGACCACCCGGCCTGGCTGCTCACCGTCCCCGGGATCGCCGGCACCACCGCGTTCTACGACGCCGTCGGCTGGTTGCGGCACGGCACCGGGTACGGCATCACCGTCTACACCAACCGTCCGCTGCCGGACCGGTGACGGCGACCCCGCGCGACCTTCCGCCGGGGTGGACGGCCGATTCCCGGTTGCCCCGGAGGTGGCGCGGGTACCAGGCTGGACCGGTGGACCTTGCCTGCGACGAGTCCGGTTCGGAGGGCGAGCGGCTCGTCGGTGGCGTGACGGACGTGTTCGCGCACGCCAGCGTACGGCTGCCGACCGAGGTGGCGGCGGAGTGTGTTCAGGAACTGCGGCGACAGATCCGCTCCCCGGCGACCGAGTACAAGGCGAACCACCTGCTCCGGGAGAAGAACCGCCGAACCCTGGTCTGGCTGTTCGGGCCGTCGGGTCCGATCCTCGGGCAGGCCCGGGTCCACCTGACCGACAAGGAGTTCTTCGTCGTACGCCGGATTGTCGACCTGCTGGTCGACGACGCCGACCACGCCGCGAGCCTGGGGCTGTGCCAGGGCCGGGAGGCGTGGATCATGGCGGTGACGCTCTACCGGGAGGGCCGGCGCGGGTTCCCCCGCGACCGGTGGAACGGCTTCCTGGAGGCGTTCAAGTATCTGCTGCGGCCGAGGAACCGTCGGGGCGTCTGGCTCTCGGTCGACGACTTCTACCAGGTGGTGAACGACCTGCGGGGCCGGTCGGCGGGGCCGGCCGAGGAGATCCTCGGGCTGCTGCCCAAGGCCCGGGCCCGGTTGGAGTCGGTGCTGGAGGGTCTGCTCGACCGACCGGGTAGCGCGCCGGCGCTGAACCCGATCATCCCGGCGATCGTGTCGGCCGTCGCCTACTGGGGTGCCGACGGTGTGCCGGTTTCGATCGTCCACGACATCCAGACGGCGTTGACCGCAGAGCACGTCGGGCAGCTCCGACAGCTGTTCGGCGGGCCGGGTTCCGGGCCGCTGACCGGCGGGCCGGGTCGGGCGCGGCTGTCCACCGTGCCCGGCCTGGCGCCGGCAGGTCGGCTGGCCGGGCTGACGTTTGTCGAGTCACACCTGGATCCCCGGGTGCAGGTCGCCGACTTCCTCGCCGGGACGGCCCGGCGGATCGCCTCGGACACGCTCAATCGTCGCGGCGATCCGGAGCTGGTCGGACTGCTGCGTCCGTACGTCGACCCGGCCTCGATCTGGGCGGACGAGCCGAGCTGGTCGGCGCTGGCGCCGGCCCCGGTCAGCCGGCCGGGCAGTTGTTGCTCTTGCGGGTGACCGTGTACTCACGGTCGTCGTGGGTGATACCGGACGGTTCGCCGTCGAAGTGGGCCTCCACCTTCTCCCAGCGCCGACGCTGCTCGTAGTGCAGGTGCGGAGCCCCGGAGTTGCCGGTGCTGCCGACCTTGCCGATCTGTTCGCCCTGCTCGACCCGCTGGCCGACCCGGACCAGCGGCGGTTCGAGCAGGTGCAGGTACTGCGTCTCCCACCGACCCCCGTGGTCGATCTTCACCCAGTAGCCACCGCCACGACCGCGCGGGCCCTCCGGGTTGTCGGGCGTACGGCCACCCAGCGAGCCGTTGATCCCCGCCACGGTGACCTCGCCGGCGTACGACGCGAGCACCGGCCGGCCCCACGCCTCGCCCCTGGTCGGGAACAGGTCGACGTCGTAGTCGTCGTGGCCCGGATAGGTGCCGAGCTGCCAGGTCTCACCGCAGGCGACGGGGAGTTGGAAGAGCGGACGTGGTCCGGCCGGGCGCAGCAGCTGCACCAGCACCACGGTGGCGGCGACAACCGCGAGCACGGCCACGGCCGCGACCACGACGAGTACGACGCGCACCGTACGGCTACGGACACGACGGCGGGGGCGGTGGCTGGTCGGGTGGCCGGTCGTCACCGCCCCGAGGATGGCAGACGAGCGCAAGATCCCCGCTGCCGGGTCCCACCCTGTCACCCGTCGTGGTGCCGACTACTCGCGTCGGGAGACGCCTTCGGACCGCATCCCGGTCTGCTCCTCCAGCGGGCTGCCCCGCAGGTCGTCGAGCCCGCTGTCGTCCGGGAACGGGTTACGGGCCGGCGCCGGGTCGGGCGGGGCGCCGCCAGGTCCGGCCTCCGGCACCCTGCTCGGTTCGACCGATCCGAAGCCGTGCCGACCGGACTCCGGTGACCACGGCAGCGGACCCTCCGGTGGCTCGCCGTCGACCCCCGGCATCCCGGCCCCCTCCGGTCCGGCCCGGCGTTCGCCGCGTCGGGCGGGCGGCAGGCCGGCCTGTTCGCTTCCCTCGTCCAGCGGCGAATCCTCACCGGCGCCCCAGGGCGGATCCCGGTCGACGGTTCCGCCGGTGGTCCCCCACGGGCGGACCGACTCCGGACCACGCTCCTGACCGACCGGGTTTCCCTCGCCGTCCATCCGACGTCCGCTCGCCCCCATCGCCCCCACCTCCGCGCCGAGTCGTCCGGGCCACCCGTCACCGGCCGCCCGGGTCGTCGGACGTCGTCCGTGAACCGTCCGTGCCGGTATCCGTTTCCCCGCTATCCGCCGGCCATGCCCCGGCGGCGCGGCGAGGATCGGCCGGACGGACAGGGGGCCGTACGACCAAACGTCATGAGTCGGTTTCACGACAACACGTCGCGCAGGTCCCACCTACGCTTCGCCGGCCGGCGCACCCCGCGTCGGGAAACGACCAGAATCGGCCCGCCTCGGAGGTTCGACCCGTGTCCGTCCTGACCAGCGAGGTGAAGAACGCCCGGAGTCCGGTGACCCGGTGGCTACGGGCGACGTTCCCGCACCACCAGGACGTGCAGGCGGACTACCGGGAGGGGATCGGACCAGCCCGGGTGCTGCCGGCCTCGACGGTCGCGCTGGGCACGCAGGGCGCGGCCATCGACTGGTGGCTGCGGTTTCTGGTCGACCCGGCGCCGTCGGTGAGCCTGGCCGCGAAAGGCTTGCGGCTCCGCCGGGCACCCGGCCGCCGCGCCGGTGTCGAGCTGCTGCGGGAGTTGGGTGCGCTCGACGCGGCGGGCAATCCTGGCCCGGTCCAGCCGGCCTCGCTCGGCGACCGGTCCGACGAGTGGTGGGCCCGGGTGTCGTACGCGCTGGCGCTGCTGGTCGAGCTGTACCGGGCGGCCCGGATCGACGGCTCCCGATTGATGTCGCTCGACCCGGAGAGCCGGTCTGTGGATCTGCTCGCACTGGCCACCAACGACGAGGTCGCCGACCTGATCGCGATGCGGGACCTCGCGGTGGAGCGGCTGTTGCCGTCGTTGCCGGTCGGACAGGTGGTGACCGGATCGACGTTCGACGGCAGTGCCGACCTCCACGCCGACGCCGACCTGATCGTCGGTGGCACGCTTGTGGACTTCAAGGCCACGCAGGGGAAGCGGCGTGCGGACGGCACCCGGTTCGCGGCCCTGGAGCGGCCGGAGCTGGACCAGTTGCTCGGGTACGTCCTGCTCGACTACTCCGATTCGTTCGCGTTGGACACGGTGGCGATCTACGCCGCCCGGTTCGGGGCGTACACGTCGTGGCCACTTGCCGACCTGTGCGCCGAGTTGGCCGGCCACCCGGTCGACCTGCCGACGCTGCGCAAGGAGTTCGCCGGGGTGCTCCGCGGTGGTTCAGGGACGTGACCCTTTGAGGCACCTGGTGTCGAGCGCATCGAAGAGGCGACGTGGAGTCATCTCGAACTCCCTCATCACGTCCTGAGTAACGCGAACCAATCCGGCGGCTGCGTGGTCCGGATCATTGACCAATTTTGAACCTCAACCGCGCGGCGCACCCGCCCCCACTTCCACCTCCGCCACCATGGACCAGAAGGGGAGGTGGAAAAGATCACGACCATCGGTTACGGCTGTTCCGCAGATACGGGTGCGGAACACGACCGCGACAGTCCGGGCATCGGAACCGGGCGCCGCACTGCGGACACCACCGCGACTTCACCTTGAACAGGAACAGACCGGCAGCGAAGCCGAACACCCCGACCACCACCAGCGTCAGCACCAGACGCACGGGCTCACTCCTCTGGTTTCACAGGCCAACAGGGGTGTCGGGTCAACGTCGGAGCCGGCGGGAACAGGGGCCGTCGTGGCCAACTCGCAGCAGACAGTCCCGACCGTCCGGCAGCGTCAGGTCGCAGAAGACCCGGTGTCGTACGCCGGGACCACCGTCCTCGGCGACGGTGGTGGCACGGGGGTCAACATGCGGCAGAAAACTCGTCGTCCGGGCGACCACTCGGGCCAACCGGATCGCGGTGTGCAGGTCGACGGCGGTGACCGGAAGCTGGATGACGTACCGCATCAGGGCCAGCCCCGCTCGCCGACCGTGCCGGCCTGCTCCGACTGCCACCGCCGCAACGCGTCCTTGATCCGCGCCGTCTCCTCCCGACTACGCGCCACCGCCTCGTACGCGGCGGCCAGGTCGTCGGCGACCTGGGCGAGGAAGGCCCGGACCTCGGCCTGGTCGAAGCCGCGCTGCCCGACCCGGGCGATCCGGAACCGTCGGTCCCGCACCTGCCACGGCCGCAGCGGCAGGTACGCCGCCGACCGGTAACGGCCACTGTCCCGCTGCTCTCTCGCCGGCCGCTTCGACCGACGGAAACCCGATAACCCGACCCGCACGACGAGCCCACCTCTCTTCGGGATTGGTAATGGCCGAGGCGACCCCACGGCGCGAATGGGGTATGCATCGGACACGACACAACGGACCAGAGCAGCGCGCTCCGGCCACTGAAAGACAACGCGTCAATTCGCCAAACACGCCCGTTCAGGGATCGACAACCGACTTCCTTCACGACATCCTGAGGGAGCCCCGAGCAAACCCGCAATGCCACGACGGAGAGAGCAGTTGACTTTCTTTCTCGCAACGGTCGCGTGTTGCAGGGGCAGGTCCCGGAGTGTTACCTGATGGAACTGGGGAGATCAAAAATGGCAGAAGAGATCGGCTCGACGGTGCCCCGGCGGCAGCTCGGCCGGCTGCTGCGGCAGTACCGCACCGAGGCCGGCGTCACGCTCGACGCCGCCGCCAACGCGCTCGAGTACAGCCGCCAGAAGGTGTGGCGGATCGAGAGTGGAGTGGGCGTGGTCCGGCTGCTCGACGTGAAGGCGATGTGCGAGCTGTACGGGGTCACCCCCGAGATGACCGAGGCGATCCGTGGCCTCGCCACCGAGACCAGGTCGAAGGGCTGGTGGCACGCGTACGGCGACGCCATCCCGAGCTGGTTCGAGATGTACGTCGGCCTGGAGACCACCGCCTCCCACCTGCGCCGATATGACGAGTCGCTGATTCCGGGCCTCTTCCAGACCTGGGATTACGCGCACGCGATCTACCGGCTCGACCGACCGTTCGCCAGCGAGGAGGAACTCGAACGCCTGGTCGAGGTCCGGATGCAGCGCCAGTCCCTGCTGACCCGCCGGCTGCCCAAGCCGCCGAGGCTGGACGCCGTCATCTCCGAGGCGGTCCTCCGCCGAACCCTCGGTGGATCGGATGTCATGACCGCCCAGCTCCAGCACCTGCGGGAGGTGGCCGAACTGCCGGACGTGTCGCTGCGGGTGTTGCCGCTGGCCGCCGGCCCGCATCCCGGGGCGGTGGCGGGGTCGTTTGTCATCCTCGACTTCCCGCCCGGCAACGGCGGCCGCAGCCTCCCGGAGCCGTCCGTCGCCTACACCGAATCACTCACCGGGGCCCTCTACCTCGACCGGCCGGAGGAACTGGCGGCCTACGTGAACGTGTGGAAGAGACTGACCGCGCTCGCGCTCGATGAGGGACAATCGACGAACTTGATCAGCACTATCATCAGTGAGGCCCGAGATGACTGACCTGACCGGCGCACGCTGGCGCACGAGCACACGCAGTGGCGGCAACGGCGGTGACTGCGTGGAGGTCGCCGACAACCTGTCCGGCGTCGTCGGGCTCCGCGACAGCAAGGACCCGACCGGTCCCGTCCTGCGTTTCGCCCCGGGCGCCTGGGCCGCCTTCGTGACCACCGTCAAGAGCAGCGCCCTTCGGCGTTGACCAACCGGGACCGGGTACGTCTCCCTGAACAGGAGGCGTACCCGGTCCCGGCCGGTCGGCGTGCTCTCACCACCCCGCCCCGGCACCAGCCGCTCAGTCGAAGTGTCGGATCCGGGGCCAGAGTTCGGCCCACGACATGGTCCGGTCCCGGCAGACGACGATCGGCACACCCTGCTCCTCGTTGTCGACGCCGACGCCGTTGTCGAGCCGTCCGGCCAACGCGCAGTCGCCGAAGAATCGGCCGAGCGCGGCCGCCTCCCCCACTCCGACGCCGATCAGCACCGTCGCGGACTCCGGCGGCGGCCCGTAACGCCCGAGTTCGTTGTGGCCGCTGAAGATCGGCGGCAGCCGGTCGGCACCGAGCCGGGTGAGCGCACCCGCCTCACCGTAGTTGGCGGTCAGCACCACCGCCCGGTCCCGCTCGGCGGGGGCGAGTCCGTCGTACGCCCGGACGACCTGGTCGACGTAGCGGGGCCAGCCGACGGAGTCGGCGGCGGTGATGTTCATGCCGGGGATCGGGGTCTCGCCCAGCGTGCCGACCGGCAGCAGCGGCAGGGCGATCACCGCACTCGCCACCGCGTTGAGGACGGCCGCCGTGGCGACCAGCCCGGTGCGCGCTCGACGCCGCCCCTGGGCACACCAGTCGACGGTGACCACGGATCCGGCCGCGAGCAGCGCCACCAGCAGCCCGTAGGTGTAGTACGGCTGGCCACCGGCGAGCAGCACGATGCCGCAGACCGTCAGGTAGGCGACGCCGACCGCCCGGACCCGACGCCACTGTGGGCGACGGAACAGGCCGACCAGTCCGGCGATCCAGATCGCGGCCAGCGGCGGGCCGACGAGGAGAAGCTGGAACGGCACGAAGCTGCTACGCGACTCGGCGCCCCGGTCGTCGGCGATCGCCCCGGCCATCTCCGCCTGGGGCAGGTCGTGACCGAGCTGGTAGACCAGGTTGGGCAGGCCGATGAGCAGGGCGATCCCCACCCCGGCCCAGAGTCGGCGGTCACGCAGCACCCGGCGCGGTCCGACGGTGAGCAGCCCGAGCCCGAGGCCGGCGAGCAGCAGCACCACCAGAAGTTTGTTGTAGAGGCTGACGCCGAGTACCGCGCCGGCGGCCAGCCACCAGCGTGGCTGGTCGCGTAGCAGTGCCCGGGTGACGCAGAGCAGCAGGGCGAGCCACACCACCAGGTCGAGGGTGGCGGTGAGCAGGACGTGCCCGAAGATGAGGGTGGCGGCGCCGGTGCCGGCACCGAACGCGGCCAGGGTCTGCGCGGCGGCCCGGCCGCCGAGTTCCCGGGCCAGGAGTGCGACGAGCAGCACCGCCGCCACCACGCAGAGGGTCGCCGGCAGCCGCAGCCCCCAGAGCGTCCCGCCGAACACGGTGTCGGCGAGCCGGGCCAGGGCCGGGGTCAGCGGCGGTTGGTCGGTGTAGCCCCAGGCCGGGCGGAGCATCAGGAAGTAGAGCTCGTCGCGGTGGTAGCCGTAGCCGCCGTTGGTGGCGAGCAGCAGCGCGGCGACGGCAACGGCTACGACACCGACCGGCCGCCAGGCGACCGGCGGCAACTCCGTTGCGGGGTTGTCGCCGGCTGGTGCTCCGGAACGAGTGGCTTCCGCTGTGGACGGTGGGCCGTCCGGGATGGTCTGTCGGGTCAGCATCGCGGAACTCCCTTCCCGGGGCGATGCGCCGGGCCTGGCGGATCCGACCGGCGGTGGACGCGACTGCTCCCGGACTACGGCCTCGTCGGATCGGTGTCCGGTCAGGACGGCCGTCGATACCTAACGGTTAGAGTTTAACCGTTAGGTATCGACTGTCAACGCACTCTTCGGGCGGACACGAACGCGCTGACGGCCACCGCGCGGCGACCGTCAGCGAGCCGCGACCGCCACCACGGCGGTGGCCGTCAGCCGACGGCGCTGCTCAGCACGGGCCGGCAGGGGTCAGCGGTAGTCGCAGACCCCGGTCGGGAAGATCCGCTCGAGACGCCGCCGCTCCGCGTCCGACGGCCGCCACGAGCCGTAGAGACCACGGGCGACCGCCGTCCGCACCGGCTGCCGGTCACAGGCGTAGACCCCGCCGGCGATCGGCCCGCCGGCAACCGTCCGGGACGTGCCGTGCAGCGGGAAGTACCGGGTGCAGGGACCGGCGGCACGCCGGTCGAGCACACCGTCCCAGACGTGGTCGCCCCGGGCGATCTCGGTGCCGTCGGTACGGAAACACCGGTCCACCGCGAGCGCCGGCTTGTTGCCGACCACCCCGAGCCACGGCCGGGTACGCAGGTTCGACATCCACTCGTCGATCACCGCCAACGCCTCCGGCGTCTGGTCGTACGCCTCGGTCGGGCGGGCGTCGGTGAACCAGATGACCTGGTTGCCGGCCCGCCCGTCGTGGTCGCGCATCCGCTGCCGGGAGACGAACGACTGGTGGGCGTTGTGCATGTCGAGCTGTCCCTCGAGGTAGTGCCGCCAGTCGACGATCGGGATGTCGATGTCACCGGTGAAGACGATCCCCGACTCGTACGCGGCCCGGATCGCCCGCCGGTCCCCGGTCGTACGCGGCGCCGGGGTGAGCCCGCCGTCCGGCGACAGCCGCATGTTCCGGGACGACCACGGGTCGAACTGGGCCGGATCGGCGCACGCCGTGGTCACGAACGGGCAGCCCTCCGACACCATCTCCGCCTGCGGGCGCCACGACCCGACCCGGGCGTTGAGGTCGAGGAACTCGGCCGGGGTGATCTTCCCCGAGGTCAGCGCCGAGAGGCCGTACTGGACGCCGACGTTGTCCCAGGTCGAGCGGGCGTACCCGGAGGCGTCGGTGCCGTAGACGTTGACCAGGTCGGCCCAGTGTGTCCACTGCACCGACGCGCTGACCCCGGGCGGATCCATCCGCTCCCACAGCGGGTCACCGGGGAACCAGCGCGGGTTCAGCGCCAGTGGGGTCAGACCACGCCAACCCTCGACACACTCGGTGGAGCCCGGCGCACCACCCCGGTACGGGTTCGGCACCGTCGCGCTGGCGTTCATGCCGATCAGCCAGCTCCGGTTCGCCCAGTCCCGCCACTTCGGGTTGGCCGCGTCGGTCACGTCCATGTAGTACTCGAGCAGCTCACAGTCTCCGACGTGGATGGTCTGGGTCGCCATGTCCGGGTACGAGTACTGCGGGACCGCCGCGTCGATGACCCGGGTGCCGTGGTTCTGCCCGTAGACGTACTGCTGGATGCCGCCGCCGGAGCCACCCACGCCGACGGTGTAGAGCGGCACCCCGTAGTTCTCGACGAAGTGCTCCTTGAGCATCAACGCCGTCTCGCCGCCGAGCACCAGGTTGTAGTGGGTCGCGGTCCGGGTGCCGGTCGAGTAGAGGACGGCGTAGCCCCGGGACAGGCCCTCGTGGTAGAGGTGGGCCCCCGGCAGCCGGCCCTGGTCGTGCCCGATCGCCACCCCACCGTCGAAGTGGTAGATCACCCGCCGGTTCCAGCCCTCGTCCAGCACGGCGATCGAGTAGACGAACCGGTTGATGGTGCCCCGCTCCCGGCGTACGACGTAGTCGACGGTCCGACCGTCCAGCGTCGTCGTGGTGGTGAGGTCGGCAGGTCGGGACCCGTCGGCGGGCATCGGCTTGAAGGTCCCGTCGGCGGCCCGGTAGAGCCGGTCGAGCACGGTCCGGGCGGCGCAGTCCCGACTCCAGCCCACCACGGCCCCGTCCGGGCCGGTCACCCGCATGCCCTGACCGTCGTGGTTGTCCACGATCGGCTGCCCGAGGCCGTTCTGCTCGGTCCGGCACAGGAACGGGTACTGCCGTGGGCCGGAGAAGATCGGCCCGTCATCCGGGTGGTTACGGACGACGAGCGTGGTTGGCCCGGCACCCCGCGCCGTGGCCCGCAGTACGTTCGACCCGGGGCGCAGCCCGTCGACGACCCCGCGCAGTTCCCGACCGTCGACCCCCAGGGACCGGGTGACGTCGACTCCGTTACGGGTGACCCGGACCGAGTCCGGGTCGACCCGGCCGCCGACCGGGATGCGCAGCAGGGCGTCCCCGCCGCTGACCTGGTCGGGGCGGCTGGAGAGCACCTCGATCCCGAGCCGGCCCGGTGTACCCCGGTCGTGGGCGGCGGCCGGCACGGTGGAGACGGTGAGTGCGGTGGCCAGAGTGAGGCCGACCAGGCCGAGGCGTCGACCCGGTAGGCCCCGGGGCGCGAACCATCGTCGGGACCCGGCGCCGGTGGCTCGGGAGGGCCCGGTGGCGTCGGTGCCGCGCCGACGGGCGGCGACGGGTCGGTCAGCGGCCATCGGGTGCCTCCCGGGGGTGGTGGGGATCCCGACGATGCCACGTGGACCGTCGACTTGTCGAGATCGACATCGATGTCGCGGGGCCGTCGGGGTGTGTGGTGGTCGGCCGCCACCCTGCGGGCCGGCGTACGCACTCTCGCGGCACGAGCTGCCGGAACCATTCCCACAGCCCATCCGGTACGAGATGGTGGCCGAGTTCCGGTCCGGGCTGCCCGGAGTCGTCATGCCGTCCTCGCCCGTTGCGTGACGACGATGCAGCCGAGGACGACGGCCGCGGTCAGCGGCACCGCAGCGCTGAGGTGCTCGCCCAGCAGGAGTACGGCCCACACCAGCGTCAGCAGGGGCTGGACGAGTTGGAGCTGGCTCGCCCGCGCCACCCCGATGAGGCCCATGCCGCGATACCAGACCACGAACCCGCCGAGTTGGGAGATGCCGGCGATGTACGCCATGCCCGTGATGGCCACGGCCGTCAGACGCACCGGCTCGTGCGCAAGCGCGACCGCGCACACGGCGACGTTGACGGGCGCGGCGAGGACCGCGCCCCACGCGATCACCTGCCAGCCAGGCATACGCGCCGAGAGTTGCCCGCCTTCGGCGTACCCCGCGGCGCAGACCAGCAGCGCGCCGAGCAGATAGAGGTCAGCGCTCGTCGGCCGGCCGTGGTTCTGCGAGATGGTGAACGCGATGACGGCGGCCGCGCCGGCGGATGCCGCTGCCCAGAACGCCCTGGACGGGCGGCGTCCCGTACGCAGGGCGGAGATCGTCGCGGTGGCCATCGGCAGCGCCCCGATGACCACAGCGGAGTGTGCGGTGGACGATGCCTGCAGGGCGAACGTGGTGAGCAACGGGAAGCCGATCACGCATCCGGCCGCCACGACGGCGAGGGCGCGCCAGTCGCCGCGGCTGGGTAGTGGTGCGCGTGTCGCGACGAGGGCGACGAGGGCGATGACGGCGGCGAGGAGGCCGCGGATCCCGGTGGCACTCCACGGCCCGAACCCGTCGAGTGTCCAGTGCGTGGCCGGGAAGCTGAACGAAAAACCCAGCACGCCGAGCGCGGCGTACACGGTTCCGCTCGACGGTGGCGATATCCGGCCCGGCGCGATAGCGCTATCCTGAGCTCTCATGAAAGAGGATAGCAGTTGGCACTCTCTGGCAAATATCCTCGCGCAGGAAGTGGCGCTACTGCCCGAGGGGGCACGTGTCGCAACCCATCGGGAGCTCGTACGCCGCTTCGCCGTCAGCGGCACCACCGTCTCTGCCGCGCTGGCCTTCCTCACCCAGCGCGGACTCATCGCGTCCCGCCCCGGCGCGGGGACGTACCGCACGGCGACGCGCCCGGTGTCCCGCACCGGGGACACGTCCTGGCAGGAGTCCGCCCTCGACACCGCGAGCCAGGAATCGCCCAACCTCGGCACCCTGCGCGACTTCAGGCCGTCCGCCCTGATGGGGACCCTGTTGACGTCAGGGCCGGACATCGTCGACCTCAACGGCGGTTACCTCCATCCTGCACTGCAGCCGTTGGGACTCCTGGCCACGGCGTTGTCCCGCGCGACGAAACGCGCGGAGGCATGGAACCGTCCGCCCGTCGGTGGGGTGCCCGAGCTGCGCGACTGGTTTGCCACCGACATCGGCGGCGGTCTCGGCCGCCATGACATCCTCGTCTGCGGAGGAGGGCAGAGCGCACTGGCCACGGCGTTACGCGCGCTCGCCCAACCGGGAGATCCGGTCCTCATCGAGTCGCCGACCTACCCGGGAACCATCGCGGCCGCCCACGCGGCCGGCCTGCGAACCGTTCCGGTTCCCCTCGACCACGACGGGATACGCCCGGACGACCTCGAGCAGGCCCTCACCCGTACGCGGGCCCGCGTCATCATCGTCCAGCCGCTGTTCCAGAACCCCACCGGGGCAAGCCTCCCGGTGGCCCGGCGCGACGAGATCCGCGCCATCGCCCGCCGCCACGCGGCCTTCGTCGTAGAGGACGACTTCGCCCGGCACATGGCGCATGCCGACGCCGGGCCCACGCCGCCCCCGATGATCGTCGACGACCCGGACGGCACCGTGGTCCACATCAGGTCGTTGACGAAGGTGACGTCGCCGAACCTGCGCGTCGGTGCGATCGCCGCCCGAGGGCCGGTCCTGGCCCGACTGCGGTCGGCGCACGTCATCGACACCCTGTTCGTGCCCGCTCCACTGCAGCTCACGGCGCTGGAGGTGGTGACCGCCGCCGGATGGAAACGCACCCTGAAGACGCTCGGCACCGCACTTGCGCACCGCCGTGAGGTGGCCACCGGCGCCGTCTCGGCGACGTTCGGCGCCCACGCTCTGCCCCTGCGACCGCGTGGCGGCTACCACCTGTGGGTCTCGGTTCCGGCCCACCTCGACGACCATCAACTCGTCGCCGCCGCCCTCGCCACAGGTGTCGCCGTCACGCCCGGCACCAACTACCACGCCACGAACAGCGACCCGATGCACGTCCGGGTCAGCTATGTCGCGGCGCCGTCGGCGTCGGACGTTGACGACGCCATCCGCCGACTCGCGCCGCTCGTCGTCGAGCCGTGACCTCCGGCCGTCCGGCCCCGGCCGCCGTGCCGCGCCTGGGCAACCTCCGCCGCGGCGGCGGGGCCTCGTGGTCGGTGAACGGCACGTTCAGCGACGGCACGCACCACTCCAGCTCCAACCGGGTCGGCCCGCCGCCGGCGCCGCGGCCACGTCGAACCGGGCGTGGATCAGCGTACGGTCCCGCCCCGGCTACGGGCTCGACGGGACCGGAGTGTTGCGCAGCAGGAAGGTGAGCCCCTCGGACGTCGTCGGATGGGCGAAGATCGCCTGACGCAGGCCCGTGTACGGCAGCCCGGCCACCATCGCCGTCTGTACGACGGCCATCGGTTCGCTGGCCTCGACCCCGAAGACGGTGAACCCGAGGATCCGGTCGCTGTCCACCGCGACCAGCATCTTCATGAACCCGCGCGGCTCCGACAGGGTCCTGGTCCGCAGTACCGCGGCCATCGGCATGGTGAGCAGGCGGTACCCGATGCCACGGCGCCGGGCCTCGGACTCGGTCAACCCGACGCGGGCCAGCTCCGGATCGGTGTACATGCAGTACGCGAGCAGGCGGTCCCTGGTGCTCCTGACGCCGCCCGACAGGTTGTCGTGCACCACCTGGAAGTCGTCGAAGGCCGCGTGGGTGAACTGCGGGCTTCCGGCGCACTCGCCGATGGCCCAGACGTTCTCCGCCGTGGTCGCCAGATGCTCGTCGACGGCGATGTAGCCCCGCTCGGTCAGCTCCACCCCGGCCACCTCCAGCCCGACACCGCTCGTGTTCGGCGTACGACCGGTGGCCACCAGCAGGTCCGTGCCCTCGACGACACCCGCACGGTCCCGCGACGCGGTGACGACCCGCACCCGCTCACCAGAGGTCCCCTCGACGCGCCGTACCTGGGTCGCGAGTTCGACGGTGATCCCCTCGTCGCGGAAGAGTTCGAGGAGCGCCGCTCCGACGTCCGGATCCTCGTTGCTGGCCAACCGCGGTCCGCGCTCGATCACGGTCACCTCGGCGCCGAGGCGGCGCATGGCCTGCGCCAGCTCCAGCCCGACGTAGCCGCCACCGAGGACGACCAGGTGCTCCGGCAGGCGGTCGAGGTCGAGCAGTTCGACGTGGGTCATCGGCCCGGCGGCGGCCAGCCCGGGTACGTCCGGCACGGTGGCCCGGGTCCCCAGGTTGAGGAACACCCGTTCGCCGCCGAGCCGGCGCGTACCGCCGCCGACCAACTCGACCTCGACGGTCCTCGCCCCGACGAAACGTGCCCCACCCATGATCAGCTCGGCGCCGCTGGCCCGGTAGCGGTCCAGGTGCAGCTGCCGCAGGCCGTCGACCATCGCCTGCTTCCTCGCCTGTACGCCTCTCATGTCCGTCCCGGCCGACCCGAGTTCCACGCCGAACTCGGCGGCCCTCCGGGTGAACGAACGGACCTTCGCCGAGTGGATGATGTTCTTGCTCGGCAGACACGCGATGTTCGGGCAGGCTCCCCCGATCAGGTCACGTTCGACCACGGCGGTGCGATGGCCCTCGCCGGCCATCGTCCAGGCGAGGTACTTGCCGGCCTCACCACTGCCGACGACGAGGATGTCGACGTTCTCGGTCCGAGACATGAACCCGACTCCTCCGACGGCTGGCGGCGCGGCCGGCCTCAAAATATCAGGATGTAACCCCCCATATCCGTGAGATCAGGCACCCTACTTCGACGTCGTCGGACGGCGGCCCGGCTACCGGTCGAGCAGCGCCGCCACCGCGACACCGGTGCTGTCGTACCGCCGCACGAGCGTGCCCACCGCCCCGCTCCGGCCGTCCACCACCTGCGACGTCACCGGCCGCCAGCCGACGTCTCCGCAGCCGAGCAGCTCCGCGACCGCGTCGGTGGTCACCGGCTGGCCGGACAGCAGGGCCACGATCCCGCTGTCGACGGCCGCCGCGCCGACCCCCGACCCGTCCGACGCCGGGTCGGGCACCGGCCCGGCCGCCCACGGTGGCACCCAGCTGTCCACCGCGGCCAGCGTCGCCGGAAACGTCCGGCCCGCCTCGCGGACCAGCATCGGGACAAACTCCGGCGACTCCTTGCGCAGCGTCGTGATCAGGGTCGGTAGCCAGGGCAGCAGGACCGGGTCGGGCAGCCGGGCGAAGGCCTCGGACAGCACCTCGACCACAAACCCGGTCAGGGCCGGCACCGGCTCCAACGCCTGCACGAACCCGCTCAGGTACTGCGGGAACGCCGGCACCACCAGCGGATTCGCCAACAGGTCGGCAGACCGGGACCGCAGCTCGTCCCGGGACAGCAGGCCGAGCTGGAACCGGGCGGCCCAGAGCAGCGCCACCTTCGCCGGCGTCTCGGGATGGGACTGCCGGACCGCCAACTCCAGCTGGGCACGGTCGCAGCCGAGCGCCAGCGCCAGGCTCTCCATCGAGAAGAGGAAGCCGAGCATCGCGGCGACCTGCCGCACCCCGCTCTCCTCCGCCACGAACGCGGTCGGCAGCAGCGTGCAGTAGTGGGCGTAGCCGGCGGTCACGAACGTCTCGCACCAGGCCGGCAGCTCCGGCCCGGCGGCCCGGTAGTAGGCGAGCAGGCGCCGGATCCGGCGCAGCACCTCGGGAGCGTCGTCGACGGTCCGTTCGGCGGCGAGCAGTTCCACCGCCCGGTTGCCGAGCTCGTCGACCAGCCGGCGGGCGTTCAGGAACAGGATCGCGTCCTCGACCGCCGCGAGGGCAGCCGCCGCCGTCGCGTCCGGCGCCCAGGCCGCCCGCCGCAGCCGCTGCTCCAGCACCTGCTCGACGGTGACACCCTCGTACCCCAGCTCGATGATGGCCCGCTGGTCCCGGCCGAGCGCCAGATCCCAGCTCTCCTGGATCGACCGCTCGCCGAGCCGCCGCTCCCCCATGATCGGTCGGACGACACCCGCCGGCAGCAGCCGACGCAGCACCCACAACAGGTCCGAGCAGGGCACCAGCTCCGGCTGCCTGGTCAGGTCGAGCAGCGTGCGCTGCACGGTACGCCGGTCCGGGGCGACGCCGAGCGGCGCGAGCCGGTCGAAGACGTCCCGGGCCAGCGGCGGCAGGGCGTCGTAGCCGACCTGGCCGATCCGGTCACCGCCGAGCAGGATCTCGCAGAGCCGCCGGACGTCCCGCCGCCCCGGCACCACGTCCTTCTCGATGCAGGTGACCGCGGCGTCGGCGAAGTCGTACGGGGTGGGTCGGGCCCGGCCGCGCATCCCGGCCAGCAGGATCGACGTCTCGAAGACGGCGATCGCGTCCGCGGTGCTCGCCAGGTAGCCGTTACGGCGGGCCAGCCGGACGATCTCCACACACCAGCCGAGCAGTTCCGCCTCGTCGAGGTCGTCCAGCACCGGTGGCCGGGACAGGAACCCGGTCAACCGGTCCCCCGTCGGCGCCACCTCCGCCGACGGGCCGGACGCGGTCCGCGGCGGTTTCGGTTTCGCCCGCTTCCGGCCCGTCTGCTGCCCCGCCAACCGGTACGGGGTCACGCCACCCCGGGTCACCGCCTTGGCCCAGGTCGCCTGGGCGATCGACACCGAGCCGGCCGCCAGCCCGAACTGCGCCTCGATCGCCGAGTGGCTGGACGGGATCAGCCCGTACCGCCACCGGGTCCGCGTCCGCGGGCTGATCGGCCAGTCCGGGGTGCCGGGCACCGACCCGAACTCGGCGACCGGGCTGGCGGCGTGGAACGCCCCGCAGACGTAGAGGCAGCGCGACCGGTCGATCCCGGAGGCGGCGAGATGCTCCCGCATCCGGGTCCACATGTACCGCTCCCGGTCGGCGTCCCGGTCGGTGTCGGCACCGTCCGGCCGCAACCGCCGGAACAGGCTGCCGATCATCACCATGACCTGCCGGTACGTGTCGTAGTCGGCGCCGGTCAGCGGCTGCTCGACGTACTGGTCCCACCACTCGGACCAGTGCCGCACCTTGCCGTGGTGCAGCAGGTACGACCGCAGTTCGGCGAACCGGGGCCGCAGGTCACCGATGCCGAGCCCGACCGCCTCGCCGTGCAGTGCCGCGCTCTCGTCCGCCGGGGCGGCCTCGGACGCCCCGGACCCGCCACCGTCGCCGTCCGGCGCGCCCCCGTTGTCGGCAGGCGTGCCCGGTTCGGCGGGCAGCCACTGGAAGACGTGGTCCGCCGACCGGTCCACCAGCACCAACTCGACCCCCGGGGTCTCCAGGGCGTACGCGATCGCCTGGTACTCGGCGGACGCCTCGGTGATCGGTGCCACGACACTGAGCGGCCCCCACGCGGACGGGAACCCGTCCAACTCGGACGCGAACGCCTGCAGCGCCACCGGGAGCCGGCAGTTGCGCAGTTCCTCCAGCATCGGCCGCAGGTCCTCGCACATCTCGAGGTAGATCACCTCGGGCTGTTTCTCCCGCAGCCGGCGGGCCATCGCCAGCGCCGACGCCGGCGAGTGGTGGCACACCGGGAAGATCTCCAGCTCCTCGGCGAACGCCCGGTCGACGTCGTCCACCATCCCGGTCAGGATCTCGGCGTACGCCCCCGGCCCGTCCGCGAAGGTCGCGGCGGCGTCCCGCAACTGCTCCCGCAGCGGCGTGAACGGGGTCCCGGTCGTGGCCGCCTCGGTCGTCACCGCGTCGCTCACGACAGGGTCTCGATCGCCTGCCGACCGCCCTCGAGGAACTCCGGCCACGGACCACCCTCGGCCTTGCTACGCGGCTCGACCACACCGTGCCAGTACTTGTTGAGGATCGCCAGATCCTCCGGGCTGCGCCGGGCCAGCGAACCGACGAGCGAACCGGCCAGTGTCGCGGCCCGCAGGGTCCGGTCGCCGAAGAACTGACTGTGCAGGATCGCGTCCTCCAGCACACCGATCTGTTCGGCGGTGGAGAGCGCCGACTCCAGCTTCTCGTCGTCGCTGCCCGCCGAGGCCGCCGCCGCCCGCAGGTCGGCAAAGCTCTGCAGCAGGATGTCCAGCAGCGTCGGCGGCACGTCCAGCTCGATCCGGTGCCGACGCAGCAGCTCGGTGGTCCGGAACCGGACGATCTCCGCCTCGCTGCGCTTGTTCGTCACCACCGGGATCCGGACGAAGTTGAACCGCCGCTTCAACGCCGAGGAGAGGTCGTTCACCCCCCGGTCCCGGCTGTTGGCGGTCGCGATGATCGAGAAGCCGGGCTGGGCGAAGACGATGTTGTCGTCGTCGAGCTCCGGAATGGAGACGTACTTCTCGGACAGGATCGAGATCAGCGCGTCCTGGACGTCGCTGGTCGCCCGGGTCAGCTCCTCGAACCGGCCGACCACCCCACGTTCCATCGCGGTCATGATCGGCGACGGGATCATCGACTCCCGGGACTGGCCCCGGGCGATCACCATCGAGACGTTCCAGGAGTACTTGATGTGGTCCTCGGTGGTGCCGGCGGTCCCCTGGACCACCAGCGTCGAGTTGCGGCAGATCGCCGCGGCGAGCAGCTCGGCGAGCCAGCTCTTGCCGGTGCCCGGGTCGCCGATCAGCAGCAGACCCCGGTCCGAGGCGAGGGTCACGATGCTGCGCTCGACGAAGCTCCGGTCCCCGAACCACTTCTGGGCGATCGGCCGGTCGAGCCCGTCGGCCCGCTCCGAACCGAGGACGAACAACCGCACCATCCGCGGGCTGAGCCGCCAGGAGAACGGCTTCGGACCGTCGTCGACCGACTCCAGCCAGTCGAGTTCCTCGGCGTACTTCACCTCGGCGGGAGCACGCAGCATGTCGTTGGTCATCGGGATCTTTCTCCTAGCTGAGGAAACTCTTGAGTTCGAAGACGAGCTTGCGGATGTGTCCGGAGAGCACCGGAGTGCCGAGATCCTTGAACCGCTGGCGGAACCACGGGTTGACGCTCTGCTGGCCGCCGCTGCTCACCGAGCCGACCGGGATGACCCGGACCCCGGACCGGTGCGCGGCCTCCAGACCGTCGAAGACCCCCTGCGGATTCGACTCGTAGTAGTCGGAGATCCAGACCAGCACGGTGTTCTTCGGTTCGGCGATCTTCGGCCGGACCAGGTTCAGGGCCGCCGTCCCGTCCGTACCGCCACCCAATTGGGTACGCAGCAGCACCTCGAACGGGTCGTGCACCCACGGGGTCAGGTCCAGCGCCCGGGTGTCGTACGCGACCAGGTGCACGTCCACCTTCGGCAGACCGGCGAAGATCGAGGCGAGGATGGTGCAGTTCACCATCGCGTCGACCATCGACCCCGACTGGTCCACCACCACGATCAGCCGGGCCGGGGTGGTCCGCCGGGCGGTGTGCCGGTAGTAGAGCCGGTCCACGTAGAGTCGCTGGTCCTCCGGGCTCCAGTTGGTCAGGTTCTTCCAGATGGTCCGGTCGAGGTCGAGGTTGCGGAACACCCGCTTCGGCGGCACCGAGCGGTCGAGCACACCGACACTCGTCTTCTCCACCTGGGTACGCAGCACCTCCGCGACCTCGTCGACGAACCGCCGGATCAGCGCCTTGGCGTTGGCCAGCGCCACCCCCGACAGGTTCGCCTTGTCCCGCAGCAACTGCTCGATCAGCGACATGCTCGGCGTCAGCTGCCGGGCCAGCGCCGGGTCGGCGAGCACCTCCCGCAGCCGCATCCGCGAGACGAGGTCACCCTCCAGCCCGGCCAGCACCCCACCCAGCTCACTGGCGGTGGGCCGGCCCCGCAGCTGTCCCGGCTCACACCCGAGCGCCCGCTCGAACCAGCCCGCGTCAGCCTGCCAGCGGGCCAACTGGCCGGCGGTGACGTTGCCCGAGCCGGTCGCGAAGACGTTCAGCAGCAGTTTCGACACCAGGGCGGCCCGCCGGACCTCGACGGCACCGTCCCGCTCCCCCGTCTCCGAAGCGACCGGCGGCGCGGCACTGCCGTCACCAGCCGGCGGCGCGGCACTGCCGTCAGCCGGCACGGCACTCCCGTCAGCGGGCTGTGTCGCCATCAGGCCCCGGAACTCGGCGGCGAGTTCGGGGAACCGCTGCACGACCGTGTCCACCGACACCGTCGGATCCAACAACGCCGCCGGCAGACCCAGGTCGTCGACGATCGCCACGCTCGCCGACTCCAGCGACGGCTGCTCCTGCGGCTCGAAGAGGCGAGCCAGCAGCCGCCAGTAGAGCACCTGCCGCCGGTTGGCGTCACTGTCGTGCCCCCACGCACCGTCGCCAGAAAACTGGTCGGGGGCCGGGCCGCTGGTCTGATCCTTCCGCTCGTTCATCGGCGCAGCAACCGTCCGGCCCGCTCCCGCAGCACGGCGACCGCGTCACCGGCCCGCGCCTCGGCCTTCGCCACCTTCGGGTCGGTGGGACCGAGCGCCCAGTCCCCGGTGTGCACCGCCGCGGCCCCCCGCTTACCACCGGTCTGCACCGCGAACGGTTGCAGCGACCAGCGGCCGTCCTCCCAGCGGACGAGTCCGAGGCAGGCCGACGACCCGAGCACCAACTCCGGGGTGAGCGGACCGCAGCTCGGCAGCCGGGCCACGTCCACCGGCAGCGCGGAGCCGTCCAACTCGAGGACCAGCTCGCCGTCGTCGCGCCGGCCGGCCCGGTAGCCCTCCAGCAGCACCGGTTCGGCGATCCGGACCGGATGCCGGTCCAGCGGCGGCACCGGCGGGGCCGCCGCCTCGGCGAGCCGCAACCGGGCGGTGGCGAACGGGTCGACGACCTCGCCCGGCCGGGCCTGCCCGTCCCGCCACAGCAGATCACCGCCGGGCAGCAGCGGCAGGTCCGTCACCTCCAGGGCACGACGCTCGGCCAACGCGCCGAGCAACACCGGGCAGCTCCGCAACAGCCGCCACACCGCCGGCCCGACGATCGTCTCCACCTTCGCCGCCGACACACTCGTCCGGACCAGTCGTGGCTGCGCCCCGGCCGCCTCCAGCACCCCGTGGACCTGCACCTGCACCGCCGTACCGTGCTCGTGCACGTCCACGCCGAGCACCAGGAGCCGACCCGAGACCGTCACCGCGGCCGCGCCGTCCGGGCTGCCGGCGGCATGACTGAGCAGCAGGGCCCGCGACCACAGGTCAGCCCAGCGCCGGACCGGCACCCGACCCGCCGCGCCCACCGGACACGTCGCCCCGAGCTCGGCCGCCAACCCGTCGAGCAGCACCGCCAGCCGCCGCAGCTCCGGCACGCCCAGCAGGGTTTCGACGGTCCGGGCCGCCGACGCCACCACCTCGTGGTCGACCCCCTGCCACCCGGCGATCGCCAGCTCCCGCAGCCAGGCCCGGGAACCGGCGAGCACCGTGTCCGGCACCGGATCCCCGGTGCCGCCGACGCCCGGCACCCAGTCGGCCCGCGACCGGCCGAGCGCGCCGTCCAACCGGGCCGACAGCGCATCGTGCACCGCGCCGAGCAGGGCCGTCCGGGCGCCCGCGAACGCGGTCAGGTGCTCGTCGGCGATCGAACCGGCGTTGACCTTCTCCACCGCCTCCCGTACCCGGTCCGCGAGCGGGGTCACGGCCACCGCGGCCGTCAGCGCGGACAACCCGGCCCGCTGCTCCCCGGTCAGCCGGGCCAGCCCGGGAACGAGTGTGTTGTCGAAACCGGTGACCAGGTCGAGGGTCTCCGGAACACCGGGCTCGACCCCGTCGAGCAGCCCGGCGAGCTGTGTCGGGCGCATCAGCGGGCCGCTCCCGTCGCCGGGAACCAGTGCAGCTCGACGACCGGCTCGGTACTCTCCGGCACCTCCAGATAGGTCAGATGCCGCAGAAAACGGCTGAACACCACCGCCGCCGGCACCGACTCCTGGCCGCCGCGCAGCCGGGCCACCAGCTCCGACCCCGACGACACCCCGCCGCCGACGTCGACCCGCAGGTAGCGGGCGACCCGGTCGACGCCGTACTGCAGCACGGCCTCGTCGGCCAACGCGTGCAGGTGCTTGCAGGGCGTACCGCGCAGCCCACCGCAGGGCCGGTTGTTGTTGGTGCTGCAGTGGTAGGTGTGGGAGCCGGCGGAGAACGACGAGACGTACACCCGCTCGATGTCCGACCCGCTCGACACCACCCCCTGCAGCCGCCCCTCCGCCAACTCGACAAACGGCACCTTCGCCAGCTTCCGGGGGCGAACCGGCGGCAGCACCCGCACCACGCTCCGCCGTTCCCACCCGTCTCCGACCGCGTCCACGATCCGTCCTCCCGTCCGATGCCCGGAGAACATAGACCGCGCGGACGACATTTTCCGGACCCCGCCCGGCGCGGCGCAGACCGTGCGGGAACCGGCGTCAGGAGTCGGTTGGTCCGGAGTGGACAGCCGGGACACGGCGGGCCGACCGGGCCGCCGGACCGTCCGGGTGGCCGACCCGGGCGACGTGCAGCAGCCGGTCCGGCGCGACCCCCAGCAGTCCGGCGAGCCCGGCCCGGGCCGCCGGGGCGTCGACCAGCTGACTCGACGGATGCAACGCCGCCCCGGCCACCTGCAGGGTGAGCCAGACCCGCAGCAGCACCCGACCGAACGTCACGACGGCCGCCGGCTCCGCCTCCGCCGGCCCGACCAGGACCAGCAGGTCACCGCCGAGACCGGCCGGACTGCCGGCCGTCGCCAACAGCCGGGGCAGCCCGACCGGTCGCAGCACCAAATAACCCGCCAACGCCGCCCGCAGCCCGGACGCCTCCACCCGGGACAGCCCCAGACAGCGGTCGGTGAGCCCGTCGGCGTGGTAACCCGGATGGGTCGGGGTGAGCCGCAGCCACGACCGCAGTTCGGCGACCACCGCCGGATCGGCGTACAGGTGCCGGTCCGCGACCCGGTACAGCCGCGCCAGCCGGTCCACGCCCGGCACCACCCGGACCTCGCCGCCGGCCCGCCGGGCGACCGCGTCGACCGCCGCGACCACCTCCGCCGACAGGCCGGACCGGTAGCGGCCCCGATGCGTACGGCGGTCCCGCACGTGCCCGGCCCGGAACGGAGTGTCGTAGCGGTCCCGAGCCGGCCGCAGCCACCCCACCCGCCGCTCGCCGAGGTCGTGGTCCGGTACGAACACCGCCCCCAGCCCGGCGTCGGCGGCGACGACCAGACAGGTCTCGACAAACGCCCCCAGCGACAGCCACAGATCCCGACCCGTCGGGTCGCCCGCCGGCAGGGCATCGGCCGGATCCCAGCCGACCCGGACCGCCCCGTCCTGGTACCGCAGCCGCCAGGGCTGGGTGTTGTGTGCGCTCGGCGCCCGCCAGCAGAGCGCCTCCAGATCGCGGAACGCCTCCACCTACACCATCCGCTCGTAGAAGGTGTACCCGTGCAGCGGACGGCCGCCCATCGCCCGGAACTGCGCCGCCGACGCCGGATTGTCCCGGCCGACGTACGTGCTGCGCAGCGTCGTGTAGCCGCCGGCGGCAAGGTTGCGGTGCAGCTGCGCGGAGAGCAGCCGCTGGTAGCCGCACCCCTGGTACTCCGGCAGCACACCCTTGACGATCAGCACCGCCTCCCGCCGGTACCGTCGACGGGTCGCCAACAGCCGGAGCTGGTTCACCCGGCCGAGATCACCCCGGACCCGGACCACGAACTCGCTGATGTCCGGCAGACACAACACGAACGCCACCGGCCGGCCCGCCCGGGTCAGATAGAGCAGCAGCGACTCGTCGAGCAGGTACGCCAGCCCGTCGGTCTGCCGGCGCAATTGGGCGGCCGAGATCCGGGTGTAGTAGCCGAGCTGCGCGAACGACGCGTTGAGCAGCTCCCGGAGCAGGTCGAGTTGGCTGTCCAGCCGGCGGACGTCGCCCCGGTGCACCCGCAGGCCGTCGGGCAGCGGTTCCGGCGGGGGCGACGGACCGACCGGGCAGATCCAGGTGTCCGACTCGAACCGCCGGCCGAAGCCGTACGCCTCGTACGCGGCCACGTACCTCGGCGGATTGTAGGCGCTGTCCAGGAAGCCCCGGTCGGCGTACCCGGAGGTGATCACCCCGCCGGCCTGGTTCGGCAGCAGCGCCACCGGCCCGAAGAGGCACTCCCGGTCACCGGCCGCCCGGGCGGTCGCGGTCATCGCCGCGAAGAGCGGCTCCGCCGCCGACCCGGTGAACTCGGTCAGCCCGAACAACTGGCACCGCCGGCCGAGTTTCACGTCGAAGTCGGCGTCGGTGTGCAGCGTGGTACGCGCCACCACCTGCCCGGTGGCGCGATCGCGGAGCACGTACATCGGCACGCCGGCCCGCCACCAGCGCCAAATCTGCTGTCGCGGGGTCGGTACGAAGCGCGGCTCGTCGGCGTACACCCGGTCGGTGAGGCCGAGGAACTCCCGCAGGCCGCGCCGGTCGACGACGCGTTCCAGCCCGGTCCGGCTCACCGCCGCACCGCCGGGCCGGTGGCTTCGCCGCCGACCGGGGTGAAGGTCGGGATGTGCGCCATCTCGGTCGACTCGGCCCGCCACACCCCGTTGGTGTAGCCGTCCGGGTCGGCGGTGTAGAGCCTGATGTAGCCACCGGTCGCGTGCCGGGTCCCGTCGGTCACCCACACCATCAGCCGACGGTGGTGGCGGGACCGGGCGAACCGCAGCATCGCGTCGCGGTCGGCGAAGAAGGCGATCGTGCCGAGGGTGAACGGGAACTCCCAGTACACGGTGTGCCAGCGGTATCCGGACATCCGTTTCAGGTCCCGGACCATCCGGATCCAGACCGGCCAGAGCCGCAGGATCGCCAGCGGCCCCCGGTACCGGGTCGCGCCGACGAACATCGCGCCGGCCCGGGCCGGCGCCGGCGCGCGGGAGAAGTCGCGGGTACGCATCGCTCACCCCACCAGGTAGACGTTCTTGATCTTCTGCTCTCCGGCGAACGGGCCGGTTCCCGCCGCGTGCAGCGCGATCCGCAGGTCGGCGGCGGCCGGATCCTCGGCCAGCGACTGGGCGAAGTCGCGGGAGACCGTGGCGAGGTGTCGGACCACCCCGTCGCGGCAGGCCTCGACCAGCGCCGTCCGGACCGCCTCCGGCAGCTCCCGACGCAGCTCCAGGTGGATCACCGGCCGAATCTCCAGCGCCGCGTCCTCGGCCAGGTCCAGGCAGAACCGGCTGATCTGCCCGGCGTACGGGTTCCCGGTGTAGAGGCCGTACTCGACGTCCTGCGGGTAGAGGTTGGCGCCGAGGTAGGAGACGGTCGAGTCGCGTCGTCCGAACAGGAACAGCAGCGGCAGGGTCATCCGTTCGGCGGCCAGCGCCCGCCGCCCCTCGCCCCACCGCGCCGGTTCGCTCCGGACCAGGTCCACCACCTTCCGGTACGACCACAACACCGCCTCGTCACCGACGTTGTACCGCAGCCGGGGCTGGAGTACGTCCAGGTCGGCGACGGTGCAGAGCAGTTCCCGTCGCTCGTTCGTCTCGAGGTAGGTGACCAGCGGGTTGTACTGGAAGATCATCGGCAGCCGCTGCTCGTCCGCGCCGAGCAGTGCCGCCCGCAGCGCCGGGTCGGTACGCAGCCGCCGACGCAGCCAGACGGTGAACGCGGTCTCCGCCCCGAGGCCGATGGTCAGGTCCGAGGCGCCGTACGCCGACCGGACCTTGTGGAAGCGCTCCTCCAGGTACGCCCGCAGCGCCTCGGTCATCCCCTCTCCCCCGCAGCTGGCGAAGATGCGGTACCGCGCCCAGGGGAAGCCGTCGGCGTCCAGCCGGTCCCGCAGGTGCTTGAGGAACGGCGGGTACGCCGTCACCAGGTAGTCGAAGTCGGGGCCGAACTCGCGCAGGGTGTCGACGATCTTGCCCAGGTCGGGGCCGGTGTTCTTCACGACCGCGATCCGGGACATCGCGTTGCCGGTGGTCGTACCGGTCGCCCAGGCGCCCATCGAGTAGGCGTTGATGACAAACCGCCGACGGCTCGGGAAGACCAGGCTGGTGTAGCCGGCGATGTCCCGGTGCACCGCCCGCAGTTCGCGTTCGCCGCGCGGCCAGTTGAACGGCCGGCCGGACGAACCGGCGGACTCGTCCACCACCACACCCCGGGCCGGTAGCCGGCCGCCCCAGCACCGGCTGGCGGCGTCGCGGCCGAGCACGTAGCTCTCCTTGCCGGTCTCCGGATAGTCGGCCAGGCGTCGGCGTTTCCCCGCCCCGGTCGGGTGGTCGCGGAGGAGGTCGCGGTACGCCGGGACGTGTCGCACGGCCAGGGCGCAGACCCGCCGGGCGTTGGCCTTCGCGAAGCCGTCGAGCACCGGGCGGTGTCCGGCGGCGCTCCACCGCCAGAGCACCGGGTGGCTACGCAGCAGGCGGAACACCATGGTCGACAGTCGCCCGGCAACCATCGGCCGGAACCGGCGCCGGTCCCGGCGGTCGTCGGCTGTCGACCGTTCGACTGTGGACGGAGCGGTCCGGCGCGGCAGCGTCTCGGTCATGTCAGTGATCCTCGCCAGCGTCCGGCCGTCGGGCCTGAGTCGCGGCGCGGGATCCCGCTGAGTATCCGTGCTCAGTGGACCGGGTTTGACCATCCGCGCCGAGTGGGCCGACCCATGGTGGGTCGGCCCACTCGCTCTATAGCATCCTAGGACAATAGGTTGTATCGCATCCGGTCGGTCCGGACGACCGGGTGGACTCAGCCGGCGCTGCGGGCCATCGCCCGTACCCCGACGGTCAGGCCGAGCACGGCGGTGATCAGGGCCGCCACCCATCCCCACAGGACGGTGCCGGAACCGAGCTGGCCGGCGAAGAGCGCCCGCTCCGCGTCGACCAGGTAGGCGAGCGGATTGAACCGGGCCGCCACCCGCATCCAGCCGGGCCCGGTCTCCAGCGGCAGCAGCATGCCGGAGAGCAGCATCAGCGGGAAGATCAGGGTCTGCTGGACCACCCAGAACATCCACTCCTGCCTGCGTACCGCGATCGCCAGCGCGTAGCTGAAGGCGCCGAGCCCGACCCCGAAAAGCGCGAGCAGGGCCAGCCCGACCAGCGCGCCCACCGGATACAGCCGGAAGCCGAACGGCAGCATCACCAGTACGATGATCACCGCCTGCCCGGCCAGCGGCACCATCTCCTTGAGCGCCCGCCCGACCAGCAACGACGACCGGGACAGCGGCGTGACCAGCATCCGTTCGTGCGCGCCGGTCTGGAACTCGAACAGCAGGTTGGACCCGGTGGCCGAGGTGCCGAACAGCGCCGTCATGACCAGGATCGCCGGAACGAACCACTGCCAGACCCCACCCGACCCGAACGCCGCGCCGGCCTGGCCGCCGAGCGAGCCGACCAGCAGCGGCCCGAAGAGGGCGAGGAAGACGATCGGTTGCACCATGCCGAAGACCACCGAGAACGGGTCGTGCAGCAGCGGGCGCAGCTCCCGGGCCAGCACGATGCCGACGTCCCGGACCAGGTCGCGCGGTCCCGGCCGCCTCGACAGCACGACCGCCGGCCGGTCGGTGACGGGGATCGTGGTCATGCGGCAGCCGCCTTCCGGGTCTGCGGGTCCGTGGCACCGCCGCCGGGCTCCCCCTCGCGGAGGCTGCGGCCGGTCAGGGCGAGGAACACGTCGTCGAGAGTCGGCTGGTGCAGCAGCGCGGTGCCGACCGGTACGTCGGCGGCGACCGCGGCGCGCAGCAGCTCGGGGAGCGCGGCGGGCCCGTTGCCCACGTGCGCCTCGACCCGGTCCCCGTCGACCACCACGTCCCGGGCACCCGGCAACCGTTCGACGAGCCCGGCGAGCCGGGCGGCGGCGTCCGCCCGATCGGCAGGTCCCGTCCCGCAGTCGGAGTCCGGTCGAACGGCCGACCCCGGACCGGCGATGGTCAGGACGATCCGGTCCCCCGCGAGTTTCGCCTTCAGCGCCGCGGCCGAGTCGTCGGCGATGATCTCGCCGTGGTCGACGATCACCACCCGCTCCGCCATCGAGTCGGCCTCGTCCAGGTAGTGCGTGGTCAGCACGATCGTCATGTCGGCCGCCGAGCGCATCCGCAGCACGTGGTCCCACAGGTTCGCCCGGTTCTGCGGGTCGAGCCCGGTCGAGGGTTCGTCGAGGAAGAGCAGCGGAGGGCGGTGCACCAGGCCCATCGCCACGTCCAACCGTCGCCGCTGCCCGCCGGAGAGGTCGGCGACCTTGCGGGTGGCCAGGTCGGTGAGGTCGAGGGCGTCGAGCAGCTCGTCGGCCCGCCGCCGCGCGTCCCGGCGGTCCAGGCCGTAGATGCGGCCCTGGGTGGCCAGCTCGTCCCGGACCCGCTGTGCGTGTCCGGCGCCGTTGCCCTGGCCGACGTACCCGATCCGGCGCCGGACCTGGCCGGGTTCGCGTACCACGTCGTGTCCGGCGACGGTGGCGGTGCCCGAGGTCGGGGCGATCAGGGTGGTCAGCATCCGCATGGTGGTCGTCTTGCCGGCGCCGTTCGGACCGAGTACGGCGACCAGCTCACCGGGGTCGACGTGCAGCGCGATCCCCCGTACGGCGTGCACGGTCTGGCCGCGTCCCAGCGCAAAATCCCTGGTCAGGGCGTGAGTGTGGATCATCCGTCCACCTCGCGCCGGAGGTGTCTCCGTGAGGTCATGGCAGCACGCTAGGCATGACTGCGGTCAGTTCCTGACCGGAATTCCTGGCAGGATGGCGGCATGGCGAACACCAGCTCGCGCACCCTTCAACTGCTCTCCCTGCTGCAGACCCACCGCTACTGGCCGGGCGGCGAACTGGCGGACCGGCTCGGTGTCTCGGTACGCACCCTGCGGCGTGACGTGGACCGGCTCCGCGAACTCGGCTACCCGGTGCGGGCGCACCGGGGCGTGGACGGCGGCTACCAACTGGCCCCGGGGGCCGCGCTGCCGCCGCTCGTGGTCGACGACGAGGAGGCGGTCGCCCTCGCGGTCGGGTTACAGACCGCCGCCCAGGGTGCGGTGGCCGGCATCGCGGAGGCGTCGATCCGGGCCTTCGCCAAGGTCGTACAGGTGATGCCGACGCGGCTGCGGCACCGGGTCGACGCGCTGCGCACGGTGACCGTACCGGCGGTCTGGGGCGGCGGCGGGCCGACCGTCGAGGCGACCACCCTCACCGCCGTCGCCCAGGCCTGCCGGGACAGCGAACGACTCCGGTTCGGCTACACCGCCCGGGCAGGTGAGCGGACCGACCGGCAGGTCGAGCCGCACCGGCTGGTCGCCCTCGGCCGGCGGTGGTACCTGGTCGGTTTCGACCTCGACCGGCAGGGCTGGCGCAGCTTCCGGCTGGACCGGCTCGCCGACCCACGCGGCACCGGTGCCCGGTTCCGGCCCCGGGAACTGCCGGCTGAGGACGCCGCCGCGTTCGTCCGGGCCAGCATCGGGAAGATTCCCGGTCCGTACCAGGTCGAGGTGCTGGTACACGCGCCGGCGGACCGGGTCCGGGCCGAGGTCGACCGGTGGGGCACCGTCGAGGAGGTCGCCCCGGGACGGAGCCGGCTGCGGATGTCCGTGGAGAGCCTGGGCTGGCCGATCATGACGCTCGGCGCGCTCGGTGCGGAGTTCGAGGTCGTCTCGCCGCCCGAACTCACCGCCCAGATCGGGGAGTGGGCCGACCGGTTCCACCGCGCCGCCACCGAGGACCGGTCGGGCCCGGAGCCGGGCCAGGAGGGGACGACAACGGGTTGACCGGCGGTGGGGGCCGGATCCGGGCGGAATCCGGGGGCTGGCACCGCTTCCGGCTCGCACCGGTTGTGCGATCCGGCGCTGGTCAGCATCGATAACCTTCGGTCATGTCCGGCTCATCCGACACCCACGACCCGACCGGCCTCGACGACGTGGAACGCCGCCTGCGCGCCATCCGCGACAATCCCGAGAAGTCGACGACCCTGCGTGCGTTGGCGCAGTACCAACTCGAACGTATCGCGGCGCTCCGGGCCGAGGGACCCGCAGCTACTGTGGACGGAGCGCCGACGGTGACGGTGGAGCGGCTGGGACCGTTCCGGTTCTCCGCCATCCCGGGCACCACCATCGTCGGCATCGAAATCGACCGGGGCGGCTCGGTCCCGCTGGTCACGGTCGTCTCCGGCGACGAGATCCGGCTGCTGATGCCGTTGTTCGTACACATCCGGGCACATCTTGACCGGGACGAGCCGATCCGGATCGACATCCGCGAGGCGTTCCTGAACCTGATCGGCCACGACCCGTTCCACGACCAGGTGTGACCGCTCCGGCCACCGCCCCGGCCGGTACGGCACGACCGGTCAGCGACGGCATGCTCATCGGTCGACGGTCGGACGACGAGATCGCCGTCAGGGACGGCCGCCATCAACTCCTCAGGCCCCAGGATCGACGGCAACAGGGCCGAACACGCCGGGTAGGTGAAACCGTTCCCGACCCCGATCAGCAGCGCCACCACCGCCAGCAGCCACAGGCTCAGCCAGTCCCCCACCGCCAGCAGCCAACCCTCGGCGCCCTCCCCCGTGGTGCCGCGAATGCCCGTGCCCCTCCGCTCGCGACCGTCGGGATGTCATGCGGTGCCGACACGACGGGACGGTTCCCGCCATCGGCAGGACACCACCCACCCCGCCAGCCGGGTCGGGTGCACCGCGCCGCGTGCTGGACCGACCGGCGACGGTGTGGCTGGATGGAACGATGAGCCACGATTTCGACAGCACCACCCGGGAGCGGATGGCCCGGATCGCGGCGAACTGGGACGAGCGGACCCCGATCCACGCCGCCAGCCGCTTCTACGACGTCGGCGGGCGCGACCCCGACGACTGGTTCGCCGACCACGAGTGGGACGACCTCGGCGAACTCACCGGACGCGACGTACTCCACCTGCAGTGCCACCTCGGGACCGAGACCGTGGCGTTCGCCCGGCGCGGCGCCCGTACCGTCGGTCTCGACATCTCCGGCGCCGCCGTGGCCGAGGCCCGACGGATCGCCGCCGACGCCGGTCTGGAGATCGAGTACGTCGAGGCGAACGTCTACGACGCGGCGGCAGCGCTGGCCGGCCGACGGTTCGACGTGGTCTACACCGGCAAGGGTGCCCTCTGCTACCTGCCCGACCTGGAGCGCTGGGCCCGGGTGGTCGCCGGACTGCTCCGCCCCGGCGGCCGGGTGTACGTCGTGGAGTTCCACCCGGTGCTGACCTCGCTCGGCCTGGTCCCCGCCGGACCCGACGACCGTGGCCTGCTGCTGCGCAACGACTACCTCGGCGGCCGGGGCGCGATCGAACTCGACGCGACGCACACCTACACCGACGGGCCGGCGCTGCGGGAGGCCACCGTCAGCTACGAGTGGGCGCACGGAATCGGCGAGGTGGTCACCGCGCTGACCGGGGCCGGGATCACCGTGCGGCGGCTGCGGGAGAGTGACGAGATCCCGTGGCCGCGCTGGCCGCACATGGTCCGCACGGATCGGGGCTGGTGGCGGCTGCCGGCGGACGCACCCCGGATCCCGCTGCTCTACGCGCTGCTCGGCACCACCTGATCCGTCGGCCGGCGGCAACCCACCCGTCGTCCGGCGGACACGCGCCATCCGCCGTCGATCACGTAGATTCCCTCCGATCTATCCATTTCGGACGTGGGAGCACACATGCTCGACGGAGGAAGGAAAGCCGGGCGAACCCTGGCGGCGGTCCTGACGGCGGCGCTGGTGGCGGTGGGACTCGCGGCACCGGCACCGGCGGGCGCGGCGGTCAGCCGGTCCCAACTGGCGCTGCGCTGGGCGCCGATCCACTACCAGGACGTCGACGCAACCGGGGCGCACGCCCTCGGCGGCAGGTCCGACTACCTCACCCGGGTCGACTTCGACGGCGACCTCAACGGGCGCAACAACTGGGACAACGCGGCCCGCAGCGACGCCTCGTTCGCGGCGGCCGTGTACTACTCGGTGCTGGAGACCAGCACCCACTGGTACATCACGTACCTGTTCTTCCATCCCCGGGACTGGATCGACCACCCGTTCTTCGAGACCGAACACGAGAACGACGGCGAGGGCGTGCTGCTCGCGATCGAACGGGACGGCTCCGACTACGGCACGCTGCGCGGCGCGGTCACCGTGGCGCACAGCGACTTCTATTCGTACGCCCCGGCCGGCAGCACCTGGTCGAACGGGCGGGAGAACATCGACGGCACGCTGCAACTGCAGCGCTCGCCGCACGACGACCTCCTGCACCCGGTCACCGCGCAGGAGCGCGGCGGGCACGGGCTGAAGGCGTACCCGCAGTACAGCATCGACGGCGACGGCATCGTCTACTACCCCTCGACGGTCGCCGAGACACCGAGCGACGGCAACGACCGGGATGTGCGCTACGAGCTGATCGACATCTTCGCCGCCGGCGGCCTCTGGGCCGAGCGGAACAACCCGAGCCTCTTCGCCGGCCTCGGCACGTTCGCCGGCGACACCTCCGGCGACTGCGGCGTCGGGACCTACTCCTGCTCGACCAACTCGGCGAACGCGCCGTGGGGTTGGGACGACCGCGACGACCTGCCCGGCCGGGGTGAGATCGCCACCGACCCGGCGAAGCTCTCGGTCGAGTACTTCACGGTGCCGGGCAACCTGTCCCGGTCGTACACCTACAACCCGTACGCCAGCGAGGCGGCGGCGTTGAAGGAGGCGGCCCGGACCGCCCCGCCGGTCGTCGACTGACCGAACTGACGGAAACGGCCCCCGGTCACCGGAGTTCGGTGGCCGGGGGCCGGCACGTTCGTCGGATCGCCCCGGGTCAGGCGGCGGGGACGTACTTCTCGATGTCGTCGAGGATCTTGCCGGCGGCGGTGACCCCGATGCCGAGCATCCAGGTCTCGTCGGCGACCACGTACGACTTGCCGGCCTTGACCGCCGACAGGTTCTTCCAGAGGCTGCCGCCGGTCACCTTGCTCTGCTCCGCCTCGGCCTTGGCGCCGAACGCGGTCACGAAGATGACGTCGCCGTCGACCTCGGAGATCCGCTCCGGGCTGACCGCGTCGAACCGCTTGTCCTCCTTGCTCGCCAGCAGCTGCCGCTCGGGGCGGCCCAGCCCGACGTCACCGAGCACGATGCCGCAGAACGACTCCGGGCCGTACACCCGGATCTCGGTCGGCCGGAACCGGACCACGGAGATCTTCCGCTGCCCCGGGTTGCCGATTGTCGCCCCGAGGTCCTTGGCCCGCTTCTCGTAGCCGGCGAGCAGGTCCTTGGCCTCCTGCGCCCTGCCGAGCGCGTCCCCGTCGAGCAGGAAGTTCTCCTTCCAGGTGATGCCGACGCGCTCGGTGAAGACGGTCGGCGCGATCGCCGACAGCTCGTCATAGAACTTCTCCTGGCGGAACTTGCTGCCCAGGATCAGGTCCGGCTTCAGTGCGGTGATCGCCTCCAGGTCGGGCTCGGTGAGCAGGCCGACCGGCTTGATCGAGGCGACCTTGTCGGCGCCGAAGTAGGTGGGGAAGCCCTCGCTGTCGCTGGCCTTCGCCGCGCCGACCGGGATCACGCCGAGCGACAACGCCGTGTCGATCTTGTCGGTGTCCAGCACCACCACCCGCTGCGGGTGGGCCGGCACCTGCGTGGTGCCCATCGCGTGGGTGACGGGCCGGGTCTCACCCCCGGCGGTCTCCCCGCCGACCGGATCGCTGCTGCATCCGGTCAGGCCGCCGGCACCGAGGGCGGCGACGGCGAGAAGGGTGACGACTCTGCGGCGCATGGGGAACCTTTCGTGAGGGAGGGAGAGGTGAGTGACGGGACGACCAGTGGCGCCCCGGTCACCGGGCAGGGCACGACAACACAGTCGAGCCCGAAGACGTCGCGGACCAGGTCCACGGTGAGGATCTCGCGGGGCGGCCCGGCGGCGACCACCGCGCCGGCCCGCATCGCGATCAGGTGGTCGGCGTACCGGGCCGCCTGGTTGAGGTCGTGCAGGACGGCGACCACGGTGCGGTTGCGCTCGACCCGCAACCGGTGCAGCAGGTCGAGGACCTCCACCTGGTGGGCCAGGTCGAGGAAGGTGGTCGGCTCGTCGAGCAGCAACGCCTCGGTGTCCTGGGCCAGGGTCATCGCGATCCAGACCCGCTGCCGCTGCCCGCCGGAGAGGGTGTCCACCGCCCGGTCGGCCAACGAGTCGACGTCGGCGAGCACCATCGCCTCGCGGACCGCCGCCTCGTCCTCCGGCGACCACTGCCGCCACCACCGCTGGTACGGCTGCCGGCCCCGGCCGACCAGGTCGGCGACGGTGACCCCCTCGGGAACCAGCGGACTCTGCGGCAGTACGCCGAGCCGGCGGGCCACCGCCCGGGTCGGCAGGTCCCGGATCGCCGCACCGTCCAGCAGCACCGTTCCCCGACGTGGGGTGAGCAGCCGGGCCATGGTCCGCAGCAGGGTCGACTTGCCGCAGGCGTTCGGCCCGACGATGACGGTGAACGCGTCGGCGGGCAGGTCCACGTCGAGCCCGTCGATGACGGTCCGGTCGTCGTAGCCGACGGCGAGATCGCGGGTGGAGAGCATCAGGAGACCTTCCGTCGACCGCGGAGCAGCAGGTAGATCAGGTAGGGCCCGCCGAACGCGGCGGTCAGCACCCCGGCGGGCAGCTGGGTGGGGGCGAAGAGCCGCCGGCCGGCCAGGTCGGCGAGGACCACCAGGACCGCGCCGACCAGCGCGGCGCAGAGCAGCGGCGGCCGTTCGGCCCGGACCAGCCGGCGGGCCACCTGCGGGGCGACCAGGGCGACGAAGTCCACCGCGCCGACCTGGGCGGTGACCATCGCGGCGGCGAGGACGCCGGTGGTGGCCAGTCCCACCCGGCGGGCCACCGGACGCAGTCCGACGCCCCGGGCGGTGTCGTCGTCGAGCGCGCTGCCGTTCAGTGCCCAGCCGGCCCAGAGCAGCACCGGGAGCAGCACCAGCAGGGTCAGCCCGAGGTACCCCGCCTCCCGCCAGCCCTTGCCGGCCAGGGTGCCGACCAGCCAGAGCTGGGCCCGGATGCCGTCGACCGGGTCCGCGGAGAGCATCACCACCTCGGTCAGCGCCCGCAGCGCCACCGCGACCGCCACCCCGGCGAGCACGAACCGGTGCGCGGCCAGCCCGTGCCGCAGCCCCAGCAGCAGCACCACGACCGCGGCCGCCAGCCCGCCGGCGAGCGCGGCCGGGGCGATCAGCGACGCGGCGGCCCCACCGGTCAGCGCGACGGTGGCGGCCAGACCGGCGCCCTGGGTGATCCCGACGACGTCCGGGCTGGCCAGCGGGTTGCGGGCGACGGTCTGGATCAGGGTGCCGGCGATGCCGAAGACCGCGCCGACCGCCGCCGCCAGCACCAGCCGGGGCAACCGCAGATCGAGGACGACCAGGTCGTACGGGGTGCCGGCGCCGGTGAGCGAGCGGAGTACGTCGCCCGGGGCGACGTACGGGGTGCCGAGCGAGAGACTGAGCACCCCGACGGCGGCGAGCAGCAGGGCCAGGATCCCGCCGACCACGATCGGCCGGTGCCGGACGACCAGCCGGACCGGGCCCAGCCGGACCAGCGTCCGCCCCACGGGTAGCACGGTCATGCTGTCACGACCTTGGCGCGGCGGACCAGGACGACCAGCAGCGGCGCGCCGAGCAGCGCGGTGACGATCCCGGCCGGCACCTCCCCCGGCGGCACCACCAGCCGGCCGACGATGTCGGCGGCGAGCAGCAGGATCGGCCCGAGCAGCGCGGCGACCGCGAGGGTCCACCGGTGGTCGGCGCCGACCAGGGCCCGGGCCAGGTGCGGTACGGCGAGGCCGATGAACGCGATCGGCCCGGCGGCCGCGACGGCCGCGCCGATCAGCAGGACCGCACCGACCCCGCCGGCGAGCCGGACCAGCCCCACGCGGTGACCGAGTCCCCTGGCCACGTCGTCGCCGAGGGCGAGCGCGTCGAGGCCCCGGGCGGCGAACGCGGCGAGCAGCACGCCGACCAGGACAAACGGTGCGACCTGGGCGGCGACCGCAGCGTCGCGTCCGGTCAGCCCGCCGACCACCCAGAACCGGTAGTCCTCGAAGGTCCGGGCGTCGACGGTGAGCAGGGCGATCACCATCGCGCCGAGGCTGGCGTCGAGCGCGACCCCGACCAGGGCCAGGGTCACCGGGCTGGCGCCCTCCCGGGCCCGGTTCGCGATGCCGAAGACGAGCAGGCCGGCGAGGAGGGCTCCGACGACCCCGAACCAGACGTACCCGGCGAGGGTGCCGACGCCGAAGACCGAGATCGCGACGACCACGCCCAGCGAGGCGCCGGCGCTGACCCCGAGGATCCGCGGCTCGGCGAGCGGGTTGCGGGTCAACGCCTGCAGCAGCACCCCGGCGAGGGCGAGCGCGGGTCCGACGGTGAGGCCGAGCAGCGTACGCGGCACCCGCAGTTCCCGGACGATGATGCTGGCCTCGCCGCCGTCCGGCGCGACCAGGGCGTGCCACACCTGACCGGGGCTGAGCGGTCGGCTGCCGAGCGCGAGGCTCGCCAGCACCACCACCAGCAGCAGCACGGCCGCGGCGGCGGTGACCGCGACACGGCGGCCACCCCTGCGGCCGGACCGGGTCCCGGGCTCGGTGGCCCGGTCCGCAACGATCGTCACGACGTTTCCTCGTACCCCTCGAATTAGGTTCGGCTAACCTTACGATCTCCGGGTCGCCGGACCTATCCGGGATGACCCATCTCACCGCGACACCCCGCGACGACCACCGCAAACGCGGTACGTCCGGCGGTCGCACCCGGCCGATCGGCCCACCGACGCCGGAACCGTTTGTCGACGTTCCGTCGTCGCCGGCACCTACCGTCCCAATCGTGTCTTGGGTACGGTTACCGCTGCTGTCGTGATCCGCGGAGGGAGCCGTTCGATGTCGGAGCCGGACGTGCCCGAGTCCGTGGTGGTTCAGGTCGTCGACGTCGAACAGGGCCGGGAGATCTCCTGGGGCAGCGGTGTCGTGGAGAAACTGCGCGACCGGGTCGGCGACATCCAGAACGCGATCGTCGCCGCCGCCCGGGCGATCGACCTGAACCCCGACCGGCTGCCGTCCCGGCAGAACTGGCAAGTCGACGAGATCTCCGCGACGTTCGGCGTCACGCTCACCACCGAGGCCGGCGTGATCCTGTCCCGGGCCGGCACCGAGGCCACCTTCGAGGTCACCGTCACGCTGCGCCGGAAATGATCGACGGACGGATCGTCACCACCGGCGGCAAGGACCTGGGCAGCGGATTCTGTCTGACTGACCGGATCGTCGCCACCGCGGCGCACGTCGTCCGGGACCGGGCCGCCACGGACCTGGCGTTCGTCACCTCCTCCGGGATCCGGGTGCCGGTCGAGGCGGTCGACTCCGACCCGACAATCGACTGTGCGCTGCTGCGGGTCGCCGAGTCGCTGGCCGTGGTGCCGCCGCTCGCCCACGCCACCCTGAGCGCGCAGTGGCGGGTCACCGCCCGACCACAGGGGGCCGCGGTCCAGCTCACCGGCGCGGTCTCGGCAACGGACCACCTGGTGGTCAACGCCGGCGGCCACGAGATGACGGTGCTGCAGCTGCGGGTCGTCGAGGAACTACGGGACTACGGCGGCTACTCCGGAAGCGCGGTCACCGTCGACAACGCGGTCGTCGGGCTGCTCGTGGAGCAGGTGCCGGAGCGGGCCAGCTACTCCGGGATGCGCCGGCTGGCCGCGAACGTGCTGTACGCCGTACCGGTGGACCGGATGGTGGCCCGGTTCCGGCTCGGACTGCGCATCGCCCGGCCGGCCCCGGTCTCGCCCGTCCAGCAGCTGCTCGACACCGCCTACTTCGACCTGGACCGGTTGAAGACGGCGATCCTGGAGGCGAAGTCGGCCGCCGACGGTCGGCTGCTCGCCTTCGGCGTCGACTGCGACGAGATGCTGGTCGTGGCGAACCTCTGCGCCTGGCTGCCGCCGTACGTCGGGGAGATCGCCCAGAAGGGGGTACTGACCCTGCGGCCGGAGACGTTCTCCCTCGACACCACCGTCAACTACGTCACCCGCTACCGGTCCGACCTGGACCGGGTGAACGTGGTCTGCCCGGTGCTGGTGGACGGGGTGCCCGGCCACCTGGTCGCCGAGTTCTGGGCGCGGGTCCGGGACGCGTACCGCCGGACGCCGCACTGGCTGGTGCTGTTCCTCGTCGGCACCCCGGCCGGCGGCTACCCGGACACCGTCACCGTGCTGCCCCGGCCCGCCTTCGGAGCCCGGGACGTGGCCACCTGGGCGTCCCACGTCACCGCGTTCCGTCGCTGGCCGTCGTCGCTGGCCGAGGCGTGGAGCCGGACGATCTGCGCCCAGGCCACCGTGGACGACGCCCTCGACACCCGGATCACGTACGAGGTCCTGGAGCACTTCATCGAACGGGTCCGACGGGAACCGGCGCAGCTGCGCGACTACCTCGAGGAGCTGGAGGCGGAAGGATGCTGACCCGACACACCGTCGACACGTCGGTGCGGTTCGACCGGCTGGCCGAGCTGCCGCAGCGGCGTGCCGTCGAGGCCGTCGACGTCGAGCCGCTGCCGGCGGGCGATCCGCCGACCGTGCTGGTGCCGCGGGAGCCCTACCTGGCCGGCGCCGACGTCGAGGAGGCGGTCAACCTCGCGATCGCGCTGGGCCGGCCACTGCTGCTGCAGGGTGACCCGGGCGTCGGCAAGACCCGGCTGGCGTACGCGGTCGCGTACGCCCTCGGGCTGCCGTTGGAGCAGGCGTACGTCAAGTCGACCAGCCGGGCCCAGGACCTGCTCTACAGCTACGACGCGGTCCGGCGGCTGTACGACGCGCAGACCGGTCGACGGCTGCGCGGCAACCCCGCCGACGACGTCAACCGGTACGTCCGGCTGGGTCCGCTCGGTCGGGCCATCGCCCGGGCCGCACACGGGCGACGTTCCGTACTGCTCCTCGACGAGATCGACAAGGCGGACATCGACTTCCCGAACGACCTGCTCCGCGAACTCGACCAGTTGCGGTTCGACGTGGCCGAGGTGCCGGGGCTGCGGTACGCGGTACCGCCGGACCGGCCCGACCTGCGGCCGATCGTCTTCGTCACCAACAACGAGGAGAAGGCGCTGCCCGCCGCGTTCCTGCGCCGGTGTGTCTTCCACTACCTGGAGTTCCCCAGCTCCGTCGAGGAACTCGACCGCATCCTGGCGGCGCACGGGATCGCCCAGGGCGCGCTGCGTACCGAGGCCCTGCGGACGCTGCTCCGGCTGCGGGAACTCGACCTGACAAAAAAGCCCGGCCTGAGCGAGCTGCTGGACTGGGTCGGCTACCTGCAGGCGGTCGGCGCCCCCGCCGAGTCCGTCGGACGGCTGCCGTACCCGGGCGCCCTGGTCAAGCACCACGGCGACCGGGCCCGGGTGGCGGACTGGTTGAACCCACGGTGACGGCGCCGGACGGCGGCGGGCCGGGCCGCGATGACGGCCCGGCGGCGCCGCGTTGGGTGCCCGAGCTGCTCGGCCAGCTCCGTCGGCGTGGACTTCCACTCGGGGTCGACGACGCGCTCGCGCTGCGGCAGGCGCTCGCCGCCGGATTCGGCTGGTCGTCGACGTCCGCGCTGCTGCGGCTCTGCGTCGCGCTCTGGGCGAAGTCGGCCGCGGAGGAGACCCAGATCCGGGCGGCGTTCGCCCGGCTCGACCTTCCGGAGTGGACCGTCGATTCCGCTCCGGACCGCACGGTCGCCCCCGTCGTCCCGGATCCGGCGGAGCCGCCGACCACCCTGGCCGATCCGGCGGATCCGACGCCGGAACGGTCGCCGGAATCTCCGGCCCCGCCGCCCCGGCTCACCCCGCAGCCGCCGGGCCTCTCGCTGCCTCCGCTGCACACCGGCCGGTACGACCGGTCGCTGGTACTCGCCCCGCACTACCCGGTCACCGGGCGCCAGGTAGCCCAGGTCTGGCGTGGGCTGCGCCGCCCCACCCGGTACGGCCCGGCGGTCGAACTCGACGTACCGGCGACCCTGGACCGCTTCGCCCGCACCGGCCTGCCCACCCCGCCGGTACTGATCCCTCGACGGCGTAACTCCACCCGCCTGCTGCTGCTGATCGACCGGCAGGGGTCGATGACCCCGTTCCACGACTACGTCGACCACGTACGGCGGTCGATCGCGGACGCCGGACGGCTCGATTCGCTGCTCGTCGGCTACTTCCACAACACCGCCGGCCGCAGCCCGGACCAGCACCTGCTCACCGAACTGCCGGACCCGTTCGCCCCGGCCATCGACCCGGTGCTGCGGCTCGTCCCGCCACTGCCCGAGGGCCGGGTGTACGACGATCCGGACCTGACCCGCCCCCGGCAGCTGACCGAGCTGCGCGACGCGGCGGGGCGCAACGCCGACGCGGTGGTGGTCGGCGACGCCGGGGCGGCCCGGGGCGGGTTCAGCAGTGGTCGACTGCTGGACACGGTGGCGTTTGTCAAGGCGCTGCTGACCACGGTCCGTACCGTCGTCTGGCTCAACCCGGTGCCGCCGGCGCGCTGGCGACGGACCACGGCGGAACAGGTCGCCCGGCACGTGCCGATGTTCCCACTGACCCGCGACGGCATGTACCGGGCGGTCGACGTGCTGCGCGGCCGCCCCGCGACCCTGGAACGGGCGTTGTGACCGACTGGACCCGTGGCTCACCGGTGGCCGACCGGCTGGCAGCGGCCCGGCGGCACCTGCCGCCCGGCTCCCTGGAACTCGCCTGTCACGCGGCGGTACCGGTCGCCGTGGACGCCGGATTCCTCAACCTGCTACGGGTCAACTTCTTCCTCGACCCGCCGATCGTGCTGCCGTACGAGGCCGAGGCCGCGCTCCTGCTCTCGCCGCTGTGTCGGGAACTGGGCGAGGGTCTCTACGAGGTCGATCCGCTGCTGCGTCCCGCGCTGCTGGCCAGCCTGGTGGCCCGGTTCGGCCCCGACCGGGTGGCCCGGGTCGCGTTGCTGCTGGAGCGGTACTCCGAGCAGACCCCGGCCTGGCAGGCACTGCCCGAACTGGACCACGCCCAGCGGCTGACCGCGCTCAGCCACCTCGCCCCGGGCGCGGCGGCCGACTGGCTCGACCGGGCCCGGGCGGTCGTCGGCGGCGGGCCGAACCCGCTGACCCGGGAGTGGTTCGTGGCGATGCAGGCCCGGTTGCGCGACCAGTCGACGGCGGAGGACAGCCTCGGCAGCTGGCAACGGACCGCGCTCGCCGAACTGGCCGACCGCCCCGACGACGTCGCCGTGGTCCGCCGGCTCGGCGAACTCGCCCTGCTGCCGGGCAGCGATCTGGCGGCGATCGCGAAGGCCCTGGTCCGGTCGGCGCGGAGCACGGGCCCCGCCGCCGACACGGCGCGGGCGGTCCTCGACTCCCTGGTCCACCTGGTCGAGCCGCCGGCCCCGGACGACGATCCCGCCACCGTCGACGAGGCCCGGGCCGTCGTCTCGCTGACCGCCCTGTTCGGTCTGCGCCACCCCGACGACTTCGACCCACGCGAATACTGGGCATCCAGCTCTTACCGCAACCAACTGCTCAAGGTGCCGATCGGCGTCGGTGACGACGGCCGCCCCGTGGACCTCGACCTGAAGGAGGCCGCGCAGCTCGGGATGGGGCCGCACGGGCTCTGTGTCGGTGCCACCGGCTCCGGCAAGTCCGAGCTGCTGCGCACCGTGGTGCTCAGTCTCGCGATGGCCCACCCGCCCGAACTGCTGACCTTTCTGCTGGTCGATTACCGGGGCGGCGCCACCTTCGCCGGACTGGACGGCCTGCCGCACACCGCTGCGGTGATCTCGAACCTCGACGACGAGAACGGCCTGGTCGACCGGCTTCAGCACGCACTCCAGGGCGAGCTGCGACGGCGTCAGGACCTGCTCCGGGATGCCGGCCAGTGGGCGAGCATCTCCGAGTACAACGCCGTCCGGTACTCCGACCAGTCGCCGCTTCCGCACCTGGTGGTGGTGATCGACGAGTTCACCGAACTGGTCACCGCCGAGCCGTCCTTCCTGGAGCTGCTCGTCCGGATCGGCCGGCTCGGCCGGGCGCTCGGCGTCCACCTGCTGCTCGCCTCCCAGCGGCTCCAGGAGGGCCGGCTGCACGGCCTAGAGGCGTACCTGTCGTACCGGCTGGGGCTGCGCACCTTCAGCGAGGAGGAGAGCCGGGCCGTGCTCGGGGTGCCGGACGCCTACCACCTGCCGCGGTTGCCCGGCTTCGGGTATCTGAAGGTCGACACCACGGTCTTCCAGCGCTTCCGCGCAGCCTACGTTTCCGGCCCGTACCGGCCGGGGTGGTTGTCCCGGCCCGGCTGGGACGGTGCCCTGGCGGAACAGCCGGCACCGGAGCAGAGCCGGATGTCGCTGCTCGACATGCTGGTCGCCCGGATGCGCGGGCTCGGTACGGCGTACCAGATCTGGCTGCCGCCGCTGCCCCGGGCGCTGCCGTTGGGCGTGGTGGTCGGGCCGCTGGGGGTCGAGCCCGGGCGTGGCCTCACCGTCGCCGAGCCCGAACGGCGCGGCCTGCTGCGGGTGCCGGTCGGACTGCTGGACGACCCCGAGGGGCACCGCCAGGCACCGTTTGTCGTGGATCTCGCGGCGGACGACGGGCACCTCGCCGTGCTTGGCGGTCCCGGTACCGGCAAGGTCCGGTTGCTGCGAACGTTGCTCATCGGGGCGGCGCTGACCCACACCCCAGGGGAGCTCGCCTTCTACTGCGTCGACCTCGGCAGCCGCAACGCGCTGCAGGTCCTGGCCGGGCTGCCGCACGTCGGTGCGGTGGCCGGACGCTCCGAGCCGGACCGGGTACGCCGGGTGGTGCGGTACGTCAGCACGCTGCTGGAGCGACGGCGACGTCTCCTCGCGGACAAGGGCGTCACCTCGGTCGACGAGCTGCGCCGGCTGCACCGGGAGGGCATGCTGCCCGACCTGCCGGCCGCCGACATCGTCCTGGTCGTCTACGACTATCCGACCCTGAGCAGGGACTACGAGGACCTCACCGACGTGGTGCAGGAGGTCGCCGCCGAGGGGTCGGGCTACGGCGTACACGTGGTGGTGACCGCCGGACGCTGGGCGGAGCTGCGGTCGAGGCTGCGGGCGGTGGTCAACTCGGCAATTGAGTTCCGGCTCGGTGATCCGGCCGAGTCGACGATCGACCGGCGGGCGAACGCGAACCTGCCGTACGACATCCCAGGCCGTGCTCTGGTCGACGAGGGCTTGACCGCGCAGGTCGCGCTTCCCCAGCTCCACGACAGCGGCGACATCCACACCTCGGAACGCGGCCTGGCGCAGCTGGTCGACCAGGTGGCCACGGCCTGGCCCGGTCCACGGGTACCGGTCGTCCGGATGCTGCCCACGATGGTCGACTACGCGGAACTGGCGACTTCCGCCCCCACCGGTGGCCGGATCCGGCTCGGGTTGGAGGAGACCGACCTCGACCCGGTGCTGCTCGACCTGTTCGGCGCCGACCAGCACCTGCTGGCCTTCGGCGAGCAGGGCAGCGGCAAGACGTCGCTGCTGCGGCTCCTGGTCCGGGACCTGACCGCGCAGTACCACCACAAGCAGGTGCGCTTCGCGGTGGTCGACCCGCGCCGCTCGCTGCGCGACGTGGTGCCGGAGCCCTACCTCCTGGACTACGCCGGTACCGCCGGCAGTGCCGAGAGCCTGATGCGGAGCATCGCCGGCGCGATGGAGAACCGGCTACCGTCCAAGGACGTCACCGCCGAACAGTTGCGCGACCGCTCCTGGTGGCAGGGACCGGAACTCGTCGTGCTCTGCGACGACTACGACGCGCTCGGCAGCATCGTGTCGTCGCCGCTCAGCCCGCTGCGGGAACTCCTGCCGCACTCCCACGACCTCGGCCTGCACCTGGTGGTGGCCCGGCACAGCGGCGGCGCCGGCCGGGCGGTCTACGAACCGGTGCCGAACCGGATGCGGGAACTCGGCTGCGCCGGCCTGCTCCTCTCCGGTGACCGGGAGGAGGGCGCGATCTGGCCCGGGGCCCGCTTCTCCCGGCAACCGCCCGGTCGGGGGCGGCTGGTCCGGCGGACCCAGCCACCCACGCTGGTCCAGGTCGCCTACGCCGGGTGACCCCGCCGGCCGTACGGTCGACGGGGTCACCCGGGTTGCCGCGCCGAATGCCGGTGGCGGCTACTTCCGGGCGAGGGTACGGGCGTCGGCCGCGATGACCCGGGCCACCTCGGCCGGGATCTGCTTCCCGGCCTCCCGGTCGGCGTACGTCGCCAGCTCGGCGTACCTGCCGTCGCCGAGCTTCTTCGTCATCCAGGCGACCGCCTTCGGGTCGGCGCCCGAGGTGAGCACGAGGTAGCCGAGCCCGGCCTGGCTCGCGGTGACGGTGAAGGTGCCGGTCGTCGAGACGGTGCCGGTCGGGCCGGTCGCGGTGGCGACCAGGGTGTGCGGGCCGGCGCCGAGGGTGGCCAGGTGAAGCCGCTGTCCCACGGTGACCGGAGCGCCGTCCAGGGTGAGGGTGACACTCTCCGCCCCGGTGCTGGCGACCGCGAGCACCGGCGACTGGGCCCGGTCGAGGCGGGCGTCCGGGGCTGGCGAGGTGATGGTGACGGTGGCCGCGGCGGGCTGCGGGCGCTGCAGCAGGGCGGCGTTCCAGCCGGCCAGTTCGGCCGGGCGGTTGGTGATGATGGCGTCCGCGCCGGCCTCCTCGAGCCGCTGCCACTGGCCGGCCGAGTCCATGGTCCAGGCCATCACCGCGACGCCGGCCCGGTGCAGGTCGTCGATCACCGACGGGCGGGCGAGCAGGGCGTCGCCGTTCGGGTTGTACGCGGTCAGCCCCAACTCCTTCGCCAGCGCCACCGGGTCGGCGTCGAGGCTGCTGCGCAGCAGACCGAGCGGCAGCTCCGGAGCCAGTTCGCGGGTGAACCGCAGGGCGTCCACCTCGAAGCTCTGCACGAAGACCCGGTCGGTCATCCGCTCGTCCCGGATCACCTGGACGATCCTCGCCACCTCGTCGCGGGTGTGCCGGCCCTTGATCTCCAGCAGCAGGTTGCCGCCCCGGGTACGCAGGTCGGCCAACTGCTCGGCGAGGGTGGGGATCCGCGCGCCGGTGTACTGCGGGGCGAACCACGACCCGGCGTCGAGGGCCATGAGCTGCGCCGAGGTCAGGTCCCGGATGTTGCCGGTCCCGTCGGTGGTCCGGTCGACGGTGCCGTCGTGCAGGATGAACGGCACGCCGTCCTTACTGGGCTGGACGTCGTTCTCGATCCAGTCGGCGCCGGCCCGGCGGGCGATCTCCTGGGAGACCAGGGTGTTCTCGGGGGCGGCCGACGAGGCGCCCCGGTGGGCGATGACGGTGAACGGGCTGCCCTGCGGACGCAGGTAGCCGTTCGGCGGCAGTTCGGTGACGGTGACGTCGTCGAAGGAGACGGTCGCGCCGTTGACGAAGAGGCCGAGGCCGCCGTCGGTCGACCGCTGCAGGCTGCTGGTGCGCAGCCGTTCGGTCCCGTCGAAGAACCACCGGGCCTGGTTGCCGTGCACCTCGACGGCGACCCTGATGTCCCGCCCGGTGTCCGCCGCGTACGGGGCCGAGCCGGTGTTGGTCACGTTCCAGGCGTTGGCGGTGGTGCGCTGGGCGAACTCCAGGCCGTTGCTGGCGGTGCTGCCGCTGCGCATGGTGGCGATCCACCACGGTGTCGCGCCGTCGGCCGGGACGTCGAGGCCGAGCGCTGCCCAGCGGGTCGCCGCCTGGACGGACTCGAAGCGGACGGTGGCCTCGAACCGGAAGTCGTCGAGGTGCCCGCCGAAGGTCAGCTTGTTGTTGGCGCTGGAGCTGGCCGACGTGCCGTACAGCCGTCCGTTCTCGACCTTCCAGGTGCCGTCGACGACCCGCCAGCCGGTGGGCAGCCGTCCGGCCGAGAAGTCCTCGGCGACCACCACGTCGCTGGGCTCCGCGTCCGCCGGCGGCGCGCTGCCGACGACCAGCGCGGTGGCCGGCACCGCGAGCGCGGCCAGCGCGGCGGCGACCCGGGTCCGGGTGCCGAACCGGCCGGCCAGGCGACCGCGGGTTGCTGGTGCAGGTGTGACAGTCATGCGCCGGACGGTAGAGCAGGCCCGGGACGCCATGATCAACAAAACGTGACCGGGAACCGAACGGGTGCTTTCGGCACGGTCGCGGCGCCCGTGTCGCCCCGGGGCGGGTGCCCGAGCCCGGGGCGACACGGATCACCAGGTCAGGACACGTACCGGGTGAAGTGCAGCGAGAACGACCGCAGGGTCCCCGAGCCGCCGGGGATCGCGCCCGACACGAAGAACGTCCACCTGCCGTCGGCCGGGGACGCCAGCAGCGGGGCGAGCGGCTCGATCGGCCGCCAGCTGCCGGTGAACGGCGCCTGGCTGAAGGTGGCCGAGGTGATTCGGGTGCCCGCATTGTCGTCGAAGACCACCTGGCACAGGTTCTTCCCGGAGCCGCCGATGCCCAGGAAGAGCAGGGCGGTCGCACCGTCCGGCGCGGTGAGGCTGCCGAACAGGTCGTAGACGTAGCCGTGGCTGATCCCGGCGGTCGTCGACTCCGGGTCGGCGGAGCACTCCGTACCGTCGACCGAGAAGGTCATGCCGGCGGCGAACCCGACATCGGAGACGTCGACCGTGGCCGAGACCCCCTCCTGGCTGCCGTCCGGAATCGGCAACGCCGGGCCGTCGTAGCTGAAGGTCCGGGCCGAGTCCGACGGCTGGCCGGTCGCCACCGACGGCCGCCCGGTCGTCGGCGACAGCGCACCGGCGAAGGTGACCTTGGCGTTGAGCATCACCGGTCGACCCACCGGGTAGTCCTTCGCCAGGGTCACGGTGAAGTCCTTCGACTTGCCGGCGCCGGCCGCGATCGCGCCGTACGGGCGGGACGCGGTCACCGTCACCCGGGGGTCGTCGCTGCTCAGCGTGACGCTGACGCCGGTGGCCCTGGCGTCGCCGACGTTGACCGCCGGCAGCGACACCGTGGCCCGCTCCCCCGCCTCCAGGTACTGGTCACCGTCGCCCCGGGTCGGGGTGACGGTCGGCTCGCCGGTCCGCACCAGCGGCTGCGGCGTCGCCCCGGTCTGCTTCAGCAGCAGGTCGGCCCGGATGACACCGTGTCCGGAGCGGGCGTCGGGCCCGGCCGGTCCGAGGTCGAGGGCGGTACGGGTCATCGCCGTCCGCAGCTCGGCGTTGGTCAGTCCCGGGTTGCCGGAGAGGACGAGGGCGGCGAGGGCGGCGGCGTGCGGCGCCGCGGTCGCCGCGGAACCGGTGACGAGGACGCCCGCGGCGAGCAGGGTCACCGCCCGCCGTACGCGACGCCAACCAGAAAAGTTCATCGAGCCTCTTCCACGATGTGCCAAGTGGCCGGGCAGCGCGTACGCCGGGGTGCCGCCGACCCGGCGGCGATCCGCCCCCGGCCGGGCCGGGGATGCCCACGGCGACGCTAAGCCACTTCGATCTTGGTTGTCGAGGCAGGTTCACCGGCAGTTTCCCGGGCCGACCGGTGGCGTTGGTCCTCAGTGGAAGCCGAGCTGCCGTGCCGTGTCCTGGTGCACCGAGACCAGCTCGGCGAGCGGGATCGGCTTACGGGACACCGCCGAGAGGTCCTTGCCCTCCCTGGTCCAGGGCGGCGGCCACGTCCGGCAACCCGTCGTGCCCGCCGCCGAGCACCCGGAGCCAGCCGTGGTCGACCAGCAGCCCGCCACGGTTGGCGACCACCGCGCCGAGCCACGACCTGGTGGTGATCCCCAGCGCGCCCAGGCAGGCCACGGACCGCTCGGGGTCGGCCGCCAGCACCTTGACCGGGTACGGCGCCGCCGCCACCATCGCCAGGATTTCGGTCCATGTCGACTCTTCCACCGGCTCGGCCTTCCAGGGCCGCCGACCGCGCCAGGGTCGCGGCCCGCCGCACGGCCGGCAGCGGGGGGGTTTCGGCACCGACCTGGCGCGCGGGATGCCGGGCCCACGGTCAGTGCGGTGCCAGTCCGAGTACGTCGAGCGCACCGGGCAGGTCGGTGGCGGTGACCAGATGGCGGAGGTTTCCCCGCTCACGAAGGTCGACCCGGCAGCCGGTGGCCCAGAAGCGGGTGGTCACCCACTGTCCGGGGTGCTCGGCGCCGAGCCGACGCAGCATCGGTTCCGGGTCGGCGGCCGGTGCCGAGGGCGGCGCCTGCGGCACCCCGATCGGTTGGGTGGGATCGTCCGGCACCGCCTCGGCCAGCACGCTCTCCAGGTAGTCGAGGGCGTAGGCGATCGCCCCGGTCAGGGTGGGCCGATCCGTCGGCGTCACCTCGTCAGCCGTCCACACCGGAGTTCCGGTGTTGATGTCGACGTACCAGGAGACACCCCGGACTCGCAGGGGGTCGCCGGCGTGGTGCCGGTTGTCGCAGACCGAGACGTCGACCGTCAGGCCGAGGCCGAGGACGAGCCGGATCACCTGGGCCAGCGGCGGCACCTCGGGTGGGGCGGCCAGCACGATCAGCCGGCCGCCGGGTCGCCCCCGGCCGACGTGGGCGAGGTGCTGGGTCAGCGGGTCGACGTCGGTGACGTGCAGGGTCACGTACCCGTCGCGCAGGCCCTGGCCGACCGACCAGCCGCCGTCGGCCTCGGTGAGGTCGTCCGGGCGTACGCCGAGGGTTGTGGCGTGGGCGCCGAGCCGGAAGCGCTCGGGTAGCTGGACCACCGGTTTGCCGCCGGGCTGGGTCGCGACCAGCGGCGCGGGCGCGGCGTCGCCGGCCCGCCAGTTGAGGTGTACGACGCGGTGGTCGAGGTCGGTGATGGTGACGACCAGACCCTGGTAGATGCGGTGGCTCTCCAGGCAGGTGTGGCAGGTCGAGACGCCGGCGCGCAGTCCGGTACCGCCGCATCTGGCACAGTCGGGGTCGGCCGCGGGGGCGCCGACGGTGCAGAGGCAGGGCCGCAGTCCGCTCGCCGGGTCGCAGGCCGGGCACGGGGTGTGGCCGATCGGGTCGCCGAGCCAGGCCGGGTCCGGTGGTTCCCAGCCGCGCCGCAACACGTCGGTGCGGCGTCGCAGCAGTTGGCCGGTGTCCCGTTCGACAAGCCGTTCGGTCTGGCCGGCGAGCCGCAGGCTGCTGTACCACCACTGCCCGTCCCGCCAGATCGCGCAGGCGCCGGGCAGCGGTTCGCCGGTACGCAGGTCGGTGCAGTCGGCGATCACCCGGCGTTCGACCTGGTCGAGGTCCCGGGCGGGTGGCGCGGGGTCGGGGGCCGGGGCGCCGGTCGGGAGGAGGTACCGGGCGGGCGCGGCGAGGCCGCGCGCCGAGAGGCCGGAGATCGCGGACGTCACGGTGACGGTGTCGAGGGCCTCGGGCAGGCTGTACGCGGTCCCGCGCCGGTTCGCCGGGACCGCCGCCCCGGGTACGTCGTAGCGGATGTCCCAGAGCAGGTCGTCGCCGTGCAGTCGGCGGGCCTCCAGCACCAGGTCGAGCCGGAGCCGGTCGGCGAGGGCGCGGAGCCGGCCGAGCCGCTGCTCGGGGCTGACCGGCGGCGGCGCGTCATTCCGGCCGAGGAACACCTGCCAGCTCTCGCCGGAGGTCCGGGCGATCGCCGTCGTCTCCAGCGCCAGCCGTTCGTCGTCGGGCAGCTCGGGGCTCCACTCGCGGGGCAGCCACACGTCCGACTCGCCACCGGACCGCCCGTAGCCGTCCGACCAGGTGGCCGCGCCGACGGTCGCGGCCAGCCCGTCGACCAGCGGCTTCAGCGGCAGGTGCCAGCCGCCGTCCGGTGCGGGCCGGGGCGGCACGGTGCCCGGTTCGACGCTGACCGAGGCGACCGCGCCGGTGTCCACGTTGGCCACCGTCAGCACGAGCTGCGCGCGCCGCCGGCCGTGCTGTCCGCATCGCTGGCAGGGGTACGCGACCCGGCCGACGCCGTGACACAGCCGGCAGTCCCGGTACGGCTCTCGGGGCGCCGGTTCCTCGGTGACCAGGACCCGGTCGCCGTATCCGAGGCAGACACAGGCACCGAGGCTGAAGGTCAGCCCGTCGCAGCTCGGGCAGGTGGTGACCACGGCCCGACCGGTCGCCGGCCCGGTCACCGCCGCCCACCCAGAAGCTGTCCGTCGTGAACGGATTGGTGACCGGGTCGGTTACCACAGACATTTTGTGACACGGCACAGCATCCTTTCGCCGAGGATTGTTGATCAGCGCGGCGACTTCGGTCGAGAACTGTGTGGACGGTCGCCTCTTGAGCCATCTTGTAACGTGTAGCAGGAGGGCGGCAACGAATTCCCGCAGCAAGTCGCCCTCGTCTATTGACTTATTTATGTGGAACAGATAGACGTTTCAGCGGAGGCGGCCGGATGTTGCAAAATCGAACACGCGGGGAGTGATCAGATGACCGAGGAGATGGGCTCGACCGTGCCCCGCCGGCAGCTCGGCCGCAGCCTCAAGGAGCTACGCACCGAGGCCGGGGTGACCCTGGACGCGGCGGCCGAGGCGCTGGAGTGCAGTCGACAGAAGGTCTGGCGGATCGAGAGTGGACTCGGCGCGGTCCGCTCGCTCGACGTCAAGGCCATGTGCGTGCTCTACGACGTCAACCCGGCCCTGGAAACCGCCCTGATCGGGCTGGCCAGCCAGACCAAGGCCAAGGGCTGGTGGCACGCGTACGGTGACGCCATCCCCGAGTGGTTCGAGCTGTACGTCGGCCTCGAATCCGCCGCCTCGCGACTGCGCTTCTTCTATGACGCGATGGTGCCTGGTCTACTGACGTGATCTCAGCATGGATTCGGTAGGTATCGGTATTCGAAGTGGGTGAGGTGGAGAGCGGCGCGGACGATGTCGCCGATCTGCCGTGGGCTGGCGGTGGTGTGACGAAGGGTCCGCCAGCGGCC
>NZ_JBDPLT010000054.1:0-57297 GCF_039871775.1 Plantactinospora sp. B5E13
TGATCACGACCGAAAACCGGACACCACACCCAGCCGGGCGCAACGGCCCCACCGGTCAACCTGGTGTCGCCTGCTGCTGCGGTCGTACGGGGGATACAACCGGGCCGGCCCGCGAGATGTTCCCCCGCACCGGCACCGGCGGTCCGCCTTTCGCCTCCGGTCGGGAGTGTTCCGTCGGACAGAACGGAGGTTGTGGTCGGCCGGATTTCCTGGTGCGCTTTCGGCTGATCGGTCGCGGCCGGGCGCAGACCGGTCGGACGGCGTCGCCCGGTGCCGGCGGTACGTACGGCGTGGCCCCGGCGCCGGTCGGGACGAGCGTGACAAGCTACGACGGATCTTGATCCAGGATCGTGAGGAGGCAGCGTGAGCCAGGAAGTGCGCGGGGTTGTCGCCCGGGCCAAGGGCGCTCCGGTCGAGGTGACCACGGTTGTCGTACCGGACCCGGGTCCGGGCGAGGCCGTGGTACGGGTGCAGGCGTGCGGCGTCTGCCACACGGACCTGCACTACCGCGAGGGAGGCATCAACGACGACTTCCCGTTCCTGCTCGGTCACGAGGCCGCCGGCATCGTGGAGCAGGTCGGGGCGGGAGTCACCGACGTCGAGCCGGGTGACTTCGTGGTGCTCAACTGGCGGGCGGTCTGCGGCACCTGTCGGGCCTGCCGCAGGGGCAAACCGTGGTACTGCTTCGCCACCCACAACGCCACGCAGAAGATGACCCTGGCCGACGGCACACAACTCTCTCCGGCGCTCGGCATCGGCGCCTTCGTGGAGAAGACCCTCGTCCACGCCGGGCAGTGCACCAAGGTGGATCCGGCGGCCCGACCGGCCGCCGTCGGGCTGCTCGGCTGTGGGGTGATGGCCGGGCTCGGCGCGGCGGTGAACACCGGCGGGGTGACCCGGGGCGACTCGGTCGCGGTCATCGGCTGCGGCGGTGTCGGCGACGGCGCGGTCGCCGGTGCGGCGCTGGCCGGGGCGACCACGATCATCGCCGTCGACACCGACCCCCGGAAGCTGGAGTGGGCGAAGGGCTTCGGCGCCACCCACACGGTCAACGCCAGGGAAACCGATCCGGTCGAGGCGATCCGGGATCTCACCGGCGGGTTCGGCGCCGACGTGGTGATCGAGGCGGTCGGTCGACCGGAGACCTGGAAGCAGGCCTTCTACGCCCGCGACCTGGCCGGCACCGTGGTCCTGGTCGGCGTGCCGACCCCGGAGATGAAGGTGCCCGACCTGCCGCTGATCGACGTCTTCGGCCGCGGCGGCGCGCTCAAGTCCAGCTGGTACGGCGACTGCCTGCCGAGCCGCGACTTCCCGATGCTGACCTCGCTCTACCTGCAGGGCCGGCTCGACCTCGACGCGTTCGTCAGCGAGGAGATCAGCCTCGACCAGGTGGAGGACGCGTTCGGCAAGATGCACCACGGCGACGTACTCCGGTCTGTGGTGATCTTCTGATGGCGGCCCGGATCGACCACGGGGTCACCTCGGGCACCTTCTCGCTCGACGGGCAGACCTTCGACGTCGACAACAACGTCTGGCTGGTCGGGGACGACGCCGAGTGCGTCATCATCGACGCGCCGCACGACGTCGACACGATCGTCACGCTGGTCGGCGGCCGGCGGGTACGCGCGATCCTGGCGACCCACGCGCACGACGACCACGTACGGGCGGCGCCGGACCTGGCCAGGGCGACCGGAGCGGAGGTGCTGCTGCACCCGGCCGACCGGGTGCTCTGGGACATGGTGCACCCGCAGACCCCGCCCGGTGGCGAGCTGCGCGACGGGCAGTTGATCGACGTCGCCGGGACGGTGCTGCGGGTGCTGCACACGCCCGGGCACAGCCCCGGCGCCTGCTCCTTCCACGTCGCGGACCTCGGTGCGGTCTTCACCGGTGACACTCTCTTCCAGGGCGGACCGGGCGCCACCGGCCGGTCGTTCAGTGACTTCGGCACCATCGTCGGGTCGATCCGGGACCGGCTGTTGACCCTGCCTCCCGAGACGGTGGTGCACACCGGGCACGGCGCGGACACCACCATCGGCGCCGAGGCGCCGCACCTGGACGAGTGGCTGGCCCGGGGACACTGAGCTGTCCGGGGTGACCAGGGGGCCGGCCGGGTCGCTGCCGGGCCGGCCCGCTGCCCGGCCCCGCCCCGGCCGCTGCTGATCATGGCTGACAATTGTCATGGTCAGGACGTGACGCGCGAGCCGGTCACACCATCCGCTCGGCCGGCAGCATTGCCGGCATGCAGACACGTACACCAGCGGTCGAACTGACCGGACTGACCAAGAGGTACGGCGCGGTGACCGCCGTCGACGGACTGAGTCTGCGCATCGAACCCGGCGAGGTGGTGGCCTTCCTCGGCCCGAACGGTGCGGGCAAGACCACCACGGTCGACATGCTGCTCGGGCTCGCCCGGCCGACCGCCGGCACCGTACGGGTCTTCGGGCAGGCGCCGACCGACGCGGTGGCGTACGGCCGGGTCGCCGCCGTGATGCAGACCGGCGGCCTGTTGAAGGACATGACCGTCGCCGAGACGGTCCAGATGACCGCCAACTTCTACCCGCACTCCCGCCCGGTCGCCGAGGTGCTGGACCGGGCCGGGATCACCGACATCGCCGGCCGTCGGGTGGGGAAGTGCTCCGGCGGCCAGCAGCAGCGACTGCGGTTCGCGATGGCGCTGCTGCCCGATCCGGACCTGATGGTGCTCGACGAGCCGACGACCGGGATGGACGTCGAGGGACGCCGGGACTTCTGGACCGCGATCCGCCGGGACGCCCGGGACGGCCGTACCGTCCTGTTCGCCACCCACTACCTGGAGGAGGCCGACGCGTACGCCGACCGGATCGTGCTGATCCGGCAGGGGCGGATCGTCGCCGACGGCACCACCGCGCAGGTGAAGAACCTGGCCTCCGGTCGCCAGGTCCGGGCCACCCTGCCCGGCGCCGACCAGGTGGTGCTGGCCGGGCTGCCCGGCGTGGAGTCGGTCGAGGTGCGCGGCGACACCGTGCTGGTGCAGGCCGGGGACTCCGACGTGGTGGCCCGTTACCTGCTGACCCAGACGGCGGCACGGGATCTGGAGATCACCGCCCGCAACCTCGAGGACGCCTTCCTGGCCCTCACCACCGACGCCGGCACCGCGGGCGCCGACGCCGGCAACACGACCGGCAACCACACCACGACCGGCACCGGCACCACGGCCGGTGCGGTGAGCGACGGCCTGCAGGGGAGTCTGCGATGACCACGACCGCGATCGACCGGCGCCGTCCGCCGCTCGGCGGGTTCAGCACCGCGAATCTGATCATGGAGATCCGCCGGGTGCTGCGGAACCGCCGTACCCTCGTCTTCACCCTGATCATGCCGGCGGTCTTCTTCCTGCTCTTCGGCCTGCCGAACAAGGGACAGCTGCTGGACAACGGTGCCCAGGTCACCGCGTACATCATGATCAGCCTTGCGGTGTACGGCGCCATGGTCGCCACCACCAGCGGCGGCGGCATGGTCGCGGTGGAACGGGCCCAGGGGTGGAGCCGGCAACTCCGGCTGACCCCGCTGCGCCCCGCCGCGTACGTCGCCACCAAGGTCCTCACCGCGATGGCGCTCGGGCTGCTCGCGGTGCTTGTCGAGTTTGTCGTCGGTGCCGCGTCCGGGGTACGGATGCCGGCCCACGTCTGGCTGCTCGCCGGACTGGCCGCCTGGCTCGGCTCGCTGGTCTTCGCCGCCTTCGGCCTCTTCGTCGGCTATCTCGCCCCGGCCGAGAACGTGATGCAGTTCCTCGGACCGATCCTGGCCATCCTGGCGATGTTCGGCGGCCTCTTCGTTCCGCTGGAGGTCCTGCCGCACGTCATGCAGGAGATCGCCAGGTTCACCCCGGTGTATGGGGTGGGCGAACTGGCCCGGGCCCCGCTGACCGGCGACGGGGTCAGCGCCGGTGCCGTACTCAACCTGGTGCTCTGGACGGTCGCCTTCGGGTTCGGGGCCAGCCGGCTGTTCCGCCGGGACACCACCCGGGTATGACCGCCGATCCCGGCGACCCGACCGGTCCGACGGCCTCGTCGGGCCGGTCGGGCACGGTGGTGACCGGAGCCACCCCGACACCGATTCGACCGGCCGCTCGGAAGCACCCGGATAGCGTGACCGGTGTGACCCAGCAGGCGGCCGACGGCGACACCGGCACCGGCACCGGTCGGGGACGCCGCCGGTCCGGAGCCGAACTCCGGGCCAGCCTGGGGATCGGCGCGGGTCGCGGCCGGCTCGGATGGCTGGTCGCCGTGGTGTGGCTGGTCTACCTGGGGCAGCCGTTCGGCACCGTCTGGGCGCACCCGCCCGGGCCGGCGCGGGTCCTCGGGCTCGTCGCGCTGGTCGTCTTCGGTGCCGGCTACGTGGCCCTGTTCGGCTGGCTCCGCCGGGCGGTCTGGCAACGGGAGCGCATCCCGCTGCGCCAGGCGGTGGCGGCCCTGGTCGGGCTCTTCGTCGTCGGCACCCTGACCATCCCGGCGGCCGGCGGCGACTGGCTGGTCACCCTGGTCTACCTCTCGGCCGCGGCGACCCTGCTGCTGCCGACCAGCGCGGCCCTGGCCCTGGTCGCCGTCCTGGCCGCGGTGCCGATCGTCGCGCCACACTTCGTCCCCGCCTGGGAACCGGAGACCGGGGTGGCACTCTCCGTACTGCTCGCCGGGGTCGCGGTCTTCGGCTTCAGTCGACTGGTGGACCGGCAGGCCCGGCTGCTCGACGCCCAGCAGGAGATCCGCCGGCTGGCGGTCGCCGAGGAACGGGCCCGGACCGCCCGGGACCTGCACGACATCCTCGGCCACTCGCTGACCGTCATCACGGTCAAGGCGGAACTCGCCGGACGGCTGCTCGAGGTCAACCCTGCCCGGGCCGGTGCCGAGGTGGCGGACCTCGAACGGCTGGCCCGGCAGGCACTCGCCGACGTCCGGTCCACCGTCGGGGCGTACCGTGAGATCACCCTCGCCACCGAACTGGCCAGCGCCGGAACGGCGCTACGGGCCGCGGGCATCGCGGCCGAGTTGCCGGACGCCGTACCCACGCTGCGGCCCGGCCGGGGCGAACTCTTCGCCTGGGCGGTGCGGGAAGGGGTGACCAACGTGGTACGACACAGTTGCGCGCGACGCTGCGTCGTCCGGATCCGGCCCGACGAGATCGAGGTACGCGACGACGGTCGCGGCCCGGTCGCGGCGTGCTCCGACGGTGCCTCCGGCCACGGACTGCTCGGACTCCGGGAACGGGCCGAACAGGCCGGCGCCCGGCTGGTCGTCGGCCGGGGCGTCAATCGCGAGGGGTTCCGGCTGCTGCTCAGCTTCCGGGAGCCGGCGTCGTGACGGCGCCGATCCGGCTGTTGCCGGCGGTCCGGAGGTGGGCGTCGTGACGGCGCCGATCCGACTGTTGCTCGCCGACGACCAGGCGCTGGTCCGGGGTGCGTTGGCCGCGCTGCTCTCGCTGGAGCCGGACCTGACCGTGGTCGCCGAGGTCGGTCGGGGTGACGAGGTGCTGGCGGCGGCCCACCGTGCCCGGCCCGACGTCGCACTGCTCGACGTCGAGATGCCCGGTCTGGACGGGATAGCCGTCACCGCCCTGCTCCGGGCCGAGCTGCCCGGGTGCCGGGTGCTGGTGGTCACCACCTTCGGCCGCCCCGGCTACCTGCGGTTGGCGATGGAGGCCGGCGCGGGCGGTTTTGTCGTCAAGGACACCCCGGCCCGGCAGCTCGCCGACGCGGTTCGTCGGGTGTATGCCGGGCTGCGGGTGGTCGACCCGACCCTGGCGGCGGAGACCCTGGCCAGTGGGGAGAGCCCGCTGACCGGCCGGGAGACCGAGGTGCTCCGGGCGGCCCGGGGCGGAGGTACCGCCGCCGACCTCGCCCGCCGGCTGCACCTGTCCGAGGGCACGGTCCGCAACCATCTCTCCGCCGCGATCGGCAAGACCGGGGCACGGACCCGGGCCGAGGCGGTCCGGGTCGCCGAGGAGCGTGGCTGGCTCCTCGGCGACCCGCACTGACCCTGCTCGGCCCACCCCGCGTCGCACCGACGCCGCTCGACCCGCCCCGGCCGGGTCGTCGATCGCCCAGGTGCCGATCGCCCAGGTGCCGATCGCCCCGATGACGCCGGTGTGCACCAGGCCGCCGACCATCACGAACAGGCCCATGAAGAAGACCAGCGCCGGCCACTCCACCTCCTCCAGCACGTCCGACACGTCGAGTCTGGAGACCAGCAGCATCACCCCGGCGCCGACCATGGCGATGACCGACGGGTCGATGTGCACCAGGAAGTCGGTGAAGGTCAGCCCGGCCCGCGCCCCGATGATGATGTTCGGCGGGTCACCGATCAGCGTCGCCGCGCCACCGATGTTGCTGGCCAGCACCTCGGCGATCAGGTACGGCTGCGCCGGGGAGGCGCTGCGGGCCGGCGCCTCCGGGTACGTGCTCAAGCCGGTCGCCGACCGTGACCTGCTGGAGGCGTGCCGGGCCGCGATGCGCGGCGAGCCGTTTCGCTATCCGGGCGCGGTCACCGCGCTGATCCGCGACTACCTGCACCGCGACCGGCAGGGGGAGCGGCTGCCGGACAGCATCCTGACCCCCGGATGCGGGACCGGATCGACCTGACCCGGTACGCGATCCGGGCCGGCCTGGTCGAACCCTGAGTACCGCCGTCAGCGCACCGGTACGACGGTCCGCACCGTCGCCTGGTCGACCTCGGAGAGCCGTACGGTGAACCGCAGTTCCCAGTCGCCGGGGACCGGGAAGCTCAGCGCCCCGACCGCGTGGTGCGGGCTGATCCCGAGCATCGGTGTCTCGGTCGGTTCGATACCCCGCGCGGGCAGGGCGGTGCTGACCGTCCACTCCACCACCGGTAACGGGGCGCCGTCCGGGGTGTAGACGTACGCGTGCACGGTGTTGGCGTCGCCGAGCTGCACCGGATAGACGTCGAACTGCAGCGTGTAGAGCGGGGAGTCGAGGGTCTGGGCGAAACCGTCCGAGGCCGCCACCGTCGCCTCGATCCCGGCGTTGCGGGCCGGGGTGGTGTGCACCAGCACCGCGCTGACCCCGAGCACCACCAGCCCGAGCGTCACCTCGACCGCGACCATCCGGCGCATCACGGTGAGGCTTCCGGTGGCGGAAAAGCCCCGGCCCCACCGTCGGACCGCGCGGCGGGCGTACCCGGCGGCGATCAGCAGCAGGATCAGCAGGCCCAGCTTCACCAGCAGCAGCCGCCCGTAGTCCGTACCGGTCAGCTGGCCCACGGCACCGACCTCGACCACCGCCAACACGCCACCGCCGATGACGAGCCAGAGTACGGCGAGCGTCGCCCACCGGGACCAGACCGGCAGGATCACGCCCAGGACGCGGGGGTGGGCCGCCGGCAGCAGGGCTGCGCAGATCGCCACCAGACCGCCGAGCCAGACCGACATGGCGGCCAGGTGCACGACGTTCGCCAGTCCGCTGGCCAGCGGCACCGGTGCGGCGGCGGCGTGCCCGGCCAGCGGCCAGGTGGCCAGTCCGGCCAGGGTGAACAGGAGCAGCAGAAGGCCCCGCCACCGCCCGACGTCCCGCCCGGACGGGGTGGTGGGCTGCGGCGAGGTGTCGGTGGGGCCGCCGGGCGTGGTGGGCTGCGGCCGCGTGCCGAGGCGGAGTACCGGGGCCAGCAGGATCGCGACCAGGAGCAGGATGCCGAGTCGGGCGGTCGTCGCCAGGCCGAAGTCGGAGCTCAGCACCTGGGTGAGTTCGGTGGTGGAGACGTCGAACAGTCCGGCGCCACTGGTGTACGGCGCCTGCACCCAGAGCCCGGTCAGGGTACCGGCGCCGAGCAGGACGAGTCCGGCCCGGACCAGCCGGGACACCCGGCGTCGGCTGAGCCGGCGGGGCCAGAGCCGGGCCAGTAGCAGGGTCGGACCGATGGCCAGGACCAGTCCGGCGTACCCGAGGTATCTGCTGACCGGGACGGCGACCCGGACGACCGGCTGCACCCCGACGTCGGCCGGTTCCGGCGGGCCGGCGGAGGCGGCCCCGACGGAGAAGGTCCAGCTGCCGGCGACGGGGTGACTGTCGGCGGAGATGACCCGGTAGCTGACCAGGTAGGTGCCGAGCGGGCGGTCGGCGACCCGGATCGGGATCCGCAGCGTGGCGCCCCGGACGCTGGCCTCTCCGGCGTTGATCCGTTTACCGTCCGGGGCGAGGACCTGGGAGCGGCCGGGCAGCAGGGCGACCGGCTCGCTGAAGGTGACCGTGACCTCGGTGGGGGAGTAGCCCAGGACGGACCGCTGCTGCGGCACCGTGGCGACCACGGCGGCATGCGCCGACGCCGGCTCCGCCGGGCCGATCAGCACGGCCAGGCCGGCGAGCCCGGCGACCAACGCCATCACCAGTCCGCCGACCAGTCCACCGAGCAGGCCGTCCGCCGGTGCGGCCGGCCGGGGGTGTCGGGTCCCGGAGCGGGGTACGCGGTGACGGGTGGAAGAACGGTTGATCCGGAGCGCTGCCACCTTGGATAGTTCGGGCGACCGGCCCGAGAGGTTCAATCTGTTCTCCGGCGGATCGGTAACATTGTTGACGCCGTGTGGTAGTAATCGGCCCGTGCCTCCGAATTCCGACGACGATTTTCGATGGCTTGAGGACCTGGCCGGTCCGGCGGCAACCGACTGGGTCCGGGCGCGTAACGCCGAGACTCTCGCCGGCGTGGCCGACGCCCCCTCGTTCGACGAACTGCGTACCGCGCTCCGGCAGGTGCTCGACGCCGCCGACCGGGTGCCGTACGTGTACTGGGACGGCGGACACCTCTACAACCTCTGGAAGGACGAGGCCCACCCCCGTGGGTTGTGGCGTCGCACCACGCTGGAGCAGTACCGCCGGGCGGAACCGCAGTGGCAGGTGCTGCTCGACGTCGACGCGCTGGCCGAGGCGGAGGGCGAACCCTGGACCTGGCAGGGGGCCGTCGTACAGCACCCGGAGCACCGACGGTGTCTGGTCCGGCTCGCCCGGGGCGGTGCCGACGCCCGGGTGGTACGGGAGTTCGACCTGGAGAGCCGGACCTTCGTCACCGACGGTTTTGTGCTGCCGGAGGCGAAGAGTGACGTCGGCTGGATCGACGCGGACCACATCTACGTCGGCACCGACTTCGGTCCCGGCTCGCTGACCGCCTCCGGATATCCCCGGGTGGTGAAACGCTGGCGGCGGGGCACCCCGCTGGCCGAGGCCACCGTCGTGCACCAGGGCCGGGACGGGGACGTCGCGGTGTACGCCGTACATGACCCCACTCCCGGCTTCGTCCGGGACTTCCTCGGGCGTCGGCTCGACTTCTTCCGTCGGGAGGAGTTCCTCCGCACCGGTGACGGCGGACTGGTCCGGATCGACGTACCGGAGGACGCCGAGACCGACGTACACCGGGAGTGGCTGCTGATCCAGCTCCGCTCGGACTGGTCGGTGGCCGGTCGGACGTACCCAGCGGGCGCCCTGCTGGTCACCCACCTGGACCGGTTTCTCGCCGGGGAGCGGGATCTCACCGTGGTCTTCGCCCCCACTGCGGACACCGCGCTGAGCGGGCACGCGTGGACACGTAACCACCTGATCGTGAGCAGCCTGGTCGACGTCCGCAGCCGGATCGAGGTACTCAGCCCGAGCCCGGACGGCTGGCGGCGGGCGCCGCTACCGGTCGACGAGGCCGACCGGCCCGCAGGAGCCGCCGCCGCTGCCGCTGGCGAGGCCGGCGGGCTGGCCGAGGCGGCGGGGGAGCGGCGTCACGTCGCGGTCGTCGACACCAACCCGGAGTACAACGACGAATACCTGCTGGCCAGCACCGGCTTTCTGGAGCCGACGGCGCTGCACCACGGCACGGTCGGCGCAGGGGTGGAGACGCTGAAGCGGGAGCCGACGTTCTTCGACGCGGCCGGCATGGAGGTACGGCAACTCTTCGCCCGGTCCGCCGACGGGACCCGGGTGCCGTACTTCGTGGTCAGCCCGCCCGGGCACGACGGCGGTCCGACGCTGCTGACCGGGTACGGCGGCTTCGAGGCCTCCTGGACCCCCGCCTACAGCGGCATCATCGGGCGGGGTTGGCTGGCCCGGGGCGGCTGCTACGTGGTGGCGAACATCCGGGGCGGTGGCGAGTACGGCCCGCGCTGGCACCGGGCCGCGCTGCGGGAGAACCGACCCCGGGCGTACGAGGACTTCGCCGCCGTGGCGACCGACCTGGTCGCGCGCGGTTTCACCGTGCCGGCGCGGCTCGGCATCGAGGGCGGCAGCAACGGCGGGCTGCTGATGGGGGTGATGCTGACCCGCTGTCCGGAGCTGTTCGGCGCGGTGGTGGCCCGGGTGCCGCTGCTGGACATGCGCCGCTACCACCGGTTGCTGGCCGGCGCCTCGTGGATGGCCGAGTACGGTGACCCGGACGATCCGGCCGACTGGGAGTTCCTCCGCCGGTACTCGCCGTACCACAACGTCCGGGCCGACCGGCGCTATCCGCCGGTCCTGCTGGTCACCTCGACCCGCGACGACCGGGTCCATCCCGGGCACGCCCGGAAGATGGCGGCCCGGTTGCGCCGGTACGGCCACGACGTCTCCTACTACGAGAACGTCGAGGGCGGGCACGGGGCCGCCGCCGACAACGCCCAGTTGGCGTTCAAGTGGGCGTTGATGCTGACCTTCCTCTGGCGGCGCCTGACCGGCTGACGCCGTCGTCACCCGGCGGTCCGTCCCGTGCTGTCCCTTACCGTCCCGGTCGCCCGGTCACGGGGTCAGGGGTTCCACACCATCGTCTGCTGGTGGAGTCGCCGGCCGCCGCTGCGGGTGCCGGGGACCGGCGGAGTCGGGCCGTGCCTGACAAAACCCATCCGTTCGAAGAACCGCACCGCGCGGGTGTTCTCGACCAGGGTCTGCAGGTGGCAGCCGGGGGTGCCGGTCTCGCTGAGCCGGTCGAACCACCTGGTCATCAGCCCGGCGGCGGCGCCGGTGCCCCGGGCCGCCGGGGCCAGGTTGATGTGCAGGTGCGCCGGCCACCGGGGATCCTCGAAACTGCCGGCGGTCGACTCTCTCCGGGCGGTGGCCACCACGAGGTCGACCATGGCCCGGGCGAGGAAGGCCGCGGGCCGGGGGCGGAGCACCAGCCGGTGCCTCCGGATGGCCTGCTCCATCCGTTTGCCCTCGCTGGGAAGCGTCGAGCTGTCGAGACAGCCGGCGAGGTAACCCACCAGCGCCCCGTCGGCCACGGCGACGAAGAGCGAGCCCGGGTGCAGCCGCAGGTACGGGTCCAGGTAGATGGCGGCTTCCGATTCCTCGTGCCCCCACAGGGAGGCGGACGGAGCGTCGGCGCAGGCCCGACCGAACAGCCCACGGAGCTCAGCTTGATCACCGTCGGCGATCGCGCGAATCGTCACCATCTCGGTCAACTTCCCGGTCGACGCCCTCTGGGCCGACATTCTTGCAGGTCAACGGCCTGATTGCCCATCATGATCTCGTCAATCGACGCTGGTCGGCGCCCCGGATCACGATCACAGCGACTGGACGATCTGGATCGGGTTGCCGTCCGGATCGGCGGTCCAGGCGATCAACAGCCGGTCGAGCCACCTGTGCGGTGCCGCCAGGGCGGGTGCCCCGTCGGCGGTGACCGAGGCGTACGCGGCAGGGGTGTCGTCGGTCCAGAGGATGACGGCCGCCCGCTGGCCCTCCGGCACCGGGTCCAGGCCGTGGTCGGTGCGGCTGGAGTCGACCGAGGCGATGCCGATCCGGTAACCGTCGAGGACAAGGTCCACGTGAATCGGCTCGCCCCTGGTGGGCACCCGGAACGTCTCGGTGAAGCCGAGCCGGCGGTAGAAGTCGGCCGCCCGGGAGACGTTCTGGCTGAACAGGATGACCTGCGGTGATCGGAACCTGGACACGGTGCGACCGTACCAACGGGGCCGGACAGTGCACCGCGTGCCGGATGGCTCGCGCCACCATCCGGTGACGGGCCGCTGTCCGGCGGCCGCCGATCAGCCGCCAATCAGTCGCCGTCGGTCAGCCGCTGTCGGTCAGCCGGGGCGCCGCCGGGTCAGCCCCGGGTCAGCGGACACTCGAAGTCGAGGCTGAAATCGACCTCGGAGCCGGTGATGGCGTGCTTCGCCGTACCCTTCAGCGAACCCGACGTCCGGTCGCCGCTCTCGCTCCGCTCACCGGTGAACGCCACCGTCTGGTAGGTCTCGTCCGCGCCGCCGAGCGTCAGCGGCACCGTCGCCCCGTCGCTGTCCTGGTCGAACGGGCCGGGCGCGAACGGCAGGGACATTTCGATGCTGGCATCCTCGGTGCTCAGCGAGAAGAGTTTCGTCGGCACCTCGATGGTCGAGCAGTCGTCGGTGACGAAGCGGTACTTCCTGCCGTCGGCGGTGATGCTCAGGCTGCCGGTACCGCCGGCCGGTGCTCCCGGTTCGGCCCGGTCGCCGCTCGGCGTGGCGCCGCCGTTGCTGGTGCCGCCGTCGGAGCCGACGGTCGGGGCCGGGTCGTCACCGCACGCCGTCACCCCGCCCAGCAGGGTGAGGCCGAGCACCGCGCCGAGCAGCACCGGCCGCCTCCCAGTCCAGGTACGCATCTGTCCTCCCCGATTTCGGTGATCGCAACCGATTCATCCTGGTCGGCCGGCTTCGGGTCCGGTTCAGGAAACGTTCGGGTACGGCGGATCGGCCGGGGATCACGGCTGACCTGCGGGTCCGATCGGCTCAGCAGTCCGGTACGTCCAGCGGCCGTCTGGCAGCGTGACGGCCCGACGTACGTCCAGGGACCGGTGCGGGTGATCGGCCGCGACATCTACGACCTGGACCGGGCCGGTGACGGCTGAGGCTGTGACGACTGACCTGATTCGACACCGAAGTCCGCGTTGATCGCATACCGGAGCCGACCGGCCCATGCCGTAGCGTTGGATCACCCATCTGCAACGGATTCGAGTGAGGTCGGTCAGGTGTCTCAGGTCGAGGAGATCGCTACTGAGCTGGGTGCGCTCACCGCAGGGGTGGAGCAGGCGCAGGGTCAGGCCGCTGCGGCGGGCCGGCAGGCGGAGGAGGTGGCCCGCCAGGCGGCCGGCGCCGGTTTTGTCGCGGTGGCGACCGGCATGCTGGCTGTGCAGCAGGCGATCGCCGAGATCCAGGGCAGGCTCGGCAACCTCGGTGGTCTGATCGGCGAGGCGGCCAAGGCGACGGCGGCGGTCCCGCAGGAGGGTTCGCCGCAGGAGTCGATCGCCGGACTGACGCCCGTGCAGGAACGGTTGGACCGGGCCCGGGAGGCGGCGTCCGCCACGATCGAGCAGGTCGACAAGACGCAGCGGCTGGTCACCGTGACCCTGCAGGGTGGACAGCCGGGGCCGATGCTCTCGTCGTTGCAGAACATCACCCAAGTCCTGGTGCCGTTGACGCAGCGGATGAGCAGTGCCCGACAGTCCACCGACGTGGCGATCGTCCGGGCCCGACAGCTGGGCGCCTCGGGAAACTGACCGGGCCCGGCGGATCCGTCAGGCGAGACCGAGGATGGGTGGTGTGGGTGTCGATTGATTATCGACTGACGCTGTCCGGGGACATTCCACTGGACGAGGTGGCGGCCCTTGCTGCGCCGGAGGCGGTCGAGACGTCGACGTCGCGGGGTGAACGGATGTTGACGGCGGCGCTCTACGACGAGCGCGGATACGTTGTCGACATAACATCCGGAAGCTCCGGCTACTACGACGCCGAAGACGATGGTGCCTTATGGGTCTGGGAACCGGACTCGTACGTCGACGTCGACTTCCATATGCGGAAAGATTCTCTGATGGACCTGGGGGTGCCCAACATGTTGGCGGCCGTCGCCCGGGTGCTGAACGGCCGGACAGAGGATGCCGCGCTGGTGCTTAACGGCAACTGGCTGCTGCTCAGCCGCGTCAACGGCAGTATCCACAAGAGCAAGGCCGGTGAGGGCTACGACGAGAGGTACGGCAAGGTTCTGCCCGGGTAGGTGGTCAGGCGTCCGGGGCAGGTCGACGGCGGTGATCACGGTCACGTGCGGCGGGTGAGCCGCTCCCAGGGCGCCGGAAATGAGGGTGACCTGCGGTGACGGGTCGGCTAGCTTCGCGCCCATGGAGCCAATCGATGAACGGACGATCCGGTCATCCTTCGTGAACTGCAGCAAGGGCGAGGCGAGCCGGATCCGGATGCCGGCCGGCTTCGCCGACGGCGGCGTTCCCTGGGCTGACCTGGACTTCCTCGGCTGGACCGACCCGGGTGCCGAGTTGCGGGCGCTGCTGGTCGTACCCGGCGACGACGGTCCGACCGGTCTGGTCCTGCGTCGGCCGGAGACCCGCAAGGTCAATTCGATGCGGTCGAGCATGTGCCGGATCTGTCTGACCGACCACGGCGGGTCGGGGGTGTCGCTGTTCGTGGCACCGCTGGCCGGCGCCGCCGGACGGCAGGGCAACACCGTCGGCGAGTACGTCTGCGCGGACCTGGCCTGTTCGCTCTACCTGAGGGGCAGGCGCAAACCGAAGATGCGTCTGGTCCGCCGGGAGGAAACGCTCACCCTGGACGAGCGGGTGGACCGGACGATGGCCAACCTGAACGCCTTCGTCGGCCGGGTCATCGCAGGCTGATGAAGGCGACAGCCGCGAGATGCGGCCTCGGACAGGCCGGCAGAAGATCACGCCCCGTCGTTCCCAGCGAGAACGACGGGGCTTTTCCGTTTCTGCCCGAGGTCCGTCAGGCCGGATCGGTGAAGTCGAACTCGCCGTCCTTGACCCCGGCGACAAAGGCGTCCCACTCGGCGCGGGTGTAGACGATGGTCGCGGCCTCCGGCGTCTTGCTGTGCCGCAGCGCCACCCGCCCCGACCCGTCGAGCAGTGGCCCAGCCTCGACACAGCTGCCACCGGTGTCGGCACTTCGGGTGCTGATGTGCCAGGCCACCGGCGGAAGGGCTTCATCCATCACAGTTCCTCTGCGATCGTCATGATTAACTTCGCTGACTCCTGGGAGTCGAGTGCGACCTTGCGAAGGCGATCGTACGCGTCGAGGTAGCCGCCGGACTTGGGCTGCTCGAAGTACATCTGGCCGGCACGACTCTCCAGGTAGGCCACCTCCGGATAGGGCCGGGGCATCCTGAACAGCCAGAAGGACCCGTCGAGCCCAGGATGCAGCCAGATCTTGGTGGGCAGGACCCTCACCTCGACCTTCGAGCGCTGTGCGATCTCAAGGACATGGGCGAGCTGTGCGCGTTGGAGTGCCCGGCCTCCGACGAGGCGGCGCAGGGCCGCCTCGTCAATGATCGTTTCGAATCGGGGACCGTTCGGATCATCGAGCACCCGTTTCCGCTCCATCCGAAGGTCCAGCCATCGCGTCATTTTCTCCTCGGTGGCATTGGCCCCTTCGATACACCGGATGACGAGATCGGCGTACTCGCGGAGTTGGAAGAGGCCCGGGACGACCATCGCGTGGTACGAGCAGACGACGTTCGCCCGGGATTCCAGCCAGGGAAAGTCGATGAAGGACGCGTCGACCACGTCGCCGTAGTTCTCGGTCCAGCGGTCGGTGCGCCAGACCTCCTCGGCGAGTGCGAGCAGCTGGGCGCGTTCCGAGGCGCGGTGGAAGCCGTAGAGGTCGAGCAGGGCGAGCACGTCGTGCCGTTGGATCGGCCACTCGGCCCGTTCGTACCGGCCGAGTGCCGAGCGGTCCCGGTCCAGGTGTTCGGCGACCAGTTCCAGGGGCATGCCGCGCTGCTCACGTAACTCACGGAGTCGCTGACCAAGCCACTGGGCCCGCAGCGTACGAATGAACGGCCGGTGAGCCATCGTCACGTCCCCTTCACACGGGATCGGAAAGGCGACCGGGAACGGTTACTCCCGCCCGGTGTCGCCTGACAACCTGTCGGCAGGAGAAGTGATCGAAAGGGGGTTGTCGCCAGCTGTGCCGTTATGCCGATAACCGTCGTACCACAGGTGTTTAGCACGGCGGGACCATCCGCGCGACCCCGCAATACAACGGATTTCTCGATCGGCCGGCGAACCGGCCGATCTGCCCCGACGCGTGCTCAAAACCAGGTGTCCCTGCTGCCGTACCCGCCGATCGAGGCTGCGGTGGCAGGGCGGGGCGGCCTGTCCGACCGACGCCCTCCGGACGGGCCGCCCCTTCCACATTCAGCGACAGGAAAGAGGTCGACGCATGAGTGAGCCGCAGCGGTTTGTGCTCCACCTGCCGTTCACCGCCGCCGGTCTGGACGCCGCCAAGCTCTTCGCCCGGACCGCCGGCCGGTCCCTGGAGTTCCTCACCCAGCTCGACATCCCGGAGACCACCGTCTCCGAGGAGGACAACCAGGGCGTCCGGCACCGGATCTTCTGCGACCGGCTGCTCGGCGACCGGCGGCGCTGCGTACTCCGGGCCGAGCACTCGGGCGACTGCGCAGCGGTGCGGCGATGACCGGGACACCGACGGCCACCGTCGCCTGCCCGGCCTGCCAGGGCAGCACGCTCCGGCTGCTGCCCTGCCGCTGCCGCGACAATCGTGGCCCGTTCCCGATCGCCGGTGGGCGGGTGCCGGCTCCGCGCCGCGACTGCCAGCTCTGCGACGGTACGGGCAGCAAGGCGCTCGCCTGCCTGACCTGTTGCGGATACGGTCGCAGCCGCGCCCAACTCGTGCTCACCGTGGCGAACGTCGACACCGGCACGGTCGCCTCCCGCGAGGTCGTACCGGGATCGGTGGCCCCGTGCCGGAACCCGGACGGTGGCTGGGTGCTGCCCCTGACCGACCTGCTCCGCGACCTGGCCGCCACGGTCGGCGTCGACAGCGTCGACCACGGTGCCGCAGCGGGACGGCGGCCGGTCGGGCAGGACCTACCGCTTCCGTCTTGGTGGCGGCCCGAGCTGCCGCTGGCACGCCGTCGCGAGCTGGAGGCGGCAGTGCTCGCCGGCTGGCCGCGTATCCCGTGGCAGGTGTACCTCGGCGGCTCGTCCGCCGCCGAACCGGCGGCGGTGCCGCCGCTGGCGAACCTGGTCCGGCTCGGTCTCGGGCTCGGCCTCACCGTCTCGGTGACGATGCTGCGCCGTCGACCCGACGCCCCCACCGGATCGGCGCCGCGACCGGCCGAGGGGTGGGGCGTCACTTTCTCCGCCGGCACCGCGCCGGCCCTGCTGCCGATCCACCCCACGGTGCAGGTGGCGGTCGCCGACTGTCTCGCACAGCTGGACCTGGTCCTGGCCGAGACGGTGCCGGTCGACCCGGACATCCCGGTCGTCGTACCGGTCACTCCGGTGCCGTACCAGGTCACCGACCCGGTGCCGGTCCTGGCCCGGCTCGCCGCCCAGCAGGCCGGTCATCCCATCCTGCTCCGGTACGCCCCGACCGACCGCCAGCCGCACCTGCCAGAGCGGTTCGACCCCGACCCCACGCCATTGCGGCCGATTTCGACCCGGTCGTGCGTTTTGTCGACGAGATCCGGTGACGGATAGTCGATCCTGGACTTGCCAACGCTTCGCATCACCGGCACCGTCGCGTCGGAAGTAGGGAGGCGCGGTCATGCTCGAATGGTTGACGCCGCTGGTGTCGCTTGCCGGTCCGACACTCGTGAACCTGGCCACCACCGAAGCCTGGCAGTCCGCCCGGGGCGGACTGGTGCGGTTGTTCGGACGCGGCGGAGAACGCCGCCAGGCAGCCGCCGAACGATGGGTGAGCCAGACCGTTGCCGAAATCGAGCAGGCACCGGAGGAACGGCGGGCGGAGGTCCGCGAGCGGCTGGCGGTGGCCTGGCAGCAGCGGCTGACCGACCTCCTCGACGAGTACCCGGAGGCGGCCGAGGAGCTGCGCGTCTGGGTCGACCAGGCGCGAACCCAGCTGCCTGCCACGCAGCAGGTCCAGGTGAACACCTTCGTCGCCCGGGACAGTGCGACCCAGTACAACTCACCAGGCGGATCGATCACCGTCACACACCACCACGACCCAGCCCGCCGGACGGCCTGACCTCCCAGGTGCCGCTGCGGCCGGCGGGTCGACACGTCACGGCCGGTCAGGTCGGAGCGCTGCCCGTATGATCCCCAGAGTGGACGCCGGAAGACTGTGGGACGAACTGGCAGAGTCCCTGCCACCGCTGCTTCTCGGCTACCGGTCCCGACTCGACACTCTTGTCGTCTCCGCAAAGGCCGACCAGACGCTGCTCTCGGAGGCGGACATCGCGGTCCAGGAGCACATCGTGGCCCGTATCCGGGCCCATGACCCCGACGCGGTCATCGTGGCCGAGGAAAGCGACAAGCCGCCGGGGAACAGCCGGGTCGACGCGAGACGCGTGTGGATCGTCGACCCCATCGACGGCACCGCCGAATTTGTCCGACCGGATCGGCGTGAGTATTGCAGCGTCGTCTGCCTGTTGGAGCAACGGCGACCGGTGGCGGCGCTGGTGGTCGCGCCACAGATCGGGGTCGGTGGCTCCACTGTCTGCGTACGGGTGGCCGGTCGAGGAGCGCCGATCGAGGTGAATGGTCGAGCCGGTCGGGTCGTTCCGTCGCCGGGTCCACGGCGGGCCTCGGTCACCCGGAGTTCCAGCCTCCCCCCGCGACCCTGGGAGCGGTTCATGTCCGGGGCCGGCTTCGAACTCAAGACCCGTACCACGTCGCAGACGCTGGACATGGTGCGGACCTGTGTCGACCTCTCCGCAGAGACCGGCGCCCAGCTGTCGCCGTTCGCGCTCTTTTATCGGGAGGCGCAGAAGGTGTGGGACGGTGCGGCGGGCATGTGTCTGGCGCAGACCGCCCAACTGAGGGTCTGTGACGGCCAGGGGCGGGACCGGCCGATCGTCGATCTGGACCTCGGCACCGCCGAACCCACGTTTCCCAGTACCCTCGTGGCCACCCCGGCGCTCGTCGATCAGTTCCTCACCTGGTCGTCCGGTTGACTCTCCGGGGCGGTCCCGGTGGCGGCGTCGCCGATCAGGCGGGCCGTGGCAGCGAGCCGCACGAGGCTGTCGCCGACGAGTTCCACATCGTGCGGCTGCGTGACGAGGAGCTCTCTGGCCCTGGTGAGTGACGCCTGTGCCTCGGCGAGCGCCAGGCGCGCCCCCTCCCGGTCGCCGGCTGACCTGAGCGTCTGGCAATGATCGGTCAGCACCTGACCACGATGGAGCAGGGTCCGGCCCTGACTGATGAGATCACTGGCCGCGTCGAAGGTGGCGATCGCCTCGTCGAAGCAGGAAAGCGCGTTCGGCAGGTCTCCCTTCCGAAGATGCAGGTCGCCGAGATGACGTAGCGCGTAGCCCTTCAGGCGGGGATGGCGAGGACGTCCATGCTGGTTGGGCTCGCGGCTGTAGAGGAGGCTGGCGCGGGTGTACGATTCCGCCCGTTCCAGCGCGATGACATCCCCTTTCTGGGCGTACGACATACCGAGTGCCAACCGCAGCGAGGCGAGACCGTTGTTGTTGCCGAGCTGCGTATAGGCGTCTTCGGCCGCCCGATAGGCCTCGATGGCCTTTTCGATCATGTCAGCCGCTCCGGTGTCGGCCCGCAACCGGTAAAGGTCGGCAAGTTCGCGTAGCGTCGTGGCCTTACCGGCCAGATCGCGCCGTTGACCATGCTCGGCGTACCCGGCCTGGTAGAGGTCCCGGCTGCGCTCCAACATGTCGATGGCGTCGAGGTAGGTGCCCGCTGGCTGCCGGACCGGTGACGGCGGCCTCGTCCCGTCGGTGCCGATCGTGCTGCATTTCTACCAGGTTGATCCGGCCTCTGTTCCGGAGAGACCGCGCCTGGTCATGACGGTCACCATGGTCGAAGGCGACGCGCGCCGCGATCTTCTCCACCTCGATCCAGTCGGCGATGTGCCCGCCCGTCTCCAGGAAGTAGAAGAGTGCGCAGGCCAGCCGTGGCGTCATCGGCAGCGGTGGCTCGATGGCGTTCAGTGAGCGAACGAGCGCGAGGAGGTTGGGGCGCTCCTCCGCGAACCAGACGGCCGGGTTCGCGGCGGTCTCGACCGAGGCAACCCCCGCCGGGTCCCGGTCGCGCCACTGCGCGAGGAATTCGGAGTCCACCATCGGATTTGCCTGGTTGACCTGGTCGAAGGCATGGTTGACGCAGCCGTGGTAGGCGACGGTGAGCCGGTCGAACGCCGCCCGTCGTTCGGCCGCGTGTTCGGGCTGGTCGACCAGGTGCCTGGCGTACAACTGGAGCAGGTCGTGCCGGCTGTGGTAGCGGTCGCCGGTTCTGCCGATCAGGTTCTCGCGCAGCAGGAGTTCGAGGAGATCCTCCGCCGTGTCGAGATCCACCCCGGCGAGCCGGGAGATCGAGTAGATCCCGGCAGTTTCGCCGGCTGCCGGATGTAGGCCCAACAGCCGGAACAGTCGCTGGGCTGCCGGAGGCAGGGTCTGATACGACACCGAGAACACCGCTTCCACGTTGGTCTTCCGGTCGTCGGGATGGCCCAGACGGTGTAGTCGTCGTTGTTCGTCAGCCAGCCGACGCACCTGACCGGCTATCGAGCTGCGGGGTTCGTTGACAAGACGTGCGGCGGTGGTGTGCAGGGTCAGGGGCAGGTATGCACAGTAGCGGGCGAGCAGTTCGGCCGCGGCCGGCTCCTCGTCGACCCGCACGCCGACCCGGGCGCGCAACAGTTGGATGGCGTTCTCGCGGGAGAGTTCGTCGACGGGTATGGACTCGGCGCCGTCACTGAGCAGACCGTGCAACTGGTTGCGGCTGGTTACGAGCACCAGGCTGGATCCGGTTGCCGGAATGAGCGGACGCACCTGGTCGGCGTCCGTGACATTGTCGAGGACCACCAGGACGCGTCGACCCGTGGTTCTGCTGCGGAACAGTCCCGCTCTGCCGGGCAGTGACGCGGGGATGTCGACGCTCCGCAACCCCCAGCCGTCGTAGAGCCAGTCCGCCAGCACCTCTTCCGGCGGAACCGGACTGTCGCCCGGGCCGGGTCCGTGACCACGTAGGTCGCGAAAGAAGTGGCCATCCGGGTAACTGTTGGCAACCTGGTGTGCCCAGTGCAACGCGAGACCGGTCTTGCCGGTACCGGCGGGGCCTGACAGCACGGCCACGACGGCGGGTCGGGGCGCGGGGCGGCCCCCGGCCACTCGACGGAGGGCATCCAGTTCGGCGTCCCGGTTGACGAAGTAGAGCGGCGGATTCGGCAGCTGGCGCGGTGCCGGCAGGTCCCGGGAGGCGGGATCAAGCTGGTTGACCGTGATCGAGCCGCCTGGCGCGTTGTACATGGCGGATCTGTCGCGGGAGACGTACGAGGAAGGACCGTCGGGGCCCACCTGTGCCATGGTCGCTACTCGCCAACGGGCGACCGGGACAAGAGCCATCCTGTAGAGATCGGCGTGAGCATATCTGGCACCACCCTCGGCGTCGGTGGACATGCTGTGCGTGACGACGATATGGCGTAACCCGCCAGCGGCGCCACGGCCCGACGTGACGAACAGGCCGCAGCGACCTCGGCATGACGATCACCGCACGGAGCACGGGCGCCAGGGGCGGCGGACGCTCAGACGGCGGGTGGTCCGGGCAGCCGGGCGGGGGCGGTGAACCGGTCGAGCACCAGCAGTTCGGTGCCGGGATCCAGCTCCGCGAGCAGTCGCTGCTGCGCCCGCCGGCTGATCCGGACGCAGCCGTTGCTGTTCGCCCGGCCCAGGTCGGCGTCGCGGTACCAGGCGTGCAGTCCGATGTGCGCGCCGCGCAGCCCGGTCGGCACCGACTCCGGGTCGTCCGGTACGGCACCGAGCGCGAACACCTCGGTGTCCGCGTACACCCGGCCGGGCAGGGATGATCGGCCGAGGATGAAGGTACGACCCAGCGGGGTCGGGGTGGCCCCGGCGCCGACGCTGACCGGCCACGATTTGACCAGTCGGTTGTCCCGGTACCAGTGCAGCCGCCGACCGCCCCGGTCGACGACGACCAGGTCGGGCAGGGCCGTGGTGGTCCAGGTGCCGGGCGGCACCCAACCGATGGTCCGGTTCGCCGACGGCAGGAGCACCGCGACCCAGCCGGAGCGGCGTTCGACGATCGGCATGGTGACCGGGACGCCGCTGATCGTCGGGGCGAGCCAGGCGCGGGGACGGCCACCGGGCGCGTCGTACGCGGCGACCCGCCGGATCGGCCGCAAACCCTCACCGAGCCGGACCGTCGACATCGGATCCGGGTCGGCCGGAAACCCGCGCGGCGCCGGCCCGTAGTCGATCACCGGCAGGTTGGCCGGGGGCGGAGGTGCCGGCAGCGGCGGTGGGTCGGCGGGGAGTACGGCGCCGGCCGTCGAACTCGGACCCACCGTGGGCGGTCCCGGTTCGCCGCCGCCGGGCGTGGGCCCGGCCGTCCGTCGGGGATCTGGCACGCCGCCCAGCACCAGCGCGGTGGCGAGCAGCCCACCGAGTACGGCGAGCGCCACGACACCGATCCGGCGGCGTACCCGACCGGGAGCAAACGGATTGAACCGGACAGAGCCCATGTGGTTACTCTAGGTGTCCTGGCCGTCTCGACCTGTCAATCGTCCGTAGGTGTGTCCCCGACTCCCCGGTGGCCGGGCGGATGTGGCGCCGTACGGTCCGGGCACGGCCCGGTACGGCTGGCAGACTGGGACGATGACCGATCGACCTGCCGTCCGCCAACTCCGGCTCGTGGTCACCGCGACCGACTACGACGAGGCGGTCCGGTTCTACCGGGACGTTCTCGGCCTGCCCGAGCGCGGCGCCTTCTCGTCACCGGACGGCCGGGTGGTCATCCTCGACGCGGGCCGGGCCACCCTGGAGATCACGGATCCCGGCCACGCCGAGTACATCGACGAGGTGGAGGTGGGGCGGCGGGTCGCCGGACACCTCCGGGTCGCGATCGAGGTCGACGACGCGGCGACCACGACCGCGACCCTGGCCGACGCCGGGGCGACGGTGCTCGCCGAGCCGCGACGGACGCCGTGGAACTCGCTGAACTCCCGGTTGACCACACCCGGACACCTGCAGCTGACGCTCTTCACCGAACTGGGCGAACTGGGGGAGTGATCGCCGCCGTCATGCCATCCGGAAGCCCGACGGTGTGCGACGGCGGCTCAGAGTTGGACCGGCATCAGGATCGAGAAGGCGCGATCGTTGCCGGCCCGGCGTACCGCCAGCGGACGGATCGGCCCGTTCAGGTCGAGCAGCAGTTGTCCGCCGCCGGTGGCGTCCCCGGCCTCCAGCGCGTCGAGGGCGTCGAGCAGGAACTCCCGGTTCACCCCGATCCGTAGCACGTCCGGCTCGGCGACCCGTTCGGCCGGACCGTCGCCGACGGTGAGTTCGCCGGTGGAGTCGACGGAGAGGACACTGACCGCGCACCGGGCGCCGTCGCCCGGGCGTACCACCGTCCGGGCCGGCGCGGTGGCCAGCCAGGATCGCAGCCGGGACGCGTCGACGGCGACCCGCCGGCCTGCCGGGTCGTCGGCCGCCTCCCGGAGCAGTCGCCGGTAGTCCGGGACCTCGTCGTCGAGTGGGGTGGCGGTGATCCGGCGTCCCCGGGCGTGCAGGCTGATCCGGTCGGTACCGAGGCTGACGGTCGTCGGTCCACCGGTGGTCGGATCGTCCGACTCAGCCAGCAACGCGCGGGCCTCGTCGACAAAACCGACCGGGGCGATCACCGCCCGTCGGGGGCCGTCGCGGGTCGGCACGCCGTCGAGTTCGGCGACCGCCATCCGGTACCGGTCGGTGGCGATCAGCCGCAGCACGTGCCCGTCGGCCTCGAACCAGACACCGCCGAGCACCGGCAGGGCCGGATTCAGCCGGGCGGCGAACCGGACCGCGTCGACCGCCGCCGCCAGCTCCGCGCCCGGCACGGTGAGCCCGACCCGGAAGCCCACCCGCCGGGGTTCCGCCGGAGGGTGCGGCGTGCCGTCCGGCACCGGGTCGAGCAGGAGCGTACGCAGTCGGGTGATCTCCCGACGGGCGTCGGCGAGTCCGTCCTCGAGGCGGCGCAGGTGGGCGTCGAGCAGGGTCGACGCGGCGATCGGGTCCGATCCGCGCAGGTCGAGCAGTCGGCCCAGGTCGGCGAGCGGCATGCCGATCCGGCGCAGTCCGGCCAGCAGGCGGGCATCCGGAAGTTGGCGGGTGGCGTACCAGCGGTAGCCGGTGGCCGGGTCGACCAGGGCGGGTGCCAGCACACCGGCGCTGTCGTAGAACCGCAGGGCGCTGACCGTCAGGCCGCTGGCCCGGGCCATCTCGCCGATGCTCAGCAGTTCGTCTCCGGCCTCCACATCCGGCGATTCTGCCCCCTCGACCAGGTCGAGGGTCAACCGCCGGTCCGGCCGGTGACGATCCGAGCGGTACGTCCCCCAATGCGCCAGGGTAAGGGCCGTACCGCTCAGATCATGGTCAGCCCCGGGCGGGGCACCGCCTCCGTCCGCGTGACGTTTCGGGTAATGGCCCGCCCCCACCCGCCTCGGCCAGTTGTTTGGCCTGCCAGAGGGCGGACCGGACCGCCGTGTGCCGGTCTTCACCGGTGAGCCAGGCCGACAGTACGGCGAACACGCCCGGTTCGCCCTCGCGAAGCCGGACCCGCAGCTCGGTGCTCCGGCCGTCCGCCGCCGGTCGTACGGTGACCGCCACCCCGGCGCCCAGACTCGCGACAGCTGGGGGAAGCCGGCCGTTCGGTGCCAGCTCCGACGGCGGTCGATCTATCGTGATCGCGTACGACCTGGGTCGTGACCGGCGGCGGGTCAAGATTCCGACGGCTACCGCCGCCACCGTCAGCACACCCCCGGTCAGCCAGGCCATCCAGGTGACCTCCCCACTCGACACCAGTGCCGTCGCCCATCCGGCGGACCAACCTCGCCCGGCCCAGCCGGCCCCACCTGGCACGGCCCTACCCGGTCGAGCCCCACGCAGCCCAGCCGGCTCAGCCCAGCCGGCTCAGCCCAGCCGGCCCTGTCCGGTACACCGCTTGGCCGACGCCGTCCGTTCGAGGCCGGCGGGGTGGTTGTCCGGGCCGTCAGCTTCCGCCGCGACCGAGTGAATCCGGCTCGTCCGCAAGGGGTGAACACCGGCGGGCGGGGTATCCGCCGCCGCAGAGGGCGCGGCGAGCTGCGGAAGGAGGGGCCGTGTCGAGGGAACCACTGCTCAGTGCCAAGTTGGCGGTCGTGCCGACACCCGGCGCGGTGGTACTGCCCCGCCCGCGGCTGTTCCGCCTGCTCGACGCCGGAACGGCCGGCCCGGTGACGCTGGTCTCCGCCTCGGCGGGCTGGGGCAAGACGATGCTGCTCAGCTCCTGGTACCAGGCGCGGAGCGGAGCAGCGGGCCGGTCCGGCGGCGGAGCGGCAGGTCACCGGTCGACCAGCGGGGCGGTGGCTGACCAGCCCAACGGCGGCGCGGACGGCCACGGGACCACCGGTGCCGGCCGGACCCAGCTGGGATGGCTCTCGGTGGAGCCGGGCGACGGGGGAGCGCGACTCTGGACGTACCTCTCCGCCGCACTACGCCCACCGCACAGCGAGGACGTGGGGGACGGCCGGGACGATCGGGGCACCGGGTATGGGCTGCCGCATCTCGCCGAGGAACTCGCCGGACGCGACGTACCGGTCACTCTCGTCCTGGACGACCTGCACCAGGTCGACGACCCCGAGGTGGTCGAGGGACTGGAGTTCCTGCTGCGGCACGCGGCGGGCCGACTGCGCCTGGTGATCGGTTGCCGGACCGATCCCGGGCTCGCTCTGCACCGTTGGCGACTCAGCGGTGAACTGACCGAGATCCGTGCCGCCGACCTGGCGTTCCGCCCGGACGAGGTGGCCGAACTGTTCGCCGCGTACGGCGTACCGCTGTCGGCGGACGAGACTCACGGACTCTGGGGTCGTACCGAGGGATGGGCGGCCGGCCTGCGGTTCGCCGCCCTGGCCCGATCCGGGCACCCCGATCCTGAACGGTTCGTCGAGGAGTTCACCGGAGAGCATCCGGATGTCGCCGGCTATCTGACCGAGGAACTGCTCGCCAGCCTCTCCGTCGAAGCTCGGGAGGCACTGTGCCGGGCGTCCTTGACGACGGCTTTCTCCGCCGACCTGATCAGCGCGTTGGCCGACCCGGCCAGCGACGACCGGGCTGATGGTGGTCGGGCTGATGGTGGTCGGGTCGACGGCGGTCGGCTGCTCGGCGAACTCGACCGGCACGGCGGGTTCGTGGTGCCGCTCGGCGGACGGCCGCCGACGTACCGGATCCATCCGATGGTCGCCCAACTGCTCCGTGCCGAGCTGGCCCGCCGGCCCGCCGCCGAACGCGCCGGACTGCACCGACGGGCGGCGGTCTGGTCCGCCGCGCACGACCTGCCCGGCGAGGCACTCCGGCACGCGCTCGCCGGCGCCGACTGGCGGTACGCCTCGACGATCCTGCTCCGGCACTGGCCGGACCTGATCCCGTACGGGCAGACCGGGCCCGCCCGGACGACTCCGCCACCACCGGCGCCGGAGGTTCTCCGCGCGACTCCCGAACTCGCCCTGGCCTGTGCGGCGGACCGGCTGGACGCCCGGGATCCGGTCTCCACGAGCGGTTACCTGGACCTCGCCGCCGACCTGACCGGCCGGCTCGACGACGAGGCCCGTCGGTACCGCCTGGGCCGGATCGGTGTCGCGCTGCGGCTCGCGTCGGCCCAGGCGACCGGAGACCTCGCCACCGTCGAAGCGGAGACCGCCGGTCTGCTCGACCTGCACCGGATCGACCCCGACCGACCGGGCGGCGCCGGACTCACCGCCGACGACCCGGGTGCCGACCCGAACCGCGTCGCCACGGGTGCCGACCCGAACCGCGTCGCCACGGGTGCCGACCCGGGCCGCGCGGCCACGGGTGACGGCCGGATCGGCGTCGCCACGATCGACGTCCCGGGAGTTGCTCCGGAGCGGTTCGCGCTGGACCGGGCGGAGGTGGCGGTCGCCCGGCTCGTCCGGGCCGGAACCCGGCTCGGCACGGGCGACCTCGACATCGAGGCGGAACTCGTCGACGGACTCGCCGACGCCGAGGCGGCCGGACTGTCCCGGGCCGGGCGGCTCTGCCTGGGTCGGCTGGCCCTGGTCCAGGCCCTACGGGGGGAGTTGCGTGCCGCGGACCAGACGGCGCGGACGGCGATGGCCGGCGGGCCCTTCGGCGTACCGACGCGACCGGCCGACGGCGTGCATGCCCATCTTGCCCAGGCGCTGGTCGCGCTGCAACGGGACCGGACCGACGAGGCGGACCTCAAACTGTCCCTCGCCGCCCGGGCGGCCGAGTACGTCGACGAACCACTGGTTGTCGTACTGCTCGGGTTGCTCCGGTCACGGGTCCTGCGGGACCGGGGCGACCTCGGTCGCGCCCACCAGATGCTGGACGGTGCCCGTCGACAGCTGACCGAGTGGCGACCCGACCTGCGACGCCCAGGAAGCCGCCGGGACTGCCGGCCGGCTCCGGCACACGCCGACGACGGGGTGACGTTCGTCCGCCCCGGTGCTCGGGGAGCTGTCGAACGCCCCGACGGTCGGGCAACAGCAGCGGCAGCGGCAGGGGTGGGGGTGGGGGCACGGGCGGCGGCAGCGGCCGGGCCCGGCGGGGAACGGCTGCTGGCGTACTGGCTGCTGGCCGGTGAGGCCGAGCTGCGTACCGCACACGGTGATCTCGAGTCGGCCCGGAACCTGCTGCTGCCGGCGGTCGAGGCGGGCGTCGAACCGGTGGCGCCGCTGGCGGTCGTGTTGTCCCGGACATACCTGCGCGCAGGTGATCCGCAGGCTGCCCTCCGTACTCTCCCGGACTGGGACGCCGAGACGGCGACCGACTGGCCGTTGGCGCTGCGGCTGGAGGCCGGCCTGCTCGATGCCGGCGCGGCCCGGCTGGCCGGTGACCGTCGTCGGGCCACCCGGGTCCTGGAACGGGTGCTGGAGCTGGCCGAACCCGAAGGCTTCCGGCGGGTCTTCACCCGGGCGGACCCGTCGGTCCGGGAACTGCTCAGCACCCACCTCGACTCCGGTACCGGCTACTGGGCGACGGTGAGCGAGCTGATCGGCGCCAGCGGTACGGTGACCGGCCGGCCGTCCCCGGCGGTGCCGGCGATGGGGGAGCCGCTGACGGATCGGGAGCTGACGGTCCTCCGCTACCTGCAGAGCATCCTGTCCAACGTGGAGATCGCCGCCGAGATGTCCCTGTCGGTCAACACCGTGAAGACCCACGTCCGCAACATCTACCGCAAGCTGGACGCCACCCGGCGCCGCGACGCCGTACGCCGGGCCCGCGAACTCCGCCTGCTCTGAGCCGCCCGCCAGCCGGCGTCAGCCGCCCGCCGCCTTGGTGGTCAGCCGCCCGGTTGGTCAGTCAGCTTGGTTGGTCAGCCGCCTTATCGATCGCGGCCAGCAGGTCGGCAACCGCGTACGAGCCGTCGTGCGGGAAGTCGTTCAGGAAGAAGGTCGGGGTGGCGTTGACCCCACTGCGGATGGCGCCGACGAAGTCACCCCGGATGCGGTCCAGGTAGGCGTGCCCGCCGACCTCCTCGCCGATCTCGTCCGCCGGCAGCCCGAGCTGCTGCATGCCGAGCGAGAGGTGCACCGGGTCGAGCTGGTCCTGGTGCTCGAAGAGCCAGTCGTGCATCTCCCAGAAGCTGCCCCGAGCCGCCGCCGCCTCGGCGACCTCGGCCGCGTCCTCGGCGTACGGGTGCACGTTGACCAGCGGAAAGTGTCGGAAGACCAGCCGGACGGTCTCGGGTCGCTGGCGCAGCACCTCCCCGAGGACGGCGTGCGCCCGGCCGCAGTGCACACACTGGTAGTCGCCGTACTGGACGAGGGTGGCCGGGGCGTCCGCCGGCCCCCGGATGTGGTCGGCCTCGGTGACGGGCACCCGGAGCCGGCTGACCGTGACCTGCAGGGGAGTGCTCACTCATGCTCCTCGTGGCCCCGGCGCGAACAGCGCGGTGTGGTGTCCGGAGGTTCGCACCGGACGGGGTGAGTTGCCCTCACCCGGAGTGGGTGAGCCCGCCGCGGGCCGGCGCGGTCACAGCCGTACCGTGATGTGGTTGTCGACCCGGGTCACCCCCGGGGCTGACCAGGCGACCCGCTCGGCCTCCTCCCGCTCCAGCCAGGACCGGACGGTGCCGACCAGGACCACCACCCCGCCCCGGGTCTGCACACCGATCCCCTCCGCGTCGGTCTCCACGCTGCGGACCAGGGCACTCTGCAGCCGGTCGGAGATCTCGTCGGAGACCGGCGTCTCGTGCGGTCGTACCGAGATGCCGTTGGTCACTCCACGGATCCCGGACAGCCGGCCGACCGCCTGCTCGGCGGCGCGCCGCTGGTACTCCCACTCGACCTCGCCACGAAGCACGATCCAGCCGTTGGCGACGGTGACATCGAGGTCCTGCACCGGTACGAAGGCGTCCCACTCCAGGGCCCGGACCGCGGCGACGGCGAGTTCGGGGTCGGGTCGTTCGACGGAGCTCGGCAGCCGTACCTCGACGTCGTTGGCGACGGACCGGACCCGGGTCACCCGGTGCGCGGCCCGTTCAGCCGACCACTTCTTCGCGTAGTTGTCGACCCAGCCGGTGAGGGTCACCACGCCGTCCCGTACCGACACACCGATCTCGTTGGGCTGCACCCGGGGCTCCCAGGCCAGTTCGGCGAGTACGTCGTGCTGGATCTCCTCGTCGCTGCGGATCGTCGTCCGGGTGGCCATGATCGTTCCTCCCCGTGTCGGGTCCAGGTAGCTGACAGCGCCGGACCGGTCGGCGTCCAGGCCGTGGCGGCGGGCGGTAGGCTGCGCCCCGTCGGTGCCCCTGCCGGCCGCAGCACACCCGTCGACCTCAAGCCTCACGCGCGTGCGGGTGAGACCTCCTCACCCCGTACGGGCGAGCCGAGCACCGGCCGTGTGGCGTGACAGAGCCGACGACCATCAGGGATCATCGATGCGGACATGGCGTCGGCGAGGGTACCGGCCGGAGAGGCGGGGCGAGGAATGACCACGGAGCAGGAGACGGCCGGGGCAGCGTCGGATCGCCCGGGGCTGGACGTGTCGGACGGGCCGGGGGCGGACCCGACCGCCACCGCCTCCACCGGTGGGGCCGGCGGTGCCGCCGACGGAGCCATTGGACAGTCGCTCCCGGCGGGCACCCTCTTCGCCCGTGCCGGCCTCGCGCTGCGGCGGTTGCTGCGCCACGAGTGGACCCTGGCGGTCCTCGGTGGGCTGCTGCTCGCGATCATCCTGACCTGGCCGACCCTGCGCGACCTCACCCGCACCATTCCGCAGGACATCGGCGACCCCACACTGCAGGCCTGGCAGATCGCCTGGGGCGGGCACGCGTTACTGCACGACCCGCTGCAACTGTGGCACTCGAACACGTTCTATCCGGAGCCGTACACCTACGCCTACTCCGACACCCTGCTCGGCTACGCCCCGGCCGGCATGATCGGGGAGGGCCCGGTCGCCGCCGTCGTGCGCTACAACATCCTGTACGTCCTGGTGCACGCGCTCGCCTTCGTCGGAGCGTACGCCCTGGTCCGGCAGCTCGGTGCGGCCCGGATCGGGGCCGCGGTGGCCGGGGTCGCCTTCGCGTACGCCCCGTGGCGGCTCGCCCAGGCCGGCCACCTGCACGTGCTTTCGATCGGCGGCATCGCGCTCGCCCTGGCCATGCTGGCCCGGGGACACGGCTGGTCGCTGCGGGACGGCTACCGACCAGAGCGGGCCCGTCCCGGCTGGGCGTTCGCCGGCTGGTTGGTGGCGGCCTGGCAGATCACCCTCGGCTTCGGCATCGGCCTGCCGTTCGGCTACGTACTGGCGTTGACCTGCCTGGCGGTCGGGGTCGGCTACCTCTGGTCCTGGTGGCGGCGCGGGCGTCGCCCGGTTTTCGGGCGGAAACTGTTCGCCGCCGATCTGGCCGGTGGTGGCGCCTTCCTCGGGATCACCCTCTTCATGGTCATGCCGTACCTGGAGGTGGTGGCCCGGCATCCGGCCGGTCGCCGGACCCTGGAGCAGGTGGAGATGTTCTCCCCGCCGTGGCGCGGTTTCCTGACGGCCCCAGGGGAGAACTGGCTGTGGGGGGAGCGGCACGCTGCCGCCCGGGAGACCCTCTCCTTCGCCGGGGAGATGACGCTGCTGCCCGGGGTGGTGCTGATCGGCCTCGCCTTCGCCGGGCTGTTCTACTCGGCGTGGCGGGTACGGCACCGGGTCCTGCTGGCGCTCGGCGTGCTCGTCACTGTCGTGCTGGCCAGCGGCACCACGTTCGGCGGCGACGGCAGTCCGGGGTACGCCACCCTGGTGCTGCACGTTCCCGGCTGGGACGCGATCCGTACCTCGGGTCGGCTGGTCCTCTGGACCACGCTGCTGCTCGGCATCCTGGCTGCCGGAGCGCTCACCGCGTTGACCCGTCAGACGGAGCCGGCACCGGCGGAGCCGCCGGAGCGGTCGGCGGAGCCGGTAGCGGCGACCGATGGCGCGACGACGGCCGGGCCGGAGGCGTCGACGCCGGCTGGAGCGACGACCGGGTCGACGGTGGCGGCGGCCGGGACCGGCCTGCCGGTGCTGCGTTCGGCGAGCTATCCGGTTGCGTCCGGTGGGGCGGACGAGTCGGCCCGGTCGAGGCGGGACAGCCGGGGCGGTACCCGGCTGGCGGCCCGGCTCGCCGCGCTGGTCCCGCTGGCGTTGGTCGTCCTGGAAGGGGTCAACACGACCCCGCACGCGCCGGTGATTCCACAGCCGGCCGCGATGCACGGGGCGGAGGGGCCGATGCTGGTGCTGCCGGCCAACGGCACGCTCGAGTTCAGCGTGATGCTCTGGTCCACCGACGGATTCCCGCGGATCGTCAACGGGTTGGCCGCCTTCACCCCGGAGTCCCAGGCCCGGACCCATGCGGTGACGACCAGCTTCCCCGACCAGGTCAGCGTCGGTTACCTGCGCGACCTCGGGGTCCGCACCGTTGTGGTGCTACCCGAGTACCTGCCCGGTACGCCCTGGCAGGACGTGCTGCTCCGACCGGTGGACGGGCTCGGTGTCACCCGCGAGGACGTCGGCGGCCACGTGGTCTTCCGGCTGAACTGACCGGGTTGGCCGCGTTCGCGGCTGAACTGACCCGTACCGGCAGGAACCCGGCGCGAGACCCTCGCGCCGGGTTCCTGCCGGTGGTGGTTCGCCCGGCGTCAGCCGGGCCGGTGGGCAGCCGCAGATTCAGTTGGTGCTGTCGAGCCGGACCGGTGAGTTGGGCCGGTCGACGTCCACCAGTTCCAGGCGGTCGGTGGCGGGCAGTTCCCGTTCCGCCCGGGCCAACGCGGCCCGGGTCGCACTGGTGGCGGCCCAGGCGACCGCGGCGCCGACCAGTCCGGCCACGGCGAGCCAGCCCCAGGGCAGGCCCGGACGGCGTCCGGCGAGGGCGTCGTAGGCCCGACTGGCCCGGTGCATCGCCTCGTCGGCGACCGCACCGACCCGGTCCCCGGCCTGTTCGGTGAACTGCGCACCGGACCGGCGCGCCGAACGGGCGGTGTCCCGGGCGGCGTGTCGCACCGACTCGCCGGCCGAGTTGACCGTGCTGGTCAGGTACTCCCACGCCTGGTCGGTGACCCGCTCGGGCTTACGCTGATGTTTCAGCAGATTCGTTCCGAGCATCAGTGCTACCTCCTCGGTTGCCGAACGGAAACGGCCACTTCGGACAGAGGCTCTGTTCGGCGCGGTTGCGGGTTGCTAACTCGGAGGTGCCCCGGTCGCTTTCGTGGCAAACCCGGAATCATGTCCCGGAGTCTGCCTGAATCGAGCCGCTCTCGACGCCGGTACCGCCCAACCGGCCCCGGTCGGGTACCGCCCAACCGGCCCCGGCCCCGGCCGGCGGCCGGTGCGGCCAGGGATTGCGCCGGCGGCAGGTCAGTGGAGCGCAGCGGCAGGTCAGTGGATCAGGACGACCGCAGCGGGCCGGGCGAAATCGTCGTCGCCATCGTCGTCGTCATCACCCGCACCGCCGAACCCGCAGGCCAGCACCAGGGCCAGCAGGGCGCCGACGCCGGCCAGTCCAAGCAACTTCCTCAGCATTCCGGTCCTCTCCGAGCCGGGACCGCCCGGGTCCGCGCCCGCCCGTCTCGGCGAGCCGGGTCTGCGGCGCGGGGCGGTCGGGATCGAATCCTCATGGTAGGTGGTGCGGGACGCGCCCGCAGGGTTCGGCACCGCGGCCGGCGGGCTGGCGGGGCGGTGCTACGGCTCACGAACGCGCGGGCTGCGGCTGGCGGGGGCGGCGCCGCGGCTGACGAGCCGGCAGGCTGGCGGAGCTGGTGGGATCCGGGTCGGGTCCCCGACACAGCGGGCTGGTGACGTCGTACGGCTGTGCGGAGGGCTACGCTGAGGATCGTGCGCACTGGTGTGAATCGGCTCGACCGCCGGAAAATTTGGCGCGGTTTGCCCCGTTACCGGGTAGGTTTGTCGGCTCGTTGAATAGATTGCCCGGCCGGAAGGGTGGCGATCGGGGCCGTAAGAGGAATACTCTCGGTCGCGGCCCGCGTACTGATTAGGCGCCCGGACATGGGCGAGTGGAGGTGCTCGCGTGAGCCTGTCGATCGTCAAGTCGGTCCTGCCCGCTGGAGTTGTGGAGATCGCCCCTCGTGGAGAAATCGACGTCGATACGGCGTACGAGGTCCGGGAGGCGATCGCCGAGGTCCTGACCAAGGGGCAGCCGTCCAGGATCGAGCTCAACATGCGACTGGTCAGCTTCATCGACTCCGTCGGCATCAGCGCCATGGTCGCCGGCTTCCAGACCGCGGAGGTCAGCGGCGTCAAGCTTGTGGTCACCGAGCCGAGTCGGTTCGTCCACCGGCAACTCTGGGTCACCGGGCTTCTCGGCCTGTTCGGCGCGCCGGAGCCCTACTTCGCGGGCTCGGCGTCGGCCGAGGAGGTCAAGGTTCCCGGCGTCTGACCGCGACCCGGGACGCGATCCCGGCCGCGTTCCGGACACTCCCATCCCTCATCCCGGTCCGGCCCGAACCTGTGCCGGACCGGCTCACCCCACCACCCGTACCGGCGGCCCTGTCGGACGGTGACGCGTGCCGTGGTGACCACCACGATGGTCGGCGCCGTTGCCGGGCCGCTGGTCAGCTCGGCACGGCCAGGTCGGAAAGGTCCACATCGGACGTCTCGGTGATCGCCCGGATCGCCGTCACCGAGGCGTAACCCTCGGCCAGCCAGGCCACGTCGGTACCCGGCTCCACCCGCTGGCCGGACTCCTCCAACGCGGTACGGACGAAGCCCCGACCCGCCTCCGCGACGGTCATCTGCACCTGCCCGAAGCCGGCCAGGGAGCCCCGGCGGACCCCGCGTAGCCGTTCGTAGGGCAGGTCCGGACTGTTGACGTTCAGCACGCTGTGTCGCGGCCCGGAGGTCAACCGGGGCAGCAGGTCCAGTGCCACCCGGGCCGCGGTCGCCCAGTGCCGCCGCTCGTCCCGGTCCGGATGGGTGACCGCCATCGCCGCACCGCCGCTGCCCGCGGTCGCCTCGTGCGCGGCCAGTACGTCGAGCGACACCGCCATGCCGTGGCAGCCGTTCGCCGCCGCGGTGAACGCCGCGCCGACCGTGCCCGAGTGGAGCACCGCCCGGCCGGCGTTGGCGCCCCGGTTGACCCCGGAGAGCACCACCGCCGGTGCCGGCCCGAAGGCGCCGTGGATGGCGATCAGGGTGATCAGACCGGGCGAGCCGGCGACCGCGTACGCCTCGATGCCCGGCAGGTCCTCGAGGTGGTGCTCCTCGACCAGCACCCGGCCGTCCCGCTCCACGGCGCTCATCGCCGCACTGGCGCCGCTGGCCTCCTCCCGGGGTGCGGCGATCACCACGTCGTGGCCCCGGGCCGCCGCCGTACGGGCCAGCCAGTGCAGTCCCGGGGCGGCGATGCCGTCGTCGTTCGTGATCAGAACCCGGAGTGTCATGACGTCGTCGTCCGGTGGGCCAGCTCGTCCGGGGTCAGCCGGTCGTGCCGATCGGTGCCCACCGGCGCCAGTCGTACCCGGTCGACGAGGCCGGCGATCGCGTCCGGCCGCCCGGTGCCGAGACCGTGTCGGGTGACGTTCAGGGCACCGGCCGCGGCGCCGGTCCGGACGGCCAGTTCCAGGTCGCCGCCCTGGGCCAGTACCGCGGCGACCCCGGCGGTCATCGAGTCGCCCGCACCGCGGGCGTCGGCGACCTCGAGCCGGGGCATGGCGATCTCGTAGACCTCGCCGTCGATCAGTACCAGGGCAGGTTTCTCGGCCCGGCTGACCACCACCGACTCGGCACCGTTGGCGTGCAGCGCCCGCAGCATCCGGACGAGCTCGTCCTCGCTGTCGTCGGCCGCCCAGCCGTCCCGGAGCAGTTCCTCGTGGCTGACCTTCAGCAGGTGCAGGCCGCTGTCCAGCACGGCGGCCAGGTGCGGACCGGAGAGGTCGGCGACCACCCGGCTGCCGTTGCGTCCCAGGTCGGCGGCGAGCCGGCGGTAGATGTCGGGGGCCACCAGGGCGGGGTGGCCGGGGCCGCTGAGTACGCTGACCGGACTGCCCAGCCCTTCGCCGAGCGCCAGGTTGTAGAGCTCGTCCAGCTCGTGCCGGCTGAGTGGGTGCCCGGGTACGGAGGCGATCTCGTCCCGGCTGCCGTTGCGTCGGTCGTGCACGTACCCGCCGCTGCTGGACTCCCGGTGGATCACCCGAAGATCGACGCCCTCGCTCGCCAGCAGCGGTTCGAGCACCTGGCCGATCTCGCCGCCGAGGCCGGCGCAGAGCACCACGGGAGTGCCGAGGCACTTGATCATGCGGGCCTGCCAGACGCCCTGACCGCCGGGGTGGAGGTGGATCTCGGTCTCGTCCGCCGGTTGGTCGATGGTGACCGTGAGCTGCGGCGCCGGCGCGAAGACCATGACGTGTCCGTTCATGCCCGTTAGATACCCTCTTCGACAGTTTTAATCCATCTGGTGCCTCTGGTGATCCCCGGACATCGTCGACACGGATTGCCCCGCCGCCGCGCGGCCTGGCAGGATCGACGGGTCCCACGATCGATACGTCGGGAGGCGAGCGGTGGCGCGGACAGGCTCGTTCCGGTACACCGCCCGGGCCCGCTGCGAGCTGGCCCACGCCCGGGACCTGCTCGCCGACGTGGAGCGTCAGGCGGTGCTGCACCCGCTGATCGTCCGGGTCCGCCACCGCCACGGTGCACAACCACACCCGGTTGAGCCGGGAACCCGACGGCCAGGTGCGGATCGACGTCGAGATCACCCTCACCGCGCCCACCCCGCTCTTCGGGTACGCGTTTCGCCAGGCCCGGGCCGCGCACCTGGCCCTCGCCGAGCGCCTGCCTGCCGCCCTGCAGGCGTGACGGCGTCCGTCCGCCGCCCTGCGGTCGTAGGGGTTCCGCCCCTGCCTGGTTGCCGAGAAGCGGCGCGGACGGGGTCAGCCGCGCGGGGCGTACATGATGATCGCGACGCCGACCAGGCAGACGGCCGCGCCGACGAGGTCGTAGCGATCCGGTCGGAACCCGTCCAGCAGGACCGCCCAGCCGAGTGAGCCGGCCACGAAGACGCCCCCGTACGCGGCGAGCACCCGGCCGAAGTGCGGATCGGGCTGGAAGGCGGCGACGAAGCCGTACCCGGCCAGGGCGAGCACCCCGGCGGCGGCGAAGAGCAGACCACGCTGCTCGCGTACGCCCTGCCAGACCAGCCAGGCCCCGCCGATCTCGGCGACGGCGGCGAGCAGGAAGAGCAGGAGCGAACGGGTCACGGTCATGCCGGGCATTGTCCCGCCGCTTCCGGCCCGGCGCTGAGGTGTCCTGGGGTCGGGGGTCGTCCCGGTCGGGTACACCCCGGTTGCATATATAGATATCCGTCTCTAAGCTGAGCCGGGCCCGGCACCCGGGCAGCGTCGGCGGGCGACCAGGTACGGGCTGACCGGGACCGCCCGCCGGAGCCGCCGGAACCCGGCCGATCGCGGGGAGCCGATCGCGGGAGGCGTCGGACGGCCGCACCCGACGAGGTGTGTCGACCGTCGTCGTAGCAGCAGCATCGCCGGCGCGCTGTCGTGCGCGTCCGGCAGCCCCTGAGAGGAATCCCCATGAGGATCTCCGTACCGCATCGTCGTGCGTCCGTGGCCGGGGCGGTGGTGACCGCGCTCGCGCTCGGCACCGTCGCGGTGGCCAGCGTGCTCCCCGGCTCCACCGCCCGGGCCGCCGCCGGCTGCCTGGTCGACTACCAGGTCAACCAGTGGACCGGTGGCTTCACCGCCGCCGTCCGGGTCACCGCCGGGGACACCGCGGTCAACGGCTGGACCGTGACCTGGACCTACGGTGGCGACCAGCGGATCACCAACAGCTGGAACGCGCAGGTCACCCAGAGCGGGGCGAGCGTGACCGCCCGGAACGCGGCCTGGAACGGATCGCTTCCGGCCGGCGGCTCGACCGAGTTCGGCGTGCAGGGCACGTACTCGGCGAGCTCCGCGGCGCCGACCGGGTTCGCCCTGAACGGCGTACCGTGCAACGGCGCCGAGCCGACCACGCCGCCGACAGGCACACCCACGCCCCCACCGACCGTGACTCCACCACCGACCACGCCACCACCGACCACCCCGCCGCCGACCACCCCGCCGCCGACGACACCACCACCGACCACCCCGCCGCCGACGACCGGCTGCGGCGCCGCCGTGCTCTGTGACGGTTTCGAGAACCAGACGGGTACGACACCGTCGGGCGACTGGAGCCTGAACTATCCCGACTGTCAGGGCGGCGGCACCGCCTCGATCGACGGCACGACCGCGCACCAGGGCGGCCGGTCGGTACGGATCAGCGGTACCGCCGGCTACTGCAACCACGTCTTCGTCCGGTCCAACCGGGACCTGAGCGGCGCCGGACAAGTCCGGTACGCCCGGTTCTGGGTCCGGCACACCACCGCACTGCCGACCCAGCACGTGACGTTCCTGGCCATGCGCGACGCCAACGACGGCAACCGTGACCTGCGGATGGGCGGCCAGAACGGCGCCCTGCAGTGGAACCGCGCCTCCGACGACGCCACGCTGCCCGAGCAGAGTCCGAACGGCGTAGCGCTCAGCCTGCCGCTGCCGGTCAACCGGTGGACCTGCGTCGAGTTCCTGGTCGACGGCACCCAGGGCCGGCTGCAGACCTGGGTCGACGGTACGGCGGTGACCGGCCTGACCGCGGACGGCACGCCCACCCACGACATCGACGGGCAGTGGCACAACCGGGCCAACTGGCGGCCGAACCTGACCGATCTGCGGCTCGGTTGGGAGAGCTACGGCGAGGGTGCCGACACGCTCTGGTTCGACGACGTGGCGCTCGGCTCGGCCCGGATCGGCTGCTGACCGACCGGGCAACCTCGTCGTATTCCGGCGCCTGCGCTCTGGCGCCCGCGAAAACGACCCGCCGGCACTGCCCAGGGGTGGCGGGCGGTGCCGGCGGGTGGTTTCGTGGACGTGCGGTCGTCAGTTCATGGACAGGTGTACGTGGTTGGTGTGGTCACTCGACGGGTCACCACCCCCGTTGTAGGCCCGCCAACCACTGCTCGGCAGCCAGATCTGTTTGAACCAGATCACGTACAGCACCCCGAGCCGGTCGGCGTTGCGGACGAAGTACGCCGCCAGGTTGTTGCCGTACGTCCGGTCGCCCCCGGTGGCGACGCCGCCGAATCCGTTCTTCTGGGCGGCGAAGTCGCACGCCCGGCCCTTCGGATGCTCGCCGCTGCCACCACTGCGGTAGCAGGAGACGTACCGGGTGAAGCCGGCCGCTTTGGCCTGGTTGAGCGCGTGCAGGGTGCGTGGTGTGATGCACCCGTCGGCCGGCGTCGGGTCGTCGACGCTGCACGACTCCGGCGGCCAGGAGCCGTCGGAGTTGCGGGGCGCCGGCCGCGCCGAGGCGGAGTTGCCACCGCTGACCCCCGAACCGGGCCCGCCGCTGTTCGCCGCGGCGAGCGCCCGCTCGGCCTGCTTCTTGCGGGTCTCCATCACCTCGACCTGTTTGCGCTGCTCGCGCACCTCCCGGTCGAGTTCGGCCTTGGCCTCGACCTCGGCGTCGAGGGTCGCCCGCAGGTCGCGCAGGGCGCGGTTCTCGTTGGCGGCCACCTTGTCCAGTGCGGCGGCCCGGTCCAGCAGGCTGGCCGGGGAACCGCTGCTGAGCAGGGCGGACACCTGGCCGAGTCGGCCTGTCCGGTACGCCATGCCGGCCATCTCGGCGACCTGCTGGCTGCGGGCCGTCACCTCGGTCCGCAGTCTGCCGAGCTGCTCGTTCAGCTCCTTCTGCCGCTTGACCGAGCGGTCCAGTTTGGCCTTGGCGTCGACGTACCCCTTGCTTGCCTTCTCGAGCTGGTCGCGGAGGTCGTCGCTGCCCCCCTCGTCGATGTCACCGGGTGCGTAACCGAGTGGGGCGGGGGCCGCGGTGGCGGGGGAGCCGCCGAGCGTCACGACGAGTGCGCCCAGGGCGACCAGCGCGGTCATGACGACGGCCAGTCGGGCGGCCGATCGGCGGCCGGATCCCGGAACCGCCCGGTTGGCCGGGCGGGTGGTGCTGCTGGCGGATGCCAGGAACGGCATGACAGTGTCCTTCCGTCAGTCGCCGACCGGGTTAGCTGACGGGTTCGGGACGGAAGATCCCTACCGCTGGCGCGGATGCACCCCTGGTACCTGGTTCCCCGGCTCGCGCATGGCGATTAGGCGGCGGTCTCCACGGTCCGGTGGGTACTCCTCCGGCGGAGGCCGGGGCTGAGCCTACCGGCAGTTGCTGTCGGGTGACACATGCCGTTGCCGAAGTGGTCGCCCCGATTGTGCGGTTTCTGGGTGAACTAATCGGACATACTCGGCCGATTGTCGGACCAGATTTAAGGTCCCGCTAACTACTCCCGGTAGGCGTGTCGCGCGCCATGGCGTGGTACCCGGAGGGCCGCACCACCGGGCGCCGGGCCAGCAGCGTTCACCAGTCGGTGGGCCCGCAGGCGCCGGGCGCGGTGCGGGGCTCCACCTGCAGCGTGGCGTGTGAGATGTGAAAGTCCTCGTCCAGCGCCGAGTGGGCGGCGGCGAGCACGCTGGCGACCTCCGCCCCCGCGTCCAGGGTCAGGTGGGCGGAGGCGACCTCCATCCCCGAGGTGAGCGTCCACACGTGCAGATCGTGGACGTCGCAGACCCCGGGCACGGCCGCCAGCCGGGCCCGCACCGCCGCGACGTCGAGGTGTTCGGGAGCGGCCTGGACCAGGATGCGGACCGCCGTACGGCCGAGTCGCCAGGTGCGGGGCAGGATGAAGAGCCCGACCGCCAGCGCCACGATCGGGTCGGCCCACCGCCAGCCGGTGGTGATGATCAGCACTGCGGCGACGATCACGCCCGCCGAGTTGAGCAGGTCGGCAAGCACCTCCAGGTACGCGCCCCGCAGGTTGATGCTCTCCCGCGCCCCGGCCCGCAACAGGCCGAACGCGGCGAGGTTGGCCAGCAGGCCGAGTACCGCCACCGCCAGCATCGGACCGGCCGCGACCTCGGGCGGGTCGCCGAACCGGCGTACCGCCTCGACCAGGACGTAGAGCGCGACGCCGGCGAGCAGGACCGCGTTGGCGAGCGCGGCCAGCACCTCCAGGCGGTAGAGCCCGAAGGTCCGTTGCGGGTCGGCCGCCGCCCGGCCGGCCGCGGTGATCGCGGCCAGTGCCATCCCGATCCCGAGTACGTCGGTGAACATGTGTCCGGCGTCGGAGAGCAGCGCGAGCGACCCGGTCAGCAGCGCGGTCGCCGCCTCGATCGCCATCAGCACGGCGAGCAGTGCGAAGGCGGCCCACAGCCGCCCCCGGTGCCGCTGCGCCGCGCGGGTCAGCGCACCGCCGTGGTCATGTCCTGCTCCCACGTCCACACCTTCCCCGCTGTGCCCGGCATGATCTGACATATGCTGACATTGCGATATGTCTGGCTGGCCGGCCAGGCCGTGGACGCCGGCTCGACCGGTGCCCGGCGGCGGCGAGGCCGGCGGGTGTCAGAAGGGGACCACCCTCACCGCCGGGTGGCGTGCCGGGCGGACGGCAGGCTGGCCAGGATCGCCGCCGCGCCGGCGAGGGCGACGCAGAGGGCGAGCTGACCGACCGGGACGACCGGCCGGCCGTGCCCGTACGCGTTGATCAGCCCGAGCGCCGCCGCCCAGCCGAGGGCGACCCCGAGGACGAGCCCGGCCAGCGCGCCGACCGCGGTGATCAGCGACGCCTCGACCAGCAGCAGGGCGGTCAGCTGCCGGCGGGCCAGGCCGAGCGCCCGGAGCAGGGCCGACTCGTGTCGACGCTCGAAGACCGACAGCGCGAGGGTGTTGCCGATGCCGAGCACCGCGATCAACACCGACATGCCGAGCAGGGCGGCGAAGATCCCGAGCAGTTCGTCGAGGGTGGTGGCGAGCGCGTCGGCCTGCTCGGCGAGCGCCCGGACCCGGACCGCCGGATGATCGTGCAGCAGCGTGTCCAGGGTCTGCCGGCCGGTCGCCGTCGACACCCCGGGGGCGAGGTCGACGAGCAGCCGGTCCGGTGCCGCCACCCCGAGGCCGGCGGTGTACGTCGCCCAGTCGAGCAGGGCGGCGCCGTCGGTCGGGGCGTCGTCGTAGAGCGCGACCACGGTCAGCGGGTCCGCCGGTCCCAGGCCCAGCCCGATCCGGTCACCCAGGCCGAGACGCCGCTCGGTCGCCAGTTGGCGGCTGAGCGCCACCGTACCGGGGCCGAGCCGGTCCAGGTCGCCGGCGGTCACCTCCGGCCGGATCGGTCCCACCAACTGCCCCGGCGGCACCGCCCAGACCCGGATCCGGGCGTCCAGCGGCGCCGGCGCCTGCCGTAGCTCGGCCACCGTGGCGAACGCCGGATCGGCCCGGAGCCGCTGCGCCAGCCCGGCCGGCAACGGGCCGCGTACCGCCGTCGGGTCGCCGTCCAACCGGACCGTGTCCAGCACGAACTCCACCGGGAAGTTCTCGGTCAGCTCCCGGCCGGCCTGCTGCCGCGCGGTGGCCAGCAGGACGCCGAACATCGCCATCAGCGCCACGCCGATCATCAGCGCGCTGCTGGTCGCCGCCGTCCGGCGAGGGTTACGGCGGGCGTTGGCGACGGCCAGCCGTGCCACCGGGCCGAAGAGCCGGGCCGGCAGCCAGCCGACCAGCCGGACCGCCCGGGTGACCAGCAGCGGCGCCGCCAGCACCGTGCCGAGCAGGGCGACCATGCCGCCGCCGAGGACCAGCGGCAGGCCGGGGAAGCCCAGCGGCAGCCCGGCCAGCACCGTCAGCACCCCGCCCGCGCCGACGATCGCGGAGACCACGACCCGGGTACGCCGACGTCGGGCCGACCCGGCACCGGCCTCGACGGCGTCGGAGTCCCGCAACGCGGCCAGTGGGGTCACCCGACCGGCTTCCACCGCCGGTACGAGCGCGGCCAGCACCGACACCAGCACACCGAAGCCGAGCGCGACCGCGACCGTGGGCCAGCGGACCACCGGCGCGTGCAGCGGGATGTCCGAGGCGACCAGTTCCCGCCCCCGGATCAGTCCGTAGCCGACCAGCAGGCTCGCCAGCAGCCCGCCGACCGAGGCGAGCAGGCCGAGGGCGGTCGCCTCCAGGAGTACGGCGCCGGTCACCTGCCGGCGGGACGCGCCGACACAGCGCAGCAGGCTCGACTCCCGGACCCGCTGCGCGGCCAGCATCGCGAAGGTGTTGTAGATGACAAACGCCGACACGGTGAGCGAGACCAGCCCGAACCCGAGGAGGACGGCGAGGAAGCCGTCGACGTACTTGGCCGCCTGCCGGGCCAGCCGGTCGCGGAAGGCGGCCCCGGACAGCACCTGGTGGCCGGGGCCGACCACGGCGGTGACCCGGTCCCGCAGGGTCGCCGGATCGACACCGTCGGCGGCCCGGACCACCACCTGCGCGTAGTCGACGGTGCCGGTGAGGGTGGCGAGGTCGGCGTCGGTCAGCGCGGCGACCGGGGAGCCGCCGAAGAGCCGGTTCACCCCCAGGTCGAGGACGCCGACCAGACGTAGCCGGTGCGGGGTGCCGGCCCGGTCCAGCACGGCGACCGGGCCGTCGACCTCGAAGTCGGCCCCCGCCACGGTGGACCGGTCCAGGGCGACCTCACCCGGGGTACGGGGCAGCCGGCCGGCCGCCACGTCGTACGGGGCCAGGGCCGGGGCGGTCGGCACCGAGAGGGCGTACCCGATGTGTTCCCGACTGGTCAGCAGCCGGCCGTTGCGGTCGAGTACGCCGAGCCAGGCGACCACCCGCCCGTCCGCCTCGGCCACCCCGTCGACGGCCCGGACCCGGTCCAGGGTCGCCGGGGCGACGAGTCCGGTGGCCGGCTCGACCAGCACGTCCACGTTCCGGGCCGACCGCGCCAGGTCGGTGTAGAACGCCGACCGGGCGGTGTCGCCGTACACCAGGCTGCCGGCCAGGAACCCGACCGCCACGACCACCGCGAACCCGGTCAGCGTGAGCCGTACCGCGTGCGTCCGCAGCCCGGCCAGGGCCAGCAGCGGCAGTGGACGTCTCACCGCCACCCCGTCTGACCGGGGCGGCGGCGGAGCAACCGGGCCGGACCCACCCTCGGCGGTGGCTCGGCGCGCGACGGCGTCCGCACCATCCCTGCCGTGGGGACGGGGTACGACGGTGTCGGGCCGACGCCCGGCGGCGGGCAGACGGGACGCATCCGGCCAGTGTGGCGGGGGCCGGGTGGCCGGGGGAGCGCCCTGTCGAGATGCGGACAGCCGGACACCTGGCATCATCGAACCCGATCTCAGTGGAGGATTGTCGATGCCTGGCGGGTCTCGGTCGCCTCGGCCGGTTCCGGTGGTCGGTGACCGTCGTCGGGCAGTGGAGGGAGCCGAAGACATGCGTCGCCGCCGCCGTACCCCCGTCCTGTTCGCCGTCACCCTGACCCTGACCACGGCGCTGGTCGCCACCGCAGCTCCGGCGGCCACGGCCGCGCCCGCCGACCGGGCCGGCGCCACCCCGACCCGGTGGGGACCACTCGCGCCGCGCACCCTCGACCTGCCGGCCGGTTTCCAGCCCGAGGGGATCGCGATCGGTGCCGTGCCGTTCGCCTACCTCGGCTCCCGGGCCACCGGGGCGATCTACCGGGCCAACCTGCTCACCGGTCGCGGCGAGGTGATCAACCCCGGCCCGGGTACCCCCTCGCTGGGTATGAAGGTGGACAACCGGGGACGGCTCTTCGTCGCCGGTGGCAGTGGTGGGGACGGTCGGGTGATCGACACCCGTACCGGACGCGTGTTGGCCAGCTACCGCTTCACCGACCAGGCCAGCTTCGTCAACGACGTGGTGCTGACCGGCGGGTCGGCCTGGTTCACCGACTCCACCAACCCGGTGCTGTACCGGGTGCCGTTGGGCCGGGGCGGAGAACTGCCCGCCGCCGACCAGGTAAGCCGGGTACCGCTCGGCGGGGACATCGTCTACGGGACCGGGATCAACGCCAACGGCATCGCCCCGACCCCGGACGGAAAGGCGCTGCTCGTCGTCCAGTCCGGCACCGGGCTGCTGTTCCGGGTCGACCCGGTGACCGGGGTGGGTCGTACCGTCGACCTCGGCGGTGAACTGCTCACCAACGGCGACGGACTGTTGCTCGACGGCCGGACGCTCCACGTGGTGCAGAATCGGCTGAACACCCTCACCGTGCTGCGGCTGGACCGGAGCGGACGGAGCGGGCGGGTGGTCGAGCGGGTGACCGACCCCGGGTTCGACGTACCGACCACGGTGGCCGCGTACGGCAACCGGCTCTACCTGCCGAACGCCCGGTTCACCACCACCCCGACCCCGGAGACGCCGTACGCCGTGGTGGCGGTCCCGCGTCCCTGAACCGGTAACGGTACGGGTACGCCGGTCGACCGCCGGCGTGCCCGTACCGGGTCGGTGCCCGGGCCGCCGGCCCCGTGGGGAGCGGTGCGGCACGCTGCGGCGTTACGCGACTCGCCGTCGTATCTGGAAGACATTCATCACTGCGACAAACGTGGATGGGTATCTTGAAACCATGATCACTGTCACTTAGCGTCGGCGAGTGATCACCATTCGGCGGGGATGCTGAGCATGCGGGTCGAGGTCCGGTTGCTCGGCGCGGTACAGCTGTACGGTGACGGTCGGCCCGCGGCCCTGGGCGCGGCGAAGCGGCAGGTCATGCTCGTGGCGCTGGCGCTGGAGGCCAACCGCTCCGTCTCGCTCGGCCGGCTCTCCGAGATGGTCTGGGCGGGTCCGCCACCCCGCTCGGCGATCGCCAATCTGCGCAGCCATGCCGCAGCGCTGCGGCAGATCCTCGGCGACCGCCTCGTCGCGGAGCGCGGCGGGTACCGGCTACGGCTGGCGCCGGGAGAGCTGGACGTCGACGAGTTCCGGCGGTTGGCCGAAGCGGGCCGCGACGCGCTCGCGGCGGACGACCCGCAGCTGGCCGTGTCCTGCCTCACCTCGGCGCTGCAGTTGTGGCGGGGCCGGGCCGGTGACGGGTTGCCCGGTGGTACCGCCGTCGAGGCCCGGCTGGCCAGCCTCGACGAGCAGCGTCTGCCCGTGGTCGAGGATCTGGTGGAGGCGCGGCTGCGGCAGGGTGAACACCTCGAGGTCGTTCCGGTACTACGGCAACACCTGCACCACGATCCGTTGCGGGAACGCGCCTGGGGCCAGTTGATGCTCGCTCTCTATCGGAGCGGGGACGCGGCGGCGGCGCTGGGCGCGTACCAGGAGGTTCGGCGGGTCCTGGACGAGCAGCTCGGGGTGGCGCCCGGTCCGGAGCTGTCGGCGCTGCACCGGGCGGTGCTCGACCGGGCGCCGAGCCTGAACCTGACCCGGGACCGGATCGTGACCACGTTCGGTGGGCCGGAGCTTCGCCTGGCAGTCGAGGCGCCGCGGGAGCTGCCTCCGGACGGGGTGGAACTGGTCGGCCGGGACGCCGAGGTCGCCGAACTGCTCACGGCCGTACGGGGGGCGGGGCGGGTGCCCACCACCGTGGCGCTGTCCGGTCCTGGCGGCAGCGGAAGGTCCGCGTTGGTGGTCCGGGTGGCGCGGCTCACGGCGGCCGAGTTTCCCGACGGCCAGGTCTTCATCGACCTACGGCGGCACCAGGCCGCTGCTGCGGCCATTACGCCCGTCGAGGTGGTGGCGAGAGCGCTCCGGGCGCTCGACGTGCCGGCTGCGGAGCCGTTCGACGGGCTCGACGAGTTGACCGGCCGGTACCGATCCGTGCTGGCCCGGCGTCGGGTGCTGCTGGTCGTCGACGATGCCGAGCATGCCGCCCAGGTGCGTCCGCTGGTGCCGGCCGAACCGGGCTGCGCGGTGATCGTCACCTGCCGGGGTCGGCTGCACACCCTGGACGGCGTACGACATGTGTCGGTGCGGCCGCTGGCCCCGCCCGAGGGGTACGCGCTGCTCGCCAGCCTTGTCGGGGCGGCCCGGCTGGACGCCGAACCCGAGGCCACCGCCGAACTGGTCCGGCGCTGTGCCGGGCTGCCACTGGCGTTGCGGGTGGCCGGGGCGCAGCTCGCCGGCCGACCCGAGTGGGCAGTCGCACTGCTGACCGAGCAGCTCGCCGACGAACGGCACCGGCTCGACGTGCTGATGTACGGGGATCTGTCGGTCCGGGACAGTGTCGCTGCTGGCTACCACGCGGTACGGGCGGCCGACGAGCTGACCGGGCAGGTGTTCCGGCTGCTCGGCGAGCTGCCATCCCCGGTGCTGCCGGCGCAGGTCGCGGCGCGGCTCGACGTACCGGCGTTCCGGGCCTGGCGGGCACTGGAGGGTCTGGTCGACGCGCAGTTGGCCCGGGGCGAGGCGCGGGGCGGGTACCGGTTGCTGCCGTTCGTCGCGGAGTACGCCGTGGAGCTGGCGGCGCGATCCGGCCCGGTGACGCAACCTGCGGTGGTACCCCGTCCCCGGTCCGGTCGGGACCCCTCGATCCGGTCCGCCGCCGTCCGCACCCTGCAGGCCGGCTGAGCCTTCGCGCGCCCCCCGGTACGGCCGGGGAACCGGGCCGCCTTGCCCGGCCGTGTCGTGCCCGGCCCTGTCCTACCTGGTCACGCCCGGGAGCGACGAGCGCCGGCGGGCGCGATCGGGTCGATACGTCCCGGCGAGTATGTCGGCGATAGCGGCGAAGGTATCTCCGGCTTCTACCGTCGGCCCGACGTGTCTGCGTCGGTGCGGAGGGTGAGGGCTGATGGGAAAGCTGCGCGGGGTGCTGGCCACCGTCCTGGTGCTGGCCCTGGTGGTCACGCTCGGCGGGGTGGAGTCCGTGCCGTCGGGGCAGGCAGCGCGGACCGGGGCCGCCGGTACCGGCGGTGATGACAGCGGCTGGCTTTCGCGGCTGGGTGATGTGGCGCGGAGTCTGGTCGGCGCCGGGCCGCGCCGGGAGCGCCCAGAGCCGGTGAGCCCGGGCCTGGCGGTGGATCAGGCGGCGCCGGCCGGCCGCGAGGTGAAGCCGGCGAAGCGGGTTCGCGAGTTGACCGATCGGCGGTCGGCGACGACGCGGTTCTTCGAGATGTCCGACGGGCAGATCCAGGCGGAGGTGTCGACGGCGGCCCGGTTCTACCAGGGCGGGTCGGGCCGCTTTCTGCCGATCGACACGAACCTCCGTCCGGCCGACGACGGCGGGTACGCGAACACCAGCAACACCTTCGCCAGCCGGTTCGGTGGGCGCAGCGACGACCTGGTCCGGTTCGAGTTGGGTGGTGAGCGGATCCGGCTCGGCCTGGCCGGTGCCGGACGTAAGGTCACGCCCACGGTGGACGGTGACACGGTCACCTACCGCGATCTGGTCGACGGGGTCGACGTCTCCTACCAGGTGCTGGGAGAGGCGCTGAAGGAGTCGATCATTCTGAACCGCCCCTCGGCGGCCACCTCGATGACGTTCCGGTTGGACCCGGGGCGGTTGTCGGTGTCACAGCGCGACGACCAGGCGATCGAGTTCCGGGACCCGGACAGCGGTCAGGTGCTGCTGGTGATGCCGGCGCCGTTCATGTTCGACTCCCGAGATGACGCGGAATCGCCGTACGGGAAGGCGTGGAGCGACCGGGTCACCCAGCGGCTGGACACCTCGGGGACGGCGCCGACGCTGACGGTCTCGGCCGACCCGGCATGGTTGGCCGACCCGGCCCGGGTCTTCCCGGTGACGGTCGACCCGACGATCAAGATTCAGCCGACCCCGTCGGAGTCGGCGGATGCGATGATCACCTCGGACGATCCGACCGGCAACTACGACGGCAACTGGCGGCTGTCGGTGGGGACCACGACGTCGTCCCGGGCCCGCAGCCTGGTCAGGTTCGACCTGACCGGTATCCCGCAGAACACCACCATCGCCTCCGCGTCGCTGGAGATGTACTTCGACCAAGAGCACACCACCAACGCGTACGACGTGCCGATGGAGGCGCGGCAGGTGACGGCGCCGTGGACCGAGTCGACGGTGAACTGGAACTCGGTCAACACGAGTATGGGGACCGGGGCGGCGACGGTGGTCACGGTCGATGACCAGGACACCACGAAGACGGCGATCGGCGGGGACTGGCCGGCGTCGGGTAACACCGACTACACCCGGTATGCCGTCAACGGCACGTACAAATACAACAAGAACACGGTCTCCGGTGAGACGTTCACCTGGATCCCGACCTTGCCGGAAGCCGGAACGTACACGGTGGACGCGCACTACGTAACGGCGACGGACCGGTCGACCGCGGCGCCGTACCAGGTCGTGCACAGCGCCGGCACCACCCCGAAGAGCGTCAACCAGCAGGTGCCGGGGGTCGCGCACTGGGCAACCCTGGGCACGTTCGGATTCACCGCCGGCACCACCGGCCGGGTGATCCTGGGCGACGCCGGAGTCTCCAACTCGGTCGCGGTGATCGCCGACGCGGTGCGGTTCACCAAGGCCGGCGCGGTGAAGAAGGCCGACGAGTCGAGCGTCTGGCACCGGTTCCCGGTGACCAACGTGGTGCAGTCCTGGTTGACCGGCACCGCCAACCACGGGTTCATGCTCAAGGCGGCGGACGAGGCGACCCTGGGCCGGGGCGGCCCGCGGTACGAGGCGGCGGAGTACGCCTACAACGGCGAGAACGAGAACAGCCCCAAGCTGATCGTTAACTACGGCCGGCCCGGGGTGACCCTGGAGTCGCCGACGACGATCCATTCCACCGGGGCGGAGCTGAGCTGGTCGGACTACGCCGGTAGCGACATCGTCGAGTACCAGGTGCACCGCTCGGTGTTCCAGACCTACACGCCGTCGGCGGCGACCCTGGTGGCGCCGGTCCCGGACGGGACGACGACGTTCACCGACACCACCGCGACGCCGACCCCGGTCGACTCGGAGGACCCGTTCGGGCAGGTCTACTACTACATGGTCGCGGTGAAGACCCGGGACGGCACGCTGATCCCGGCGCCGACCCAGATCGTCCGGCTGCCCCGGGCGGGTCGGACCGTACAGGTGCTCCAGGGCGACGCCCCGGACACCACGCTGACCTCGGCCCAGCCGTCGACCGGGCACGACGTACTGGCCGGCAACCCGTGGCTGATGGTGGGGAACAACTCCGGCACCTACGGCACGGCCCGCAGCGTCGTCCGGTTCCCCGGAGTGTCCTCGATCCCGGACAACGCCCAGGTGCTGGAGGCCGAGTTCGACCTGTGGTCGGTGACCACGCCGAACCCGGCGAACGCGACGTACCAGGTGCACGCGCTCAACCAGGCGTTCGACGAGGCGAGCGCCTCCTGGGACAACGCCGCCACCGGCGTCCCATGGACCAAGGGCGGGAACTACGACCCGGCGGTGCCGGACACGGTCACCGGCAACACCGACGACCCGGCGTGGCGGATCTGGTACGTCAAGGACGTCGTGCAGCGCTGGGTCTCCGGTACCACGACCAACCACGGCTTCCTGGTAAGGCTGGCGAACGAGACCAGCCCGGCGGAGCGGACGCTGTTCCTGTCCAGCGAGGCGGCGGAGCCGCAGTTGCGGCCGAAGCTGGTGGTCACCTACATCACGCCGACCGCGGCGCAGACGTACCACGCCCCGGAGACGCCACGGGAGCTGGCGCCGGCCAGCACCTACACGGTGCCGGTGACGGTGTCGAACCCGACCACCGGGACCTGGTCGGCGGCGCAGTGGGAGTTGTCGTACCGGTGGGCCCGGGCCGACGGCATTCCGCTGGACGACCCGGTCAACCAGGCGGTGACCCCGCTCGGCAAGGACGTCGGTGCCGGGGAGGCGGTAACGGTGTCGGCGCAGGTGAAGACGCCGCCGCCGAGCACCGAGGGGAACAAACGCACCGACTACGTCCTGAAGTGGGAGCTGCACAAGAAGGGCACCACCGAGTGGCTCTCGGACACGGTGCCGATCGATTCGCTGGACCAGATCGTGGCGGTGGCGGAGCCGACCTCGAACCAGCTCGGGCTGGAGAAGTTCTACTCGTACGTCGGGAAGAACACCGGCGCCGGCGGCACCCTGATGAACAACCTGTACGCCGGCAACACGGTGTGGTCGTACGACGCGTTCAGCAACCCGTCCCGGGGCCTGTCGACCTTCGTCCGGCTGGCGTACAACTCGCTGGACACCACCGACACGGTCGCCGGGTATGGCTGGTCGTTGCAGGCGTCCTCGCTGATGCGGCTGGGCACGCCGCTGGAATTCCACCCGAACCCGAACCCGACCAAGGTCACCCTGACCGACGGCGACGGGACGAGTCACTGGTTCACCTGGGACCCGACCGCCGGGCAGTGGGTGAGCCCGAAGGGCGTGCACCTGTACCTGCAACGGCTGGTGACCTGCGGCAACAAGACGGAGGAGTCGCGGGCCTGGCAGCTGACCCGGCCGGACCGGACGAAGTTCTTCTACGACTGCGACGGCTACCTGTCGGCGGTGGTCGACAACAACCTCAACGAGCTGCTGTTCACGTACGAGGAGCGGAAGTCGAACAACAAGCCGACCAAGTTCCTCAAGTACCTGACCGACCCGACCGGCCGGCGCACGCTGACCATCGACTACTACGCCAAGGGTGACGACTACTTCCACATCGACGACACCAACTGGACGAAAGAGTCGGCGTCGAACCTGACCAACCCGCACATCATCGACCACGTCTCGCAGATCACCGACATCTCGGGCCGCAAACTCACGTTCACGTACACGGACAAGGGCCTGCTGGGTGAGCTGATCGACGGCGCCGGCTCGACCAACGGCGACCCGAAGGTGTTCAAGTTCGTCTACGACATGACCCAGGGCAACAAGAACGTCAAGCTGGTCAAGGTCACCGATCCCCGGGACAACGCCACCGAGCTGGCGTACTACTCGCCGCCGCAGGACGACCCGAAGTTCCACTGGCGGACGAAGACGTACACCGACCGGCTCGACCACCCGACCGACTTCGCCTACACCGATCCGGACGGGCCGCAGGAAGACACCGTCCAGACGGTGGTGACCGACGCGGAGAACCGCGCGACGACGTACCTGATGGACGCCTACGGCCGGGCACACCAGACCACCAACGCAAAAGACCAGACGATGACCCTGACCTGGGACGACGATCACAACGTCACCCAGTTGCGCGAGGACAACGGTGCGGTCTCGAGCTGGAGCTTCGATCCGAAGACCGGTTATCCGACCGAGATCAAGGACGCCGAGGCGGTCGCCAACGGCACCTCAGGGATGGTGCTGACCTACCAGCGTCAGCTCAACGGATACGTCGCCGACCTGATCGAAAAAACCAGCCCCGAGGGCCGAAAGTGGACCTTCGGCTACGAGACCGACGGTGACCTGTCCTGGGTTGTCGACCCGATGGGCAACACCACCGCAGACCCCACCGACTACCGGACGTCCTACGGTTACGACGACTGGGGGCAGCTGCTCACCGTCGCGGACGCCAACGGCAACATCACGGCCAACAGCCGCTTCGACCCGAACGGCTATCCGCAGACCATCACCGACGCGGAGACCCGGGCCACCGAGTTCGTCTACGACGAGCGCGGCAACGTGCTCAAGGTCACCGACGCGCTGGACCACGACACCACCCAGACGTACGACACCTTCGGTCGTCCGCTCGAGCGGAAGGTGGCCAAGAACCAGGACGCCGACGAGTGGATCACGACACCCGCTCCGCTGTACGACGAGAACGACAACGTCTACGAGTCGTACGCCCCGAACGGTGCCGTGCTGAAGGCGTCGTACGACGAGGCCGACCAGCTCGAGCACTCGCTGGCCCCGGTCAACGTCGCGGGTGATCCGGAGCGGAAGACCTCCTACACCTACGACAAGGCCGGGCACCTGCTGACCGTGACCGAGCCGAAGGGCAACCTCACCCCTGACGAGGGCGACTACACCACCACGAACGGCTACGACGAGATCTACCAGCTCACCAGCGTCACCAACGCCAAGGGCGAGACGATCACGTACGAGTACGACAACGTGGGCAACGTCCGGAAGGTGGTCGACCGGCGGAAGAACGCCACGGCTGACCCGCTCGACTACACCACGCTGCGCGAGTACGACAAGGCGCACCGGCTCATCAAGACCACGGACGCCGCTGGCAAGTCGACCCGCCAGACCTACGACCGGGACGGCCTCGTCACCACCACCACCGACCAGCTCGGCAACATCACCGAGGCAGAGCTCGACCCCCGGGGCAAGCCGAGTCGGGTGAAGGTCCCGCACAAGAACGAGGCGGGCACCATCACCTACCGCATCACGGAGTACCGGTACGACGAGGTCGGCAACCAGACCAAGGTGATCAGCCCGCGGGGTGTGGACACCACGGACGACCCGGACGACTTCACCACGGTCAAGGTCTACGACAAGCTGAACCGGGTCAAGGAAAGCCGTACCGCGTACGACGAGCAGGACTCGCGCTACAAGACGGCGGACGTCACCACCTACGAGTACGACGAGGTGGGCCGGCTCAAGGTCCTGTCGGCGCCGCCGTCGGCAGGGGAGTCCACCCGCAACAACACCACCTACACGTACTTCGACAACGGCTGGACGAAGACCAGCAGCGACCCCTGGGGCATCGTCACCTCGTACGCCTACAACGAACTCGGCGCCCAGACCAGCCGGACCCTGACGCCGGCCGGTGAGGACCCTTCGAACTCGTCGGCGAACCGCACGATGACCTGGACTTACTACCCGGACGGCAAGCTGAGGTCCCGGGCGGACGACGGCGTGCCGGTCGGCAAGCAGGTGGTGCTGGTCGACAATTCCGATTTCCACAACACCACCGCCGTCGGCACCTGGACCGCGGCCACCACGGCCGGCAACAAGTACGGCACGAACTACGTCACCCGGCCGGCGGGGACCGGCGCGAACACCTTCACCTGGCAGTTGAACGTGCCGCAGCCGGGCACGTACGAGGTCTTCGCCCGCTATCCGACGGTGCCGGGTGCGGCCACGGACGCGAAGTACACGGTCAGCCACGGCGGTGGTGACGCGGCGCGGACGGTCAACCAGACCGTCAACGCTGGCGCCTGGGTCAGCCTCGGCTCGTACAGCTTCGCCGAAGGTAACAGCCACAAGGTGTCGCTGTCCGACCAGGCTGGCGGGACGGTCGTCGCCGACGCGGTCAAGCTGGTCCGGAACAACGCCGGCGAGGCGGACGACGAAAAGCAGGACTACCGCTACGAGTACGACCCGAACGGCAACCTGACCACGATCAGCGACGCCAGCCCCGGCTCCCGGGTGGACGAGTACGCGGTCACCTACAACGGACTCAACCAGGTCGAAAAGGTCGAGGAGTTCCTGGACGGGACCGTAAAGAACACCACGTCGTTCGAGTACAACGAGAACGGCGCGCCGTTGACGGTCGAGCACGACAAGCAGTACGCCGCGTACGGATACGACCCGCGGGATCTGGTGTCGACGGTCACCAACGGGAAGTTCGACGGCGACCCGGACGCGAAGGTGACCAGGTACACGTACACCGACCGCGGCGAGAAGCTGAGGGAGACCAAGGGCAACGGCAACACCGTCGATTACTCGTACTACCTCGACGGTAAGCTCAAATATCAGGTCGAGAAGAAGCCGAACGGGGTGGTCGTCTCCGAGCACTCCATGTACTACGACCTGAACGGCAACCGCACCAGGGACGTCAACAAGAAAATGCGCGCGGACAATGCGTCCGCCTACATCTTCAACACCACCGAGCACACGTACGACCCACGTGACCGGCTGGTGTCGGTGACCAAGACCGGTGACACGCCGGGCACCGAGAGCTACGTCCACGACGCCAACAACAACGTCATCAGCCAGACCGTCAGCGGCACCACGACGGCGTACAACTACGACCGGAACCGTCTCCTCACGGCGGAGACCGGCGGGGTGAAGTCGTCGTACAACTACGACCCGTTCGGTCGGTTGGACACGGTCACGTCCGCCGGCACCGTGATCGAACGCAACGTCTACGACGGCTTCGACCACACGGTCGAGAAGCGGACGAAGAATTCCACAGGTACGTCGGTCACGAAATACACCTTCGACCCGCTGGACCGGACGACCACCAAGACCACGGACGCCGGCGGTGCCAAGGAGAAGACCACCACGTTCAACTACCTCGGGCTCTCCACCGAGGTGCTGGACGAGGAGGTCGCCGGCAAGCTCGCGAAGTCGTACCAGCACTCCCCGTGGGGAGAACGGCTGTCCCAGGTCACGCACAAGGACGACGGGACCGAGGAGGATGCCTACTACGGGTACAACCCGCACACCGACGTCGAGCAGTTGACCGACGAGACCGGTGACACCAAGGCCACGTACGGCTACACGGCGTACGGCAAGAACAACGAGGCCGAGTTCACCGGTATCGACAAGCCGGACGCGGCGGACCCGACGAAGGAGCCGTACAACGCCTACCGCTTCAACGGGAAGCGCTGGGACCAGGCGTCCGGCGACTACGACATGGGCTTCCGTGACTACAGTCCGGACCTGAACCGGTTCCTGTCTCGCGACAGTTACAACGGCGCGTTGTCCGACCTGAACCTCGGCTTCGACCCCTGGAACGCCAACCGGTACGCCTTCGGCGGTGGCAACCCGATCGGCAGCGTCGAGATCGATGGCCACCTCGGAATCATCGACGACATCGTCGACGCCGTTAAGGGGGTCGGCAAGAGCATCACGAAGTCGCGGGGCAACCCGGCCCTGACCTTCATCCGGATTTTCGCCGACATCTTCCTGGATGCCAAACCTGCGGGGAGCACCCAGAGCGAAAGCCCGGTCGGCGACAAGCCCAACTACGAACTGGGCCTGCTCACCACCCCCGAACGGCAGGTCGAGTGGAATCCGGGCGATGTGGCCGTCCCCAGAACGCGGCACGACTGTGACGAGGGCGGGCAGAACTGGACCTACTATCTGCCACTCGACGCCCACGGTAGGGCGAGGGGAGCCATGGCGTGCCTCAGCCACACCGGATTCAACTACGTCGACCAGAATGGGAACCTACAGAAGCCGGGCATTCCTGACACTATGATCATCGGCTCGCCCGCGCCCTGGCCTTCAGACAAGCCGGGCTTCGCGGACACCTTCCCGAAGGGCAGCAGGAAGGGCCTCGACCGAGGCCATCTGCTCGGTCGCCAGCTCGGTGGCAGCGGGTACGACCTTCGCAATCTGGTGCCAATGTATCCCGACGCCAACCGAAGGGTCATGCAAGGATACGAGAGCCAGATCGCGGCTGCTACCGAGAACAACACAGTGTTCTACATGTCGATACCCAACTACACGGGTAGCAACCCGATCCCCGATAGCATCACGATGAAGGCTTGGACAGCCAGCGGCCAGGTGATCGTCGACACCGTCGTCCTAAATGTGCCGTGACTTTCGAAGGCAGAGGAACAAAACAAGATGAGTTGGGTGGACCGGATCATCGAGGTGACCGGCTGGCGCCACGATCCCGAGGGTTCCGGATGGGAGCAGGTGGAGACGGAACTCGGCGTCGCGCTGCCTGCCGACTTCAAGGAGTTGACCCGGCGGTTCGTGCCGGGGTCGTTCTCGGGGTATCTGAGCCTGATGCGGCTGACGGACGGGCACGACGAACGCCCACTGCTTCGTACCTGGGCCAGGGACAGGCAGCGGGAAGGCGAGAATGCGATTTTCGCTGAAATGTTCGCCCCCTATGGGGTCTATGCGCCTGACAAGGGGTCGGGACTGATTCAGTGGGGTTCCGACGTAACCGAGGGGGAGTATTTCTGGCTCGCTGGCAGTTCCGTGGATTCGGACCGGTGGCCGGTGGTCGCCCGGAAGGAGGGCGGCGAGCCGTGGCACCGGTTCGACATGTCGACGACCGAGTTCGTCTACCGGATGCTCGCGGACCCGGAGTTCAAACCCTTCACGGTCGCGGATCCCCCGCGACGGGCCTTCTACCTGCCGTACTGGGCGCCGTGGCCGCCGAGTCCTGAGGAGTGGGAGGCTTACACCAGCCCGAACCGCGAGAGCTGACGTACGTACCGCCAACGGCCGGCCCCCTTCGGGCCGGCCGTTGGCGTCGGATCGTGATGCCTTCCTGCTCAGAGCTTGACGACGCCGATCACGTTTGCTGTCGGCAGTGGCCCGTTCTGCGAGGAGTCGTTGGCTACGCCTCGGTTGTCGCCGAGGAGGTAGACCGTTCCCGGCGGCACGGTGACGGCCTGGAAGTCCGGCGGCAGGCCGTCCCCTGTCCTGATGTAGGGCTCGTCCTGCGGCGTGCCGTTACGGATGATCCGGTCCTGATCGTCGCAGCAGCTGACGGTGTCGCCGGGCACCGCCACCACTCGGTAGATCCGTGGCGGCTCCTGCTCGGCGGGTCTCCAGGTGTCCGGTACTTCGAACACCACGACGTCACCGGTGCGCGGTTGGTACGCGCCGGGCTTCACCACCTCGGCGGTGACGGTCGAACCCTCCGCGATCGTCGGCTCCATCGAGGGGGAACTTAGCCGGTAGCGCTCGTTCTGGGTGCCAACGCTGCACGAGGCGCAGGCAGTCAACGAGGCTACGAGTCCGATCAGGACGAGGGTCCTCCGCACGTCTGGATCATGCCAGCCCTGCCTGCCGCAATCCATGCCTGCCTGTCGGGTTTCGGAAGCGGGACTACAGATCGACGCGGGGCCTATGGCCCGAGATCGTGGAACCGGACTGATATGAAGGATCGGATAATCAGACGCCGTGCGAGGCAGGCGAACACCCGCAGAAGAGTCCGAGGGGCGATCTTGCCCGGGTACATCCGGAACACCTTCTCGAAGGCGAAGGTCACCTGGTCTGCGGATCGGGGCATTGAGCGGGATGACATTGGCGGGTCGTGCTCTGGTGGGTGTTGAGCCAGGCCCTGGTCGTACCAACTGGGGCCATGGATTGATCGCCGAGCTGAGCCTCGATCCACCGATGAAGATCGGCCCGGCAGGACCCCGGAGATAGAAAGTGCCCTCTGAACTGGAAGGATAGGAGTGCTTCAGGCTTCTATCGCTCGGTTCGAGAGGGCACCTCGCAGGTG